>JAZUGJ010000068.1:0-25468 GCA_045641145.1 Paludibacteraceae bacterium
CGTAAACCGCTTGTCCAAGTTGAACGATGCCGTCGTGACCAAAGTGAAACGATTCTGAAAGGTTCGGGGAACGGGAGCGATGAATACAAACTTCCACACGGAGAGCCGTATGCGGGAAAACTGCACGTACGGTTCGATGAGGGGGCGGGCGTACCCGACGAGGGGCGTCCCGTTCTACTCTACATCCTTCAGTTTCCCCCCGTTACCACTCCGCCGAATGTCGAACATGTCAGATGCCCATTCTCCCTTGCCGACTTCAAATTGGTCTTCTTGCAAGATGGAGACCCATCATCCGTGTGGTGGCAAGATCTGAATGTCGTGTCGCGAAGCATCCGCCATTCGGCGGGGCGTTAGCAAGAGCCACGCCAATCGGAGTTTGTTTTCTGGAGGCTTCTTCCGCCCGCGCGAGATTACGGTGCGGACGAAATCCCGGGGCGAAACTTTTGCGTAGAAAACTGAGGCGTTCTTCGGCGGTTCTTAGTATACTACTTCCCGAGACCGTATGACGTACAACACGACAGGCAGGCGCATCCGCACCGAGAACCTCGCCGATCCGGCGACGGTCACGCTTTCCTACGACGCGATGGGCCGTCAGACGCGTGCGGTCGACGCGGCGGGCGTGACGACGCTCGCCTACCCGAAGGGCCTCACGGCTTCGTGGGCCTACGGCAGCCGCGGCGAGCTGCTCGAAGTCGACAATGCGCTGCCGAGCGGTTCTGTCTCGAAGTACGCCTCCACCTACGACGCCGCAGGCCGCCGCATAACGTGCGCCAGGTCTGGCACGGCCTTCACGACGCCCGACACCTACGCCTATCTCTACAACGCGCGCAGCGAGCTGACGAACGCGACGGCCATGGTCGATACAGCCTACAGCTACGGCTACCAGTTCGACGACATCGGCAACCGCGAGACCGCATCCGAGCGTGGCACGAATTCCGTTTACGAGGCCAACAATCTGAACCAGTACACGTCGGTCAATGACTTCGTCCCGCAGTTCGACGCCGACGGCAACCAGACGCGCGTCAAGACCGCGACAGGCACCTGGCAGGTCGCCTACAACGGCGAGAACCGCCCGGTGCGCTGGGAGCGAATCGGCCAATCGGAACAATCGACCAACTTGTCCTCCGTAGCTTTAGCGAAGGAGGATCGAACAATTCTCTCGATGTCCTACGACCGCATGGGCCGCCGCGCGACGAAGAACGACAAGTGCTTCGTCTACAACGGCTACCTGCAGGTCGCGGATAATAACGGCAATGCGTATGTGTGGGATCCGACGGAACCCGTCGCCACGCGTCCGCTCGTCTGGAGACATGGTGGCGAGATGCTCTTCTATGCGCACGACGGCAACAAGAACGTTTCCGAAGTCGTCGCTTCCGACGGCACTCTCGCCGCGCACTACGAGTTGGCGATAAACCATTAAAATATTGGGATTTTTGCTTGATGGTGGCAAAAAGTCCCCAAAATTGTTCTTGCCTTGAAATTGGGGATGTGATACCATACGCCCATCTTCAATCAACCACCAATAGAAAGGCAAGAGAAAATGGGCAAACATGGCGAAGGTTATCTATACCAGAAGCGCGGCAAAGGTTGCTGGCGCGTGCGTTGGACTTTTGAAGGCAAGTCCCACGATGAAAGCACGGGTACAACTGACTATGAGAAAGCAAAGAAAATCGCAAGACAGAAAACCGCTTGTGATTCCGCTCTTGGCGATGTTCGCGCTTTGACCGCAAGACTTGAAAGGGCGAAGGACGAACAGACAATACTTGAAGCGAAAACAAACCCATCGTTGAACCTCTTTCGCATGATTGAAGCGTTCAAGTCCTGCGATGTGGTGCGTAGAAGGAAGAACGCACGGACAACAATGGAAAGTTGGGACGCAAGGGGGAACTACCTCATTGACAGGTTCGGCGGCACTACTGAAATGCGACAACTGACGAGGGAACAGATTGAAGAGATGATGCGCGAATATGAAAAGCAAGTGTCGCCTTCGCAATTCAACTATGCGCTTGGTTTCTACAAGCGCGTCTGGCGCGTGTTGAAGAAGTATAATTCACCATCTGAACTCAAAGCGCGTCTTGGCGAACATTCCCCATTTGAGTTCATCCTTCCAATGAAGCGCAACGAGGTTGTTGGGAAGAAACCCTTTACCCCAGAGCAACTTACGAGGATATGGCGCGTATTGGACGAAATCAACAATGCTGAATTGACGATGTTGTTTGAACTTGCGCGTTACACGGGGGCAAGACTCCACGACTTGGTATCTTGGCAATGGAAAGATGTCAAGTTCAACCAATTGAAGGAAGATGGGGTTTTGAAGCGCGAAGTTGTCTTTGAATGGAAACCCATCAAGACTATGAACTCAACGGGAAAGACCATCATTCTACCCATTGTCAATCAGAAGGTTGTTGATGACCTATATTTCCGCTACATCCATAGGCTGGATGACAATGAATATATCACACCCACGATGCTTGAACTGTACAACCGCAACAAAGCAAAGCCGTTGACGAACCTTTGCCAGAGTGTGTTCAAGAGGGCAGGAATTGTGACTACGCAGAAGGTGGAAGGCAATTCAAGGGCAAATTGCGTATATGGGATGCACTCTTTCCGTCATACCCTTGTATCTGAACTGTTCCAGAATGGTGTTGACCTTGGCACTATCCAACACCTCTACACGGGGCATGGGTCTGCCTTCGTGACTGAACTTTATGCCCACGCAGACATGAACAAGAAGAGGGTTGACCTTTCCGCATTGAAGGACATTGACACCAAGCCCAAGACACCCACCAAGTTCGTTGAGGAACTTACTGAACAAGATACCAAGTTGTTTGATGAAGTGATGCTGATGGACGCAAGCCAAGAAGTCAAAGATGCCCTGCTCCTTGTCATTCGTCTGAAAAGCAATGAAGAGTTGAAGAAGGTCATTGACTTCACGAAGAAGGTGGTGGAAGGAAGAAGTGCTTGATTGATTGCCTTGGTTGATTGAAGAAACAACAAAGGTTGGTGGCATTGAACCACCAACCTTTGTTTTTGGTCTCACATACTATTGAAGCAGGAAGGAGATTACAACTCATCCCGGAGGTCTTCGCCGTTTCTGCCAATGATACCGCTATTGATGATGTCTTGGAGTTTCTTCATCTGCGCAACAGTAAGACTAGACATCGTTTTCTTGAACTCGTTTCTGGCCTTTGCTTCCAAGATTCGCTCAAGGGCAACTTGGGTATCGTGAAGGTGTGCTTTGTGGACTTCAACAATACGCTTCGCTTCTTCAACCTTCTCTTCGGCTTTCTTTACAGCCTTCTTGTGAAACTCAATCAATCTCCTTAAACGGGCGGCCCTATCCCTGCGCTCTTGGTCAAGGTCAATCTCTCCGCGCCTCTTCTTTTCCTCTCGTTCTTGAAGGCCAAGTTTTGCCGCTGGCGGCATTTTGCCTTTGGTTGCTTCTTTCTTCATTTGCTTCTCTTCCTTTCTTTGTTTGGGTGGTAGTTGTATGGATGAAGGACTTTCCTTCAAACTGTTCAAGTGGTAATCAAGTTTTTTCATGATTTCCCAAATCTCATTGAGGTTGTCTTTGTGTTCTTCAAGGTTCTCCACAAGGTATGGGATGTTCTCCCATTGCTTCTTCTTTTCGTCAAAGAAGAGGATGCCGTTTTCTTCATTCGTTTGCTTTGAATATTTTATTTTCAGAGTATCGCCAGCATAGACATTGATATTAGGGCCGAAGATGTATATAAGACAAGCAACATTGGCAAAGGATAGTTCTGTAAAGGTATGGTGGTACTTCAACCAATTGCGAACATCCATATTGGGAAACTTGGTGTAGAGTTTCCGCATCATGCGAATGGTTATCTGACCGCAACCACTACACGCTTCACAAGTGGCTTCTTCTGGTGTGAGTGTTTCCATCTGCGGTTCAAGCATTAAATCTGCCAACCATAATGGGGTCGTGACGAAACCCAATTCCGTGCGTTGCTCTTCAGATGTCCATTGTTGCTGACCCTCACCCTTTTCAATGTGTGGTACGGAAAGGTCAATGTGTTCAAGGCCAGTTGTTTCCTTGAACCTTCGCTCAATTTCTTCAATGTCCGTCATCATTTTTTGCTCTAAAATGGAATTTGAACGAGAAGGGGTCTTAAATGCCCCTATAAACGATTTCAGATGGTCGCGTGTAGGGTTTATCCTTTTTGTGGCGCGGCGCGGTTGTAGGCCCGTTCTATCCCGCTTAAAACGCATTTTACAAATTGGGTGTCGGTTTCGGCTGCGAAAATTGTAAATGGCGTTTTTCAGACGCGCTTTTCATCGCCGGATTGCCCCATCTGGGTGTCCTCGTTTAAGGCCCTATACATCGTAGCGTCCAGCACGCGCTTGAATATCGCCTTGTCCTTATCGCTCAAATCTGACTTCTGCGCGTGTTCCCAAAGTTTGTCGCAAGTCCTTGCCAATGCGGTAAGGTAATCTTCGTTTGGTTGTCTGTTGATAATCATTTGTCCCCCTTAATGGCATTACACATCTGGCAAAGCATTTGGCAATTGTCCAATGTGGTATGACCACCCTTTGACCAAGGCTTGATGTGGTCTGCGGCCATTTCATCCAATCTGAACTTCTTGCCGCACTTGACGCACACACCACCCTGCTTGTTGTAGGTGGTGAGTTTCTGCGAATCAGTAAAGGCACGAATTGACAAGAACCTTTCACCTTCACCAAGGACATAGGGAACGATGCCACGCTTGTTGGTCACATCATCATCCATCAGCAGGGTTTGTATCTGCTTTTCAATTGCGCTGGTATCAAGAACCTTCTTCCCATGCTTCTGGTAGAGTGTCCCCCAATCAAGCCCCTTGAGTATCTTCAATCTGTCCTTGGTATGGACAAAGGTTGCTTCAAGCCACCCAATCACAGTCTGGAAGTGAGTCCATAGGGCGTTCGCGTTTGGGTCTTTCGCGTGAAAGGCCATATAGTGTTCAACATCGCCGCCACTAATCCATTCAATGGCGGTTTCAAGGTAGTCTTGCCTTTCTCTCGTCCCGTTCATGTATTGCCCACCAATCTTGGCGGCGTTTGACTTTGCCCTAGAGAACCAATGCTTTGCGCTTTCAACCCAAGGGCCGTGAAATACCGCATTTCTCAACTCTTGGTCTGTCAGTCGTTCACCAGCAATGTTGATTGTCTTGAACCAATTGAGTTTTTCAGAATCAGACCCTTCACAGAAATACACATCTAATTCATAGTCCAGAAACCTTGACTGTTCATCGTCCTCAAGGTTGTGGAAGTAGCGCATATTATAAGAGAAGTCATTGTTGAAGAATTGGGCGATTGAGATTGTGCGTTGTTGCCCATCCATCACTTCAAACTTCCCATCACCGCAGACAACCCAATACATCACATTTAGGGGATAGCCATTGAGGATGGTATCAATGACGGCATTTCGTTGTTTTTCCTTGTAGATGAACTCGCGTTGGTAGGCCGGACGAACATCCAAGTTGCCGCCATAGGCAACAACACCATCATCTTCCCTATCCTCATAGCCATTAACAAGGTCACGGATTTTGATTCTATGTGGTTCAATCTTCATTGCTTGGTGTCCTTCCTTTTGATGGCAATTCTTTCATACAGTCTTTCAAGTGTTCCGTCTTTGTGCTTCAAGTAGAACCTTGGGCTATTCTTCCTTCCTTCAAACTCCTTCACCATTTCCATATCGCCCAAGTCATAACTTCTACCTATGATTTCAAATTGGCTGGGGTTGTATTTGTCCAAGAAGGTGATTGGGACACCCATTATCCCGTCATAATCAAAGGGGATGTCACAGGTCTTTTGTACATTGATTGCTTTGTAGTTGAAGTATGTTGGAAACTCCTCTGGGGTGTATCGCTTGTATAGGGGCAAATCTTCGTGACGCTCCTTGTAGTCCAGATTGGTGAACCAACGAACACCCTTGACGCGAATGAACTTCCTGCCTTCTTCATCCACCCTATAGCCGCTTGCGTTCAATGGGTAATCGTCTGGCACTTGAAATTCCCTATCACCAGAATGAATACTTGCCCCCAGCCATATTTGATTCGTCTGGAACAATGGGAAGATGGTCTTGCTTGTGATTGAGTTCATATTGCCAAGAACCAAAAACTTCTTCTTGTGGGCAATCAAGAAGGAAATGAACTCACGAAACAAAGAGAAGGGGGGATTGGTCACGACTATATCCGCTTCGTCCAGCAAGGCCAAACATTCTGGCGAACGAAAGTCACCATCACCTTGAAGGAACTTCACTTCAATCTCTTCGTCATCAACCTTGCGGTTGCCGTTCTTGTCCCCATCATAGATTTGATACACCGCTCGTTCGCAATCGTGGAGCGAAAACAAATCAACATCTTGGTTCTTGTAGCAAGTGGCAATCACGCGCTTCAATCCCAGCACCTCAAAGTTTAGTGTGAAGTATCTGAAGAAGTTTGAACACCTGGGGTCATCGCAATTACAAAGTACGGTCTTGCCCTTGAAGTGGGGCTTGTAGTGCCTCACCTCGTTTTCAATGTCAAAGAGTTGAGTGTAAAACTCATCCTTCTTGGCGGCGCGTGCTTTGTTTAGGTCTTGATTCGCCATTGGTTCTTTGCCTCTGGGGGTGGTGTTGAAAATGGAATTGCGGATATTGTACCACACCCAGACACGACAACACAACAAAAAACGCGCCCACCACCAATGAAGGTGATGGGCGCGAACTTCACAAACCAAAACACAAAACAAGGCATCACCGCCAAGACTACAAGCGGCTCAACCAATATATATTTACTTCAGCGACTGAAGAAAGGGGTGCTTCTCCTTCAAATATTTTATTACTTTTGACGCTTGGTTGTAGATGTCAGACACTTCTTGGTCAGACCACATTTTAGCCCACTTCCTCAATGTCCTTGTCACCGCACCATGCTTGTATGGCGGTTTCTTCTGCGTTGCCCTTATGCTTGACTTCTTCAGTTCGCAAAGCCAATCACGAACGAAGTCAATTGCTTGGTGGTAATACCAGCCACCGCCAATGATGTTGTTGATTTCCTTTCTTGCTTCAATGTTGATTGCGTTTTCCATTTCATCAAACCCTCTTGTTGCTTCTGGTTTCAATCGTTGAACTTGATTTCGCAATTGGACGGGCCAAACTCCTTGGCACAGTCCCTGCGCGAAACCAGAACCCCACGCTTCTTGTTGCTGATTCTATAGCCGTTCTTCATCGCCCAAGCCACGAAGGAATCACTATCCTTCAACCACTCTTCGCAGATGGTCACGCCCTTGCCGCCATAGAACCTATACAGTTGCGCGTTGGGCGAATAGCAGTTGGCCTTCATCTGCTTGTATATGACTCGCAACCTTGAAACGATTGCCAGAACCCCCTTGACCTCTTCCTTGGTGATGGTGTTCAAGTCCCTCGTCGGGTCAATCGCCAATATGAACTTCAGCGCAATGCCAAGGGAATGTTTGATGTTGTGCTTCTTCGCCTTCGCGTGAAGTTCCCTCACCTAGTCCTTGGTCATAAACGCCAATTCGCTTGCCGGACGATTGAGCCAAAGTCCAAGCCTATTAAGTATTGCCTTGCTGACTTCACCAAGCGAAGTCAGTATCTCGTTCTTGTGGTACAACCTCCAAACTTGTGTGTGGTCGTTCACCGCTTCTTTGTACCCCTCAATCATCACGGGCGATTCTGAACAATATGCTTCTGCGAACTTCGTAATCATCTTGTTCAACCCTCCACGATACAGACCCGTTCAAAGGTGTCAAGGTATGCCATCAATGCTCTATATGTGTACAACAGTTGAAGTTCAAGGGAGAAGATGTCTGGATAGGGCGCGTGGTTCTTGTATGCTTCGCTCACCTTCCTTTCTAGTTCCTCAACTTCCTTCCGTTGCTCCTTCACCAAAGGCCAAATGTCATTCATTGTGAAGATTGTGTTGTTGTTGTCTTTTGTGTTTTTCATCATTACCTCGTTGAAGGTGCTATTTGCTTTTTCCTTCAACAAAAGAATTTACAATTTTCTGCTTCAGAACTTCGTATGTTTTCTGAACTATTTTCATTATTTTTCAGCGTTGCCCCCAAGGGCCTTCAGAACCCAAGGGGCTATTGACTCATTCACTATGCGCTGGTAGATTGCGGTCTGCTTTGGTGATACCTTCCTTCGCCCAATCAAGTCAACCATGAAGTCGTGCTGCCATCTTCCAATCGCCCCCCTATCGTGTAGGAAGTCAAGCAGGGGGATTTCGTCAAAGTGGAAGTCCCTATGGTAGATTGTCCCCTTGTCCTTCACGATTGAGTAAAGCGCGTATAGGTTCATCATCACATCCACCTATTGCCTCAATCCCTCTTCGTCCATCTGCTCAATACAATTCAAGCAGATGGGGCAAAGGGTGTTCCCGTTTAGCTGGTTGCGAAGGGCGAAGCAATGGAACATGGGAGAATGGCACAGACAACAACTCACTTCCTGCTTGTTGCCGTCGTTGATTCCATAGTCCCACAGTTTCCATTCCTGCTTCGCCTTCGCCCAATGCCACCTCTGCTATGAAAGACGGCATATTGGGAGGACGAAGTTTTCAACGAACTTCACCAATTCATCATGCGTTTCAAACTTCTTCATTCAAAGTTCACCCTTGACAATCTGGACAACACGAAATCAATGAACTCTTCTGTAATGGGTTCAAGGTGGCTCAAATCGCCTTTGGCGAAGTCCAACCACAAACCGCCAGACTCCTTGTAGAACTCACATCCTTCAATCTGATACCCAAGTTTCGCTGAAGTTGCCAGAACATCCTTGATGTTGTCATAGCCCACAACACAAGTCATCAGATTGCCAGATTTCGTTATGTGGGGTTTCTTTAGGTTTTCAATGCGGTGGGTTTCGTTTGATGTCGTGCGGCTTGTGGATTGGTAGTGGGTGAAACTCAAATGGTCAATCTTCATCCCCCTTTGCTCCAACACATCCACCACATCCTTCGTGTTAGTCCCATGCCGGGTGTTCGTCTGATTCATTTCGTTTTTCATTTAATCAACCTCTATACTTGTTTCTGAACTTCTTTGTCATTTCGTCTGGTGCTGATACCATGTCAAGGAACTCACCAATCTTGCCCCTATATCCGCACTTGTCCATTGCGAAGCAAGCGGCATTAAGGCAAGTGTCCCTTTCGCCTTGTGCCAGACCTTCAAGGCACTTCTTCACGCTGGGTAGTTTCATCCACCCATCTGGATTGTCCGTCACTCTTTTCTTGTTGAGTGACTTTAGCCATTCATCAGCAACGGAAGGGGTCAATGCCTTCTGTATTTGCCTCTTGATTTCAACCAATTCCTCTATCCGCTTTGAAGGGAACGGCAACCCCCTATTGCGTTGTATGGTGTTCCTCTTGCCCTTGTTCATTGTGAAATACCAACTTGCGTTGTCATCAGTATACTTGGCGAACAGTTCCTTGATTGCTTGCTTGGTGAACTTCTGCGGTTCATTAACCCATTCAATCTTTCTGTCAAGGAACATAATCACACGGAACTTTGGACATTCAACCGTTGAACTAGCCGATTCCCACAGTATGAAATCATACTGTGAGAACTCTTCCTTGAACTTCTCCAGAAGCAGGGGGTCACTCTGCTTGTTGTCCACATCCAGAAGGATGGTATCAAGCCATTCAAAATTGTGTTCCGCTCTTGTGTATTTCGTTGTGGTGTCTGAATAGCCGTTGGAGAACAACCAGCAATCGTGCTTGTCATCTGGGGCTTTCAGATATGCTTCTTTCAATGCGTCTGTCAATGGGGCTTTAATCATGTTGATAGCCTTGTCACCTTGTTCAACATCAATTGAAATGTAGTGTTCCATTTTACTTTACCTCCTCATAGGTGATGGGGCTTGTGTAATCGTAATCGCCTTTGAGCATTTCAACCACAGAATCAACATCAAGGAAGGGTTGTTGCCTTGCCCAAGTCTGTGTCCAGACTTGCTTTGCTTCAATGGGGGCGAAGTCCAGCACCTTCCCAATTTCATCAAGGTTGGGCATATACCATTTGCCGTTCGCGTGGTCTATGGTGAGGGTAAAGAGTTTCTGAACCTTCAGCACCTTCTTGAGGTTGGTATATCCAATCTTGTCATTGGGCTTGCCGTCAATCATTTCAAACAACATACCCAACTTGTACCCTACGGGCTTTTTGGGGTCATTTGGGCTTGATAGTTTCACACCCAGCACCCGTTCTGCTTCATCGTGGTCATAAGAGGCCATCAGCGGCTTGAATGTCTTGTATATCCTATTCAGTATCGTGACCTCTCCATCTGTCAGTTCAGAAGAGTGGGGGTTTGAATGGTGGTAGGTCTTTGAGTCATCGTCAATGGGGCAATACGCGAACATCCGCTTGAACCAATCTTCAGCGATGGAAGAGGTGTATTGTATCAAGTTGCCAATCACTTCAAAAAATGCGTCACGCCTTTGCCCCCTTGCTTCATCGTCAAATATCCTTGAACCAATCTTGTGGTTCGCAGAACAACAAAGGGTAAGAAGGTTGCGGATAAACATGTGGTCTTTGCCTTTCCTTTCAACCTTGCGGTTTTCAGAATCGGCGAACTGCTTAATCATGTCCTTCATCGTCTTGTCTGTGGGTGGGTCTTCGTCAATGAAGGCCATTCCGTATTTGTCAAACGATTCAAAGTTGAACCCAAACAGTTCTTCCCAACTGTGGAGCAACAAGGGTGTGCCGTTTGAAAAGCCCCTTGAAAAACCTTCAAGCAGGGTGGTTTTTCCCGTGCCGCCAATCTCGTTGTCATACAGTCCAAAAATCGTCTGGTTGAAAACATCGTTTCTATCGCCAAGGTAATACAGTTTCCGTTTTACGCAAATGGCAAGGTGCTTAAACTCGCGCTTCATATCCTGCGGATATTTAACCGCCATGATATGCCGCCAAAGGTAGTCGTTCATCTTGTCAAACATCACTTCATCAATGTCCTTGGTGTTTTCCACCGCATAGGAACGAGCGTCCCAATATACACTCAATTGGGCGAAGTACGAATCAACTGTGTTTCGTATGGTGGTATATCCCTTGGTCATCGTGAAGGCTGGTGATACAGTAGTCTTGGGCGTTCCATCATCGTTCTTCGCTGGTTCGCTCTTGAACATAGGCATACCCTTCTTGTCAATCCTTTGAACTTCTACAGTATTTCCCCTGCCGTCCCTGCCATAGTCCATCACGGGGACATCAACCATCACGGGCTTTTCTACTGTGGGTATCAAGCCCTCAACATATTCAGATATTGTTTTCACCGCCATTGCCTATGACGAATCGCCAAACAATCCAATAAAGGAAGGGGTCAATATTTCTGGTATCATCGCTTCAAATAGGTTCTTGTCCTTGATGTCTGAAGTGAGTTCCTTGTGTATCTTGTGGAATGTGTCCAGCACATTCTTTGTATCTGTCACCATCTGAAGGGGCGACACCTTGATAGGTTCTTTCATTTCGTTTTTCCTCTTTGTTCGTTTTTCCCTTTACCCGTTTGGTAATCACCACGCTCATCTGAAGGAATCGCGGGTGGAGAGGGATGCCATACAAGGGGGGAAAAACGAAGTTCCTCGTATGACACCCCATCTCCTATTGTCAGGAGCGCAAGTTTTCAATGTGTCTTGTATCTCTTAACAACACTTGTATTTAACACTTTCGCTGAAAAAATTGAGGGCAAATCTGAAAAAAGTTATCAACACTTGTCAACAGTTATCAACAATTTTTTGCGGTGTCTGGTGCTGGATGTTGCTGGATGTTGCCGGGGTGTTATGTTTGTTATGGCTGCGTTATGTTTGTATCTGAAAACATAACACCCCCAGACTGTCAAAAACCCCAATAAAATAAGGGGTTCAAGGGGGTGGTGTTTATGTATGTTATGTTTGTTATGTTTTTTTCAAAAAAGTCAAGAGTATAAATAACAGTATAAAATATCGTAGGAATACCAATAGCAATATGCGAAAATCCATAACAAACATAACATCTTAACACCCCACCTTGCTGAACCACCCATCATCAGCAACTTTTTTTCATTTTTCTTGCCCAGACCCCATCAGTTTCGTCCGGCTAAATGGTAAATAGTATCGTCCTTCAAGGGATGAGGGACAACACGAACAAACTAACAAAGAACAAAAGAAGAGGATAAAGGCTATGATAGAAGTGATGATTGTTGTAGGAAGTATCGTAATCTTCCTTGGGTTGATATTCGCAATCAAGGAAATGGTGATTGCTGACTTCACGGCACAGATTGAATCAGTTGTGGAAACCGCAAACAAAGCCCTTGGTGAAGTAAGGGGCGAAATCAAGGAACTGAAGAACGAGATTAACAAGAGGGGATGAAGGCAATGAAATACGATTACATTAAATTCACATTGGACGATGGAACAGATGAAGTGTTGGATGTGGTGGATGACATCTTCAACTTGAACGATGAGAACGAGGTAAAGGAACTTAAGGGTATTTTGGATGCGCTGGCGAATGAAGGGTATTACATCACAGACATTGGGGATGGGGTTGATGAGTTTGACGGCATATATAGAACCTTGGTTGTCTATGCTGAACTTGGCGAGGAACAAAGCAACATTGACGCAGGAAGAATCACCCAGATACTTGAAGAGGGCTTGAACAATGATTGACCTAATTGATATGACATCAACACTACACGAAGAAGCATTGTCCATGCCACGAATGAACATTGATATACAGTTGATTGGAACAAACGATGTGGAAGGCAAGGACTTCATTGAATTGGCAAGGAAGGTCAAGGAATATGTGAAGCAACTGACAACAACAACGAGGTTTGGAAGATGAGCAGGGCAAGGAAGAGCAATTGGTATCTATCGTCTGCGGACATATACAAGGAATGGGTCAAATGGCGCGACAGTTCGCCCGTCATTGAGTCAAGGGTAATCAGCGAAGAGTTGGGTAGGTAGATGCTTGAAGTGTCTACCCACCTCTTGACCCATCCACGATTCATCAGATACCCACAATCAATGAAGGATGAAATGGTTTCAGATGCCGTCCTTAAAATCATACGCAACTTAAAGAACATGAAGGAAGAGTACAAGGATAGTTTCTTCAACTACTTCACAAGGACGGCGTTCACCGCCTATGTCACCTATCTTGGCAAGCACTACAAGGAAATGAACCATAGAAGGGAATTGCTGATTGATGCGTTGGAGAGTGTCAAAGGTGAATTGCCCTTGAACCAGCACACCAACGATACTATACGCGAACTTGAAAGGTTGCTGAAGGACTTGGAACCAGACCACAAGACAAGCGCGGATGAAATGGACATTGATTGAGCGGTGGGTTTGCGAGAAATGCGCTGGAAGGTCAAAATCATTGTAATATATAGTGAGTTTTGAAGGGGGTTGGTGGGGTAATACCCTACCCCAAGGGGGTGGGTGGGCTTGAAAAATACCCTATAAAAAATCAAGCCCCCCACCTTTCAAAGGGGGGTCTGAAAGCCCTCACCCCAATGGGCGAGAGTGTCGCCGTGGCGAATGGTATCTTTTGAGTTCAAAATAGTAAAATAAAATGGTCACAACATCCAAGAATGTTGGTGAAAGGCCGGAGGAAAAATCACAATGCCAAGAAAAAGAATCAATGAGGATAGGGTTTTAACGGGTGCTGAAAAGAAGAGAAGGCACGATGACCTATATTCAAGCATTGATGACCAGATTAACAATGCGGTGAAGGAAATCAATTGGGAGCGCAGGAAGAAAGCAGAATCATCGTTCTATGATTGGGTATGTACCTATGGCTTTCCTTCGTTGTTGAACACCTTGCCCCCAGAGAACGCCAAGGTGGTATTGTAGAAGATGGAAGGTTGCTTGAATATGGCAAAGCCAATCCAAATTCAACTTCATCGTGGTGCTGGTAAATCGTGCTTTGCCCAATTGTTCCTGCTCTACCAGATATGTACATTGAAGCGAAGGTTTCCCGTCATCATCAGCGCAAACGCAAGGGCTGGAAATCAGTTGCTGACGGACATCTTTCGTTTCGTGACTGAAACGGACACGGCATTTAGCCAAGACTACCCCACCTTGTCCTTGCCATTCCAGATATGCCAAGGGTCATACAGACGAAGGCAAACATACAACAACAAGCCCACGAACATTTCAAAGACTTCATCAGATATGTCCTTCGCTGACATTGAGATTGAAGGCCAACCAAAGCAAAGCCACATTTGCTCGAGGGGCATTACATCTGGATTGCGTGGAATGAGGAAGGGTTCTTTGCGCGTTGATTCAATCCTGCTTGATGACATCATTGGTGACGAGGACATTACAGAAGAGGCAACGAACAAGGTAATGGACATCATCCAGAAGTCAGTAATGAACTTGGGCGGTGTGAACAAGAAGATTGCTTGTTGTCTTACATCAACGCCTATTGGGCCAGAGGATGTGACGCAACGGATAAAGAAAGACCCCAATTGGGTGACTGTGTGCTTTCCAGCAATCATCAACTTTGGCAACATTGAAAGCGCACTATGGAAGCAGTATTGGGACTTGTACGATACGGAATCAATTGAGGACAAGCCACACGAAGAGTCTGATGCTTTCTACATTGACCACCAGCAAGACCTTGAAGGCGGCTTTGAACTCTACAACCCAGATTGCTTCACCCAAGGCGAAAATGTGTCTGGGGTTCAATCGTTGATGTAGAAGCGGCACTTGATTGGTGTTGATGCGTTTGATTGCGAGTTCCAGCTAAAGCCCAAGAAGTTTTCCGTTCAAGTTGAAGTCAATGCGAAGAATGTTCTTGAGAAGATTGGTTCAACTCCAATGCTGACAATTCCGCAGGGGACGCAGATGGTGGTTTCTTCGTGGGACTTGAATGTTTCCCACGCATTGACCAACACCATCCTTGCCTTTGATTCACACATGACGGCAACCGTACTTTATCACGAAGTGTTCAAATGCCACATATCATCCAACCTACCAGAAACTGAATATCATCAGCAAGTCTACAACCTACTCACCAAGTACGGCAAGAAGGTTGCTTCACTTGGTATCAAGATTGACTATGTGGCGGTTGATGCTGGCGGCGCGAACTTCAACCCCGTATGTGATTGGACAAAGCACTCAATACAGTTGTGCGGCTTGAACTCTAGGGGTTTCGTCGGACGCGCCGCCCACTTGTGGAACGCCAATGTTCGTTCAAGGTTGCGTTCTGCTTCTGGACGATGCGTGTTGTGTGGTGATGAAGCGGAACACTTGAAGTCTGGTAGTGGAAAGAAATGGATTGCTTGGGACGCAGACGCTGGGAAGATGGCGGTTCTGAAGGCTATATTGGTTGCTCCTTATGGGCTTGCCGGATTGATGCTCTACAACGGAACTCCACACCATCACCAAGACTTTGCGACCCAGATAACGAACGAAAAACTATTGTACATAACCCACCAAAGCAACGGCAAAGACCTATACACTTGGAAAACCAAGAGCGCAATTGACCACGATTACCTTGACACAGTAGCGCAAGCCTATGCGGTTGCTTGGGCCAATTCCCTTGGCACAGACATTGAAGGCGGTGTTGTTGGCAATCGTCAAGGCCAATATCCATATTCAAGGATGAAGATTGCCCAACGCAAACGAATCAGAATCGTGTAAGTAATGGCGAAGGTGAATATATGACTATTGAACAAATCAGAAAAATCCTAACCCATATCGCTGACCTTGAAAGCGATATTGAGTCATTGAAGAAGGCAAGGATTGAAGCAGGAACGACCGGGTTCGCTAGTGCCACCTTGTCAAGTGGTGGTGGGTCAAAATCATACACCAGATATGACTTGGACAAGATTACCCTATTGATTAACACACTTCTCAAGGAACTTGCCCAATATCGCAATATGCTGTTGAACAACGGCAAGGCGAAAACAATCCACACCATTGAAACAATATATTCTTGAGGTGAATGATGGAAAAGCCAGCGAAGAAAACAAAGGCAACAAGAAGCAGGGCAACGAACAAGAAGATTGCCGTTGTACCCATTGTCAAATACAAGGCAAGGGGTCAGTACAAGATAGTTGATTCAAGCGCACAGTCTATGATTGAACCTTCAACTGAAGAGTTGAGGGGTGAGGATGAAATACTTGACGCGAACAAACGCGCCAAGTTGCTTGACTTGACGCGCAACCTTGTACGCAATAGTTCCTTGTTCAACACCATCCTTGGACAGATGACCACCAATGTTGTTTCAACTTGTGGCGGCAAGGTGGTATTGTCAATTCCAAACGAGCAAGCCAACGATGCGCTTAAATTCGCCTTCTCAAAGTACACGCGCAATGTTGACTTCTACACGGGCGATACATTGAACCACCTTCTGAAGCGCGTGTTGCGTGAATATGTGATTGGCGGCGATTGCGTGTTGCTCTTTGATGATGGCCTTGTTGAAGACTCTGGAAAGGTGCTATTCTTTGAGGCCAATGAAATCGTTGATGTGCCAAAGGAAGAAGTTGAAAAGCACTATGGGAAGGGTGCTTGGTGTTCGCAGGGCAAGGTATATTCCACTAATGGAAGGCACATTGGCACAATCGTTTCAAAGTCATAGACGGGGATTGGCAAGAAGGTTGACCCGGCTAAATGCTATTATCTTCGCAAAGACCCAAACGGCAACCCCATTGACAATTATTGGTTTCACTTCTCTTCAAATTGGCGCGAAGGTCGTGGGGTGTCGCAAGCCGCAAGCGCAATAGCCACCATCCACCAACTTGAAGACCTTGTACAATCTGAACTTCTATCGTCCAGACGCAATGCCCAAATCTTCTGCTGGTTGACCCAGAACATTGATTCGCAGGAAGAGGTTGTACCTTCTCCATTTGAACCCAATGCCCAAGCCATATCGCAGATGACAGATGACCAAATCAAGGAGTTGGTCAATCAGCAATGTCAAGAGGAACAGAAGGAACAGACCATTTCCTTCAACAAGGCCAAGGAAAATAGCATTGTCTATGAAGCATTGCCAGAGGGGATAACGCCAAACCAACTTGACACGAAGCACCCTAACACCAACATTCAGACGATGGTTGATTGGCTTGCTAATAGGTGCGCTTCAACTATGGGCCTTTCACGCATTTTCGCAACGGGCAATCCAGAGGACGGCAATTGGCGAAGCAATCAGTTGTTTTCATATCCGGCCATTCTTGAATTTCAGAAAGACTTGGAACAAGTCGCTGATTGGATATTCAATAGGTTCGTCATCTGGGCTTTGAGAACGAAGCAAGTGAAGGTGTATGTTGCCGACGACTATATGGATTATGTTGATTGGACTTGGAAGGGTATTGATAGCCTTGACCCCGTAGCCAATGAAAACGCCATTGCCCTTCAGCTGAAGAATATGACGAAGACATACAAAGACATCTTGGGCAACGATTGGAAGGCCAAGATGAAGCAGACAGCATACGAAAGGAAGTGGTTATTGGATAATGGAATCACGCCGCCACAAGATTTGATGTTGAGCGGTGGTCAAACGGAACAGTCCAAGAAAGTTGGTGAAACTGTTGAAGAACCTTCAACGAACGATTGAAGAAAATAGTAAGTAGATTGTGCTATGAAGAAATACAATATATTTGGTGCGATTGTAGACAACGAGTGCGACAAGTACGATGCTTGTGATTTGACACTCAAGGACTTCGCTGCTTTCGTTGATACCATTGAGGACAACGAAGAAGTTGAGTTTGTTTTCAATAGCCCAGGTGGTTCAGTCCTTACGGGTGTTGCCATTGCCAACAAGGTAAAGGCATTGACCCAGAAGGGCGTTAAAACCACGGCAAAGGTTGAAGGTGTGTGTGCTTCAATCGCAACTTGTATTGCTTGCGCTTGTGATAAGATTGTGATGGGCAAGGGTTCATTCTTCATGATTCACAACTGTTGGAGCATTGTACAAGGTGACTCCAATACCCTGCGCAAAGAAGCGGACATTATGGAGAAGATGAACGAGGCCATTCTTTCGTTCTACCGCTCCAAGTTTGATAGGTCTGATGAAGAGATACGCGCCATGATGGACAACGAAACTTGGATTTCGTCAATGGATGCCAAGGAACATGGTCTGGTGTGTGAGGTCATTGATGACGGCGATGATTTCGCATTGTGCGCTTCTATTAGCAGATACAATTTCAAGAACATCCCAAGAGGTTTGACTATGGAAAACAAAGAGGAAGATACCAAGGTGGAAGAAGAGCAGACCAAAGAAGAGGTTAAGGAAGAAGAAACCAAGGTTGAGGAAGAGCAGGAGCAGAAGGAAGAGCAGGAAGAGCAGGAAGAAAAGCCCCAGACAGAAGAAGAGAAGAAGGTGGAAGGGGACGAAGAACCCCAGCCCACCATTGAGGAACTTGAAAAGCGCATTGAGGAACTGACCAAGGAAAACGAAGAACTCAAGGCCAAGGTTGCTGAATGTGGTGAAGGGGATAAGGAAGAGGAAAAGAAAGAAGACCTCATCACCAAGGCAGAATGTGAAAAGCGCGTGTCTGGAATGTAGGCCGCTCTTCAGAAGCAGATAAATGATTTTAAGGTTCAACTCACAACTAAAGATAAGGAACTGATAGAAGCGAAGGCAAGTATCACCAGCCTCAATCACAAGTTGGAAGAGCAGGCGAAGAATTGTGAAGAACTCACATCCGCTTTGTCTGACAAGACAAAGGCATTGGATATGTTGAACGCCAATGTCAATTCGTGTCCGTCCAAGTGCGATGGTCACAACGAGGACAGTTGGAGAAACCTTGAAGGCAAGGCTTTCTTTGACTATCTGAAGAAAAACAACAACATCATTACTGTCCATAAGTAATGAACAACTAAATTGAGGTATATGTAAAATGGCATTGAGTGATATTGCTATTAAGAAGGCGTCTGATTCCGCTATCTTTGGACTTCAGCGTCATATTGGTGCGTTCTCCTTGTTCGCAAAGAACTTTAGTCCTGCGCAGGGTGAGAAGTATTCTGGGGTTGCTATTCCCGTTTACTCGCTGACTTCTGCCGCTGACTTCGCAGAGGGAACGAACGATTGGGGTACGGGTGCTGACGATGTTGATGGTGCGGTGGTCAATCTTTCCAAGCACTTCATCAAGACGATTGCCCTGCCGGACACCGGGATTGCCACGACTGACGGAGTGGGCAATGGCGAAACTGAACTGAACTTCATTGCTGATGGTTCTAGGGCGATTGGCGATGTGCTTGGAACTGCGGCTAGCAAGTATGTGTTTGGTATGTTCACAAGCACGAATGTCACCGCTGAAGCCACCATGCCAGATGACAAGGCTGGTTTCGCTGGACTTCTGAAGGTCTGCGATGACAACGGGGTTGACCCGTTTGATTGCGTGCTGGTTCTTGACCCAGAGCATTATGGTTCGCTTCTGGCTTGCCTTGATGCGAATGTGTATGGTGGAGAAGAGGCCATCCGCAACGGCTATGTTCCCAATGTGTATGGTTTCAAGGGTGTTGTGATGACGGGTTATCTTCCAGAAGGTGTGCTGGGTGTGATTGTTCCCCGCGCTTCCTTTGGTGTTGTGTCCCGTGTCAATACTCCTGCCATCAACGGCTATTCCAACACTTGGACTGTTGAGGATGCCAATGGTCTTTCCATTGGTATGCGCGTCTATGAAGACCTCTCCAAGGGCAAGGCCATGCTTGGCGGCGACCTGCTTATTGGTGCGAAGGTGCTTGCTGACAAGGCTATTCGTCTGGTTGCTGAAGATGAAGATGGTGAGGGCTAATTGATTATTCTTCCAAGGTAATCAAAGGCGAAGCAACCAGCCCCTTCGTGGGGCTGGTTGTTCTTTTGTTGTGACCTTGGCAATCTTCTATGTTTCAATCTTGTAAGTAATGGTTGATATGGAAAATCCCTTTGACAATATTGAAAACGCATTTGAACCTTTCTTCAACGAAACTGTGATGGTTGGGTTGAAAGGTTCAGCATTGCCGCAAACAGTCAAGGCATTTGTGGCAACGGACAACACCGCTGACCCTCTTTCAGATGAAATGCTTGAAACGGAATGTGATGCTATTTCCGTTGTCATTAGAAAAAGCGATTGGCAATCTATAAGCAGAATCAAGCGCGGCGATTACATAGCGCGTACCAATCCAGCCAAGACCTACAATGTGACGGGTGTACAAGAGGACTTTGCGCTTGGTTTCGTGATTCATGCGCGGACTATGTGATTGATGGTGGGGGGGTGCGCTATGGACATTACAATCAGCGCAGACATTGAAGGCCGGACACTTGAAGAGTTTGCCAAGTTGGTAGAGGCGAGAAAGAAGTATCTGAACGAGACCACGGAACAATCTATTGCCGCTTGCTCAATCAACTTCTTGAAATCACTACGCGCACAAACGAACTTGGCGAAACCAACAAAGCCATTCAACACGAAGGTTGAAGCGCAGAACAACCTATACCTTGGTTTTCGCGCAACGGGCAAAGGGAAGGGGGCGAAGAAGATACCCTGCTTGAGGGTGAGGGGTTCTAATGCTCGTTTCAACCTTGGCAACGATGCTTCGTTGGTGATTGCTGACTAGGGTTTGACTTCAAAGATGTCCCAGATATTCCTTTGGGTGAGAAGAAGCGGAAGGAAGTATTACATAGCCGCTTCAAGCGAGAAGTCAGCAACACGATGGTTGAAGGCGATTGAGAAGAAGCGAATCAAGAAGTATAGGGGGCTTGCCAAACACGCACTTGGACGGATTGCCCACAAGGTGGCGGCAAGTGTGAATGTTGCTGACAATGTGGAACAAGCCGCGCAGACCATAGCAGAACGCAACACCAATGTTCAGAAGAGTTCAACGGGCTTCAACGATGGTCAATACTCAATCACGATGGAAGATAATCTGGATTACGCAATGCTGGCATTGAAGAACGGCGAACAAGATGTGAACACTTGCCTACAACGCGCATTGAACGCGACAACGGCAATCATTAACAAGCGGTGTGAAAACTTGCTTGGTTTCAACAAGATAGATACACCATTTCCAAAAGACTAAAGAGGTATGACACTATGATTGAACAAGAACTTGAAAAACTGTTTGTGGACAAATTCCAAGAACTGATAGGGGGATATTATGTCTAGGTTGTGGGAACACTTCAACCAGCACTTCTTGACTACGAGAACAAGGGCGAAGAAACTACGCACGACCACAACAACGGCATTTTGGTTGTTAAGGTAAGACCAAGGGAATATGACTCGCCAATGATACCTACTTGTAAGTTCAATTGTGCCTTGTCCCTTTCCCTTCGTGCTGATTATGACTACAACGGACATACATACCTTGATGTTTGCGAACTGATTATGGACGAAATGGAACGGCTACAGAAATGCCTTGACGATGTTCATGATGACTATTCCTTTGAAGGGTTCAATGCCACGGGCTTTCAGTTGGGGCAAGGTGATACATCAATCAACCAGACGGAAAAGATTTGGGGCTATACTCATTCCTTTACTGTCTTTGGTGTGATTGAAGATGTAAGTAATGCTGATTAAGAACATCGTGCGTCTATCGTGGCTATAGGCCATTTACGGACGAAACCAAATGAGGAAATATTAAATGTCATTCCTATCAAAGAAAGATTATTTTAATGTGGCTGGTGATGGTAATGGACTCACCATTGTCAGTTCAGACGAAAACAAAAGCACATCCGTTGCTGAAGCAATCAATGACAAGGGCGATGTGGTGAAGCAGGAAGTGTATGGTGAAATGTCAGCACCTTCTTGCTCCTATGTGGTTCATGCTGATGCGGCACTTGAGAACCTTACACTTGGCGAAGAGCGTGGTGCTACTTCAAGCACAAGGGGCAACATCATCACCAATGTTTCAATCAGTACGGGTGCTGGTTCGCCGCCCACAGTTCAAGTGTCTGGTGAAAGTGCCAATGGTGTTCATTGTAGCGAAGATTGCTACTATGAAGTTCCAGAAGCAACACTTGAACCTTGCCACCACGCGCAAGCCCTTTGGGGTATTTCGTGGGCAAGCATTGGAAGTGGGTTCTATGTGACGCAGGCGAATTATACCGCTGAATGTTCCTTGACCAAAGCCACGAAGGACGGCGAGACTGTTGCTTGGGACATCATTGGTGGCAAACTCACCGCCACATTGACCATCCAAGGAACGGGTACAAGTGGAACACCCTCAATCAGCGCAACGGGTTGGACTTGTACATCACCCATGTCGTTGAGCAATCCAGATAGCGGTTATGAAACCTATTCTGTGACCTACACCAAAAATCTTGCCCATACTGAAGAAGATGATGATTAACCAAGAGGGTTGAACGATGGTGTCAGAAATGGCGATGGAGGATGTTGATTCTCTCGCCAAGAAGGGAATCAACCTAACCCCAAGGGAAATCATCAGACTTAATGCGCTAGGTTGCCGTTGTGAGCGGCAACCCAACGCCTCTTCGTTCTATGCTCTTCCAAGGTGCGCTTTCCTTGGCGAAGCAGAAAACCAGATTGTGTTCCGTGAACCAAGCATTGGACAACAGTTGTGGCTTGATAACATCTGTCGCATTTACGATGACGGCGATGATACAACCGCCTTCTTCCTCAAGGCATATTCAATGACGAAAATGGACTTGCCAGAATGGACGGACATCAAGACGATTCAAGAAGAGTTAAAGAAGTTCATTGGTGATGTTCTGAAGTCCCATACGATAAGGCAAGTGATTGCTTGTATTGACTATTGCCTTTATGGTTGCGATTCAAACGCAATGGAATTTCCAATTGAGGACAACAACCGTGGAAAGGAAGAAGAAGAAACATCCTGCGATGAAATACAATCAACGGCAATTGGGGTGATTCACGATTCCCAAGCAATGGGTCTTGGTATTCCACTTGATGACGCAATGAAGATGACAACATCAGAACTACAAGCGGTAATTCAAAGGGCGTATGAGAACAAGGGCATTGACATATCCAAGGAAATGAAGAATAGGGCGATTGGGGAATATTACAAGACCCTTGATGCGATGAAGAACAGACACAACAAGAAGGACGAAGAAAAAGAGGTTTGAGGCAAATGGCAAGCAACAAGATACAGATAACCCTTGCGTCAGTATTCCAAGGCGAAGGGTTCAACAAAGCAAATACTGCCGTCAAGGGATTGTCCAAGAATGTCAAGGATGCCACAGAAGGCTTTGGCAAGTTGAGCGGTGAGTTGGGTGGAATAAATGGAACTGTTGGCAAGGTTGCTGACGGCATTGGAAAACTCTTTGGCGCGTTGTCTGGTGGCCCTATTGGTCTTGCTATTGCTGGTGTGACCCTGCTTGTATCCATCTTCAGTTCGTGGAAGGAAAGCACAGATGAGGCGGCGAGAAAGCAGCACGAAATGATGGCGAAGATGGAAGAAGGGTATAGAAGGCGTTTGTGTGAGGCGATTGAAGCGGCAAGGAAGAAGCAATCTGACTTCTTTGGTGAAATCGTCACCAAGGGGAATGAGGCAAGAGCAGTTCTTGAAAGGCTTGCCGGACATCTGACCAAGATGAACTCCATAAGGGGTCAGTCGGTGAACGCACAAGCCCAAGGCCAGAAGGCATTGATTGATGGGCAACTTGAGAAGGACATAGCCAATGGGGGCAATAGGGAAATCTTGACCGCACAAGCGAACTTGAAGAAGGTTCAGATTGACAATGCGGTTAGGTCGCAATAGGCAAATCTTAATGTTGCCAATGCCGCCAATGACAAGACCATTGCCAACGAAAGCATTGCGACATCAACGAAGAACATTGAGGCGATGACCAAGAACCTTGAAGATGCGACCAAAAAGCAGAAGGAACTACAAGAGAAAATAGAACAAGGCAAGATGCTCAAAAAGTTCTTGGAGAACTCCAAGGATGATGTTGGCGATTTGATTATTTCAGATGAGGAATGGGCAAGGAAGGGAAGTGCCAGACCAATGCCAAATATCACACAGTATGAGGCTTTGTCAAAGAAGGTTGGAACTGAAATTGACAAGTTGAGGAAGGACATAGAAAAAGAGAAGTCCAACATTGCCACCCAGAAAGACAAGGCGATTGAAGCAGATGCCCAATTGAAGGTTGCTAAAATTCAACAGTCCAATGTTGGACTTTTGAATGAGGCCGCACTTGTGAAGGCACAGAACGAAGTGAGAAAAGCACAGTCTGACGCTATAAAGAAGGCGATGGATGAATCAGCGGATAGGATGAAGAAGGACAACGAAAAGACAAGGAAGGATGAACTTGAAGCATTGAAGGAAATTCATGATGAGTTGGTCAATCAAGGTGATAGGTTGAGCCAAGGAATCAACCAGACGGCACAAGCCCTTACAAATTCTGTTGGTGGTCTTACGGGTGGCGAAAGGAAGGCCGAGAGGAACAAGGACAAATGGGAGAACAACCAGAACCAGCGCATGGCAAATAGACGGAACGCATTTGACCAGAGGATGAAAAACCTTGACGCACAATGGAGAAAGCAAGGCGGTGAAATGGTTGACCTTGGCAATGGTGAAATTGGTTTTTCCAAGGGCCACATGAATATGTCAAATAAGGAGTGGCAACAACTACAGAATTGGAACAAGAACAAGAACCTTCAAGCGCAACAAGCAAGAAACGCCGCGCAGAGAAGATAGGTTGAAGCACAGATGCGTCAAAGGGAACAAGACAACCACGATAACTTGAAGACAATCAAGGATAGGTTTGAAGCCTTCCTTGAACTTCAAGGGATTAAATGAGGAATATTACAATGGCAGATACAAGTGACAACAAGGTGACTGAAGAGGGATTGGTGGTCAAATACACATACACATCAAAAATCGTGTATATGGGGTCGGCCAATGGAGCGGCTTTGTACTCGCCTCTTTATTGCGTTACGAGAACGGCAACGAAGCGATACAAGTATGTTGGACTGTCTGAAACGCAAGCAAAGACATTAGCCGCTTCAAAGCAGACGCAATACACTAGGTCAAGGCCGGGTGGCTTTGAATATGGTGAACAAGGAATTGAGTACAAAACACCCGTTCAATATATGGGTGCTGAAGTTGCCGTACAACATTTTGAAGCGCACCTTTGGGAAGTGGTAATCAATGTTAATGAGAACGAACAGATATGGACTTTCAACCTTGGAAGTTCCCTTGAGAGTCTGTTTTCGTCCTACATCAGCGGTAGAAACTATGACGAATGAGGGGTGATTGTAAATGAAACCAGAGGCATTGACACAGTTGAAGAAAGGGGTTGCGATTGGTGCGCCAGCCAATATGGGTTTCACAGAAACCTTCAATTGGCTTGTTCGCTTCTGTCGCAACTTGAAGGGCGATGGGCATTGGTTGAGTGTAGACAATCCTAACGGCGATGACCCCACCATCACCATAGGGGACAACTACTTTGATGACATGGGTGGTGGCGCGTGTGATTGCGAACTTACACCAACCCTTGAAGAGGGAACGAAGATTGCTGAATGGACGAAGGGAGGTGAAACAGTTGACATCTACGCGCCAGAAGGTGGTGAATGTGATTGTGACTTGACACCCGTGATTGATGAAGG
>JAZUGJ010000069.1:0-3587 GCA_045641145.1 Paludibacteraceae bacterium
GGGTGAGAAAATACGGTTTTTCTACCACTTTTCTACCACCTTTCTACCGCCCACCGAACAAGCCGCCGCGAAGCGTGTCCGCCATCATTTGTTTGCGGGATGCATCCAAATGCCCATACAGATTTGCCGTCATTTTTATATCCGAATGTCCCATCCACTCCTGCACATCTTTGAGCGTACAACCGTTATTCAGCAACATACTGGCACAACTGTGACGAATCTCATGAAAACGGATGTGCGGCAAATTATGCTTTTTCAGCAACAGGCGAAAATGCTTTGAAACATAATCGGGGGAGAACGGCTCACCGTTTGCCCATTTGAAAACATACGGATTTGACTTGTATTCTTTTCCAAACGCGCATCGGTTTTCGGTTTCGGCTTTCTTCGCCTCTTCAAAAATGGCTCGGGCTTCGGGAGTGAGCGGAAAGGAACGGTGACTACTTTGGTTTTTGGTACTGTCTTTTTTCACCGTTTTGGTAATTTTTGTTACCGTGTGCTTGATGGTAAGCAATCCAGTATCAAAGTCGATGCTGTCCCATTGTATCCCCAGTACCTCACTACGTCGCAAACCATAGAGGGCGGCGATCCGAATGAGTGATTCCAAATCATCGCCGCGGATGGCATCAAACAGCGCATTCATCTGCTTTTCGGAATAAAAATTCGATTCATAACGCACTTTGCGCGGCAAAATGACAAATTCGCAGGGATTGAACATCAGCAAACCATTTTTGACCGCTAATCGCAACGGCTGATTTACCAAATTCTTGATGCCACGCAAAGACGAAGGCGACAAACCACCTTTTCCGTCTATGCGACCGTTTTGCGCTTGCTCATCGAAAAACCGTTGCAGAATGTCGCTTGTAATTTGATTGACCTTTAAGCGGCTTTCGTCAAAATAAGGTAAAATGTGCGTATTTGCCAACAGTTCATACGATTGAAAGGTAACGGCATCCACTTTGCGAACAATCACAGTTAGCCATTGCCGGATGTAATCGGCAAACAGTATTTCCGCAGACGGTTTTTCCGGTTCGTAGGTTTGAAGCGTTTCGCGTAGCATCTGTTCCGCCTTTCGCTTGTTTCCCTTTGCATCCAATCCCGTGGCGATCCATTTCTTTTTCCGCTTGCCATTTTCGTAGAGATTAAGCACCATATAAAATTTTTCATTTTTAATTTGCAGACTCCCTGTCATAACAAACTCCTTTCTTGACAGATAGATTTGCCTGCGATTACGATTGAACGGTATATTGCGCCGAGCGCACATAGGTAATCAAAGCGATTTTCGGAATAATAATTTTTCTCCCTATGCGCTTGCAACCAAGAGAATGCTCACGAACTAAACGGTAAATACTGCTTGTACAAACGCCAAGTGCTTCCGCAGTTTTCCGAACGGTCAGAATGTCGGGATAATCCTCAAACATAAGCACTTCCCCCTTTACTGTTCCGCATCATCTGATGCGGGAAACAATTCTTCGACAGCACAAATGCGCCGACAAAATGCGCGGTAGGTTTCGGGTTCGGTTGCCTGTACATTCGGATATTGATTTTCAAGCGGGATATTGCTGATAATATAAACCGTATCAAAGCACGCCACTTTGTCCGAAAAGCGGCAGGGCAAATTGCACGGATACCCATCCAAATAAATCAGCATTTGCGTAATCGGCAAACTGGAACGAAACTCTTCAAAAGCGATAACCTTTTCGCCTTGATACCCATCAAACGGGTGGTCATAATTTGTAACGCGAAACACATTTCGATACCCGTGTTGCTCCATCACACTACGGGTTTTTCCCGTCCCCGTTTTGCCGTAAAGATAAACGGTGTGCAAATCGCGCCATTTGTCGCGGTATTCATCTTCTTTCAAAGTTTGCCGCGCACGCTCAATATGGGATAATTGTAGCATTGCAGAGGGATATTCACGCAGAATTTCGGCATTACTTGCGCCGCTGGTCACCATTTCCAAAATGGCTTCGCTTTGTTTTTGCCGCTTGCTTTCTTCGGGCGGCAATTCACCGCTTTCTTCAAATGTGTCGGTCAGATTGGTTTCATGCTTTTCATCGTTTATCCATCGTCCTTCTTTGCGAATATAGTCACGGTTTTCCCGATGACTACCATGGGCGATTTCAATATGTGCGCCGTAAAATCGTTCTTGTATGGACGAAAATTCCACCGCATTACGAAACACCAAATAAATGTGCGTGTGCCTTGTTGCCTGTTCACCGATTTCATCACACATACACCAATAAACGCAAGTTTTCATCCCTGACAAAGTGTTTCGCAAAACCTCACGGGGAAAATCGTGTTCCGTTGGGTTGTTAATGGTCAATTGATACTTTCTTGCGGCTTTTGTACGAGCCATATAATTCATCCTTTCATTATTTGTCGCAAACCATCTCCTTTCATAAACAAACACAAAACAGCCAGTCGGAATTGCAGATTATTATATTTATTATTCAGTTAGCACCGACATGGAGAAAAACAAAAATAAAACGAATCTCAATGATGGCTTATAGATTCCTGCGTACAACAAGTGTACACAACTTACGCTGTTGCACAGGGTAATACTAACCTGTGCAATGTTACCGTGGGTTTTGGGGTGTGCGCGATGCAATGGGACGCTGCGTCGGCACCCTGAAGGGTTCCCCCGACGCGGACGCTGTTGCTAATCTTTGGGTTGCGGAATGCTGATAAAGGGTAGTGTCTTTTTAAATTCTTCCGTTTGGCTCATTTTCGCGAACATTTTGGTGCCTTCCACGGTCAATTTTTCCCGCTCTTCCGCGTTGTACGACCAAAATGTTTGTAAAAACAACTGCATGGTTTCTTGTGCCTTTAATTGTTGAACAATCAATTGAAGACACGCGCCAGCGTCATTGGAAATGCCATTTAATTCCTTGTACGCTTGCAATTGGTCATATATCGGATCGGGTACGGTCAAATTGATACGCTTTTTTGTTGATGGCATATTTCTCACCTCTGACGGTTATTATATATCCATCGTTGCTTTGTGTCAAGGAGTACTTTGGAGTAACACCAGAACAGGGGCACGCAACTTTGCGTGCCCCGTGTCTTTTTTTTCGTAATCGCAGGTTTTTCTACCACTTTTCTACCACTTTGGACAAACTTTCTTTGCCGACCGTTTCTGACTTTTGTTTTCTCCACACCCCCAAAAGCCGCTAATACAGGGCATTCTATCACATTATATCACACGACATCACACGACATAACACGAAGAATATAAAAATGGGGTTCAAGAGGCCGCAAGTTCGAATCTTGTCACTCGGACCAAAACAGGGTTGCAATTTTGACGGAAGTTGCAACCCTATTTTTTTAGAAAAAATGGAGTCGGTGACAATGGAAAAAGGCTTTGGGATTTTTCACCGGATAGAAAACCGTAAAGCGCGTAAAAAGAACAAGGACGGCAAGTCCGCAACAGAAGCAAAAAAGAAAGAACCGGTTGCTTCGTCATTGGAAGAAAGCGTCGTCATACTTCAAAAAAGTCTCATGGAAAAAGGGCTGCACGATTTTCTCGATGAAGAAGACGCCCCGCCGGCAGTTAATTTGTTTTCCCATATTGAAGGCTCTGACATCGC
>JAZUGJ010000070.1:0-9495 GCA_045641145.1 Paludibacteraceae bacterium
TCTTTATTGGCTTTGACAAGCATATCCACAACCAAATCCTCACCTAACTCAACCCCTTCTTTATTGACATGGAAGTCACTAACGCGCACAGCGCCATTACCTTTACGTTCAAAATCATTAAGGGTTTGCTGTCCTTTCAAATAATAATCAACTATCTCATTAACTTCACCATGTTTCTCTACCATACCATTTTTCAGTAATACGGCATGTTTGCACAATTGACGTATTGATGCCATATTGTGGCTGACGAAGAGGACGGTGCGGCCGTTGCCGGCGACATCCTGCATCTTGCCGATGGCTTTTTTCTGGAACTCGGCGTCGCCGACGGCGAGGACCTCATCTACCACCAGAATCTCAGGTTCCAAATGGGCGGCGACAGCAAAGCCCAAACGAACCATCATACCGCTCGAATAACGTTTAACCGGCGTATCAATATAGCGCTCGCAGCCGGAAAAGTCAACAATCTCATCCAACTTGCGGTCAATCTCAGCGCGAGTCATACCTAAGATGGCACCATTCATGTAGATATTCTCACGACCGGTCATCTCCTGATGGAAGCCAGTACCAACCTCCAATAGAGAGCCGATGCGACCATGGGCACGGATAGCCCCCGTAGTGGGACCCGTAACACGGCTCAGGAGTTTCAACAGTGTACTCTTACCGGCACCGTTTTTACCGATGATACCGACCACATCACCCTGTTCGACCTTAAAATCAATATCACGCAATGCCCAGACATATTCGGAAGAACCTTTTGTGGCACGGTCATTGGTCTCACCGATTTTCAAATAGGGGTCTTCCTTATGCAAGACATTGGTTATCCAAAAGCGGCGAATATCGTGGCTAAGGGTCTTGGTGCTGACCAAGCCCAAGCGATATTGCTTGCTGACATGTTCAAATTCTATTGCATTCATCTTTTTAATTAAGCAGCAGAGCTGCGTTTATCTGTGGCAGAGCCACGTTTATCTGCACTTTCGTGCGTTTATTGTTTATATTGTTTTCTGTATTCATTAACATCGTCGGCACATAAACGCACCCCTGGTGCTTAAATAGTATCAATGAAGAACTTTTGCTTGCGGTTAAACATCAGGATACCGACAACCGCCAGCACAACAGTGCACAAGACGGCATACCCCAAACTCACCCAACTAAACGAACCGGCACCGAAAGCACCGAACTTAAAGGTCTCTACTAACGGCGTCAAAGGATTAATTAACATCAGTTGATGCAAGGTCGGATTGGTTACATAACTCAACGGATAAACAATAGGCGTAGCATACATCCAAAGTGACACAAAAGTCGGGAAGAAATTGACCAAATCCTTATATTTTGTCGTCAAACTGGACACAATCAAACCCAAGCCCAATGCAATACCCATCAAACAGAGCAAGACAACCGGGAAGAGCAATAGGTACCAATTGGGACATAGTTGTACCCCCTTGAGCACAAAGAGCAAGTAAATGATAACAAATGTACTCAATTGCAACGAAAAGCGGAATAACTTACCAAAGACAACAGACAGAGGCGTTACCAATCGGGGGAAATAGACTTTTCCGTACAAGTTCGCGTTGGTTGCAAAAGTAGAGGACACGGCACTCAAACATGTGGAGAAATACTCCCACAAGCAGACACCGCTCAAATAGAAGACAGGTTGCGGAATATCGTCCGTCGGGATATTGGCAATCCGACCAAAGACGACCATGTAGATAAGCGTTGAGAACAAAGGCGATATAAAATACCAACCCATGCCAAAAATAGTCTGCTTAAACTGAACGGTGATGTCCCGCTTAACAAACAGCCACAAAAGGTAGCGTTTTTCCCACACTTCCTTCAAACCAAGCCGATGAGAATGCTCATGCGGTTCGATGACGGTTGTCCAAAATGATTGCTCGTTCTCTTTCACAATATTATCACTCGCAGATTACACAGTGTCCATAAAGGACTTTTGAACTTTATTGAAAAGCATCAAGCCGAAGATAAGCAGAACGATGGTCATCAGGCAACTATAGCCCAACCACAACCAGCTGAACTGTCCTACCCCCAACAAACTATATTTGATGGCTTCCATAACGGGCGTTACGGGATTCAACGACATTGCCAAATGCAGATGCGGATTGGTCACCATGCTCAACGGATAAATAACCGGCGTGATATATACCCAAAGGGAGATAATCTTGGCAAAAACGATCTGGATATCCCTATATTTGGTTGTCAGCGACGAAATCATCATACCAAACCCCACCGCCATCATTGCCAAAATGAACATGAGGAACGGGAATAAGACAACATGCCAATGCATAGTAGCCGCCCCCGCTGTACCAGTCAGTGCAAAATAAGCATAAAACGCAAAGAAAATAGTCAACTGAATCGCGAAACTGAGCACATTGGTTGTAACCGCCACCAGAGGCATGATAATACGCGGGAAATAGACCTTGCCAAATATGGCGGCATTGGAAACGAATGAATTACTGGTACCTGTCAGGCACGAAGCGAAATAACCCCACACCGATATACCCAATAGATAGAACAAGGCCGCCGGAACGCCGTCAGTAGGGATATTGGCAATGCCGCCAAAGACCGCCACATAAACAACGACAGACAAAACCGGAGTAATCAAAAACCAGAGGGGACCGAGAATACACTGCTTGTACGCCGTACGGAAAGTACGCATAACAAAGAGCCAATACATATCGCGGTAGCGCCACATCTCACGCCAATCAAGGGTAAGAAGGCGGTCTTTCGGTGTGATTTGAATATCCCAATAGTTACTATCCTCGCTCATACAAGTCAATAATTTTTTATTGAGCGTGCAAAGATACAAAAAAGTTTTGATATATGCAAATAATTTACAATTATTTTGGAATTTATCGTTTGGGGGATATATATTGTGTTGTTGGGATAAGATATCTATCAACCTACCTAAACAACCCATTAATCACCTATTAATCACCCATTAATCACCTATTAATCACCCGTTAATCACCCGTTAATCACCCGATAAAAACAGGTGGAGCACGAGTTTTCGGACGCCGCCATGCTGCGCATTTGCCCGAAATGGGTGTATTCCAAAGTTTGGCACGAGTTTTGTACAGGGGAGAGTGAGCAGGGGCTTGACAATTGGTAGCTAGCGACCAGCAGATAGAACCTGCACGAAAAAAACTATTAACCAAAAACAACCATTCATTAACCCAAACAACACAATTATGAAGTACCAATGTATTTGCGGGTACATCTACGACGAAGGCGTAGAACCCATCAAGTTCGACGAGTTGCCCAGCAACTGGAAATGCCCGAAGTGCGGAGCAGGTAAAAACGCCTTCAAACCCGTCGCAACGGAAAAGACCGGCAAAAAATGCTGCTGTCGCAAATAGACCGGCACAGGGATTGATAGACAGACGAAGAATCTCATGAAACCAATCTCTGATTGCCATTAAACAACCTTAACTACATGTTTTCAACCTTTTAACCTAAACAACTATGTTATCCAAAAAAATGACAGAGGCGTTAAACGCCCAAATAAACGCCGAACTATGGTCGGCATACCTTTACCTAAGCATGAGCAACTGGTGCATTGAGTCCGGATACGAAGGCATTGCCAATTGGCTTCGCATACAGGCCCAAGAAGAACAAGACCATGCAGAAATATTAAGTCGCCACATTCTGGAACGCGACGGAAAAGTGACCTTACAGCGTATTGACCATGTACCCAACGAGTGGGACAGCCCGATTGAAGTGTTTGAGCAAGTGCTGAAACACGAGCGGGAAGTTACCATGATGATTAACGAACTCATGAAGCAAGCCATTCACGAAAGCGATTTCGCCACCGAAAGCCGATTGCAATGGTTTGTAGATGAGCAAGTTGAAGAAGAAGATTCGGCATTGCAAATACTGACCGAACTACGGAGAATAGGGGCATGCGAGTGCGGATGCGGCATCCACCTCATAGACCGAGAATTGATGCAACGCACCTACCACAAAGCCGGTCCGCTGTCCTAAACAATGTTCAACCTACCAACAACACTACTATGAAAAAATGTTTTTTATCTGCTTTATGCGGTCTGCTATTCCCAATGACCGCCTGCACAGCGTCCCGTACCGTAAATACGATGCCGGTAACCAGTTTGGACCTGCAACAATACTTGGGGAAATGGTATGAAATCGCCCGAATAGACCACTATTTCGAAAAGGGAATGACCAATACGATTGCCGAATACACGCTGAACAACGACGGAACGGTGAAAGTAACCAATTCGGGATGGAAAAACGGCAAACTGAAAAGCAGTATCGGCAAAGCCAAACTGACAGACACCCCTGCCCTACTGCGCGTATCGTTCTTCGGTCCGTTCTATTCAGACTACCGCGTCCTGATGGTGAGTGACTACTACAGTTTAGCACTGGTGGGAAGCGGAGACGAAGACTACCTATGGATATTGAGCAGGACACCACTCATATCAGAGGACGAGAAAGCCGCTCTATTGCAGGAAGCCCGGAGAAGGGGCTACGACACAGAACGACTGGTATGGGTAGATCAATCGGAAAATATCAACAATTGGTAAGAAAAAAGACCGCCTGAGAGGGCGGTTTTTTTATATAAAATTTGCACAAGTCCGCAAAAAGTGCTACCTTTGCGGTGTGAAACAAAAGATGCCGTATATTTGGTCGTTGCTGATGACGGCAGGAATAGGGGTACTGCTATTGGTTCCCTTTTCCGAACCCACATCCATGCCGCATATCGCTCACGCCGACAAAGCAGTACACTGCGGGCTGTTTTTCTGTTTAACAGCCATTATCCTGTGGGAATCGGCGCATCAGTACCGCACGCTTATTGCATTCATCTGGTCCATCGGTTGGGGAGGTGCGATGGAAATATGCCAATCCGCGCTAAACCTATACACCGGGCGTGAAGGTTCATGGTGGGACTGGGCAGCCGATATAGCGGGCACCGTAGTAGCCGTATTACTACTGACCATTCTAAAAAAACACAATATATTATGCAAGCGAAACAGCTGATTTTAGTAGCACTGACGGGGCTTATGGGGCTGACGAGTTGTAATGTGATGCAAGCCATCAAGTTGAAAGACTGCCAATACACCTATTCCCATATCTCCGATGTGACTTTTATGGACATGACCGGCAAGGAGCGGCGTTCGATAGCCGGCATTGCCCAGATAACCAGAGCATTGGCAGGCAAGACGGATAAGATAACGATGGGTTGCACTATTCACCTGAATGTTGTTAATCCGAATAAAGAGACTGCTTCTATGGACAGGGTATTCTACACTGTGGCACTGGACTCCATTGATATAGCCGAAGGCAGCAACAGCGAGGCATTCATTGTAGCCGGAGGCAGCAGCGCAGATATGCCGATTAAGTTGAGCGTAGATGTCAAAACGCTGATGCATGAACATTCCCGCGCCACTATAACCAATATGGTGAAGAACTTTTTAGGCATGAGTGAAACACCCACTCGCGTGACGGTCAAATTGAAACCGGTGATACGAGTGGGCGGTGTTGCGCTTGCCATTCCGAAAGCCATTCCGCTGACCTTTGAATATGGCGGTAAGAAAGATACCGGAGAAGCAGATAAAACGCGTTAGAGTTTTTCGCCTAACACACTGAATCTTTTCCCGTTATGCAGAATGACCAATCGGTTATTCTGCATTATTTTTTGGTGGTTACCACCTCTTCCGATAACCTGCTCTATTCCTGTAGTAACGCCTACATTATCGGCATTGAACTGAATCGTTTGCCCCGAGACCAGATAGTCGCAAGCGATATGCAAATCGTCTGCCGAAGTCAATACAGCAGGAATGGTGAAAGTGCGAGAATCGCCAGGCAGCAATCCCTTAAGAGATGTAGCAGAACGCGTAGCACCGATAGCGGGATACGCATCTTTATAAATAGGTGCAATACCCTCGTTGGTAAAGGTTACCTGTGTGGAAGTGCCGGAAATAGCACACATGGTCAAACGGAAGCGATAACCGCATGCCATAGACCCCGCCTTAAACCGTGCAGGAGTGGCATAACGACCTTCAATCGCGTCATTACAAATCATAAATGTGATATGATACTTACCGCTTGCCTGTTCCCAGGTAACGCCGTACATGCCGGCAGGGTTGAGGAAGTTGAGCTGGTCATCATCCTCGTAATAACTGATTTCACCGCCGCAGGGTGCATTTTTCCAGCGAGATGTGATACCGTTTAGGGCTTCCCAGCACTCCTCATTGTAGCCCTCGCCCTGCGATTTGTCATGCTCCGAGTGCATAAATGAATCATCAAACAGACCAAAGTGGAGTGCCATAAGTGTATTATTGCCCACAACGGGTGTGTAGTCTTCATCCGACACATCGACACTAACCATCCAAGGGAGGACATGAAAAGCGGTGTCTATATGCTGCAAGAACTCCGATTGATACGCTTTGGTAGGGAAATTAGTACCTAATTTCAGTTTAGTACCGGAAATATGGTACTCGGACCAATGCCCGAAACCGACCTCGAGGAAAGCAATACGCGGATCGTTGTCGTAGCGTGCCGCAAAATCAGTGTAGAACTGCTTGGTGAACCACTGCAATTCGGCATTTGACCAATCGGCATAATATGTCGGACCGTCTCCACCCGGGTTCTTGGCGTATGTTTCTGAATATCCCGTCAGGTCTTTAATATATTGCGGCACGGCCGTTGCCCCTTTGATACCATTGATTTTTTCTCCGTTCGGGTACTCGTAGCGGAAGCGCAAAATACTTTGGTGTCCGCGTGCTGCCACTGCGTTGAGCAGGTTCTCAATGGATTGCCAATTGTACTGAATTTTGTCGCCGGACTTACCGATCACAACATCGTAAGGACGGCAATAGGTAAATTCCAAGCCGAAGCACGAGCCATATGTGTCCGCCAAATCTTCCGAATTATCATTCCACATTACTAAGCCGGTCATAGGTTGTACACCCGTGATTTGACGATTGATTATTATCGGGGCAGAAGCCCACAACGATGACACCGCCAACAACGCAATCCAAATCAATGCTAATTTTCTCATTGTTATATTGTGCTACAATTCATAATCCAAGCAAACGCGTTGCACGGTATAAGGGCGTACTTTGGTGTTAGCGACCGAGACATGGGAGGGGTGAACGGCATAAGCGCGCAGGGCGGCTTCCGACTCGAGTGTACAATCTAACATCACATCACAATTGGAGGTATCTATGCGTCCTTCCGTCTGCACATGTACTTCCAACAAGCCGGGGACTATGCCTTTAAGCCCTTCCAATCCGGATTTGATACCTGCAAGCACGGACTTGCGTTCTTCCCCCTGTAAATCGGGGTTCAGTGTCCAAAGAATGATGTGTTTGACCATAAGATGGGAGGAGGGAGATTATAGATTAAAGAATAGCGTATTATTTAAGATAATAATCAACGGTCGTGACGACACGGACATGCTTAATCCACGGCTGATTGGAATCAGCATCAACAGAGAACTGTCCCTGGGAGGCACTACGAATAGAACCCAGCGAGCATTGGGCGTCATCGGCGAATTTCTGCGCCACGGCACGGGCGTTCTTAGTGGCTTCCTCAATCATGACGGGTTTGAGGTCATTGAGACCATTGTACTGGAAATCCGTATTCCACTGATACGAATTAAGAATGACACCCTGTGCCAATAATTCGCTCTGGCACCCCTGATTGCTCAAGACGCGCTCCACATCAGCGGTTGAGATAACCAAAGAAGAGCGAAGAGTGTAGTGGAACTCCGGGCGATGCTCATAGTACCCCGCCCAGTTATCCTCCACTGCCAGATTGCCTTTGCTCATGTCTTCGGCTTTGAAGCCCTTATCTATAAAGAAACGGCGGGCAGTCTGCTCTACCCCGTTCAATTGGTCATAAAGCGATTGGAGATCATTGCCCCGCACAGAAAATTCCAACGGCCACACCACATAATCAGCTTTAACATCACGGGTGGAAAGTCCCTTGACGGTTACAGCACGGTCACGATAAACCATTTGGTGAATGCCGAGATAGATAAACAGTCCCGCAAGGGCGATGCCGAGTGCGATAACTACGGCAGATAAGAAATGTTTTCCCATAGTTCTATATTATTTTAATTGTTTTTCCAAATCGTCCAAAGACGATGCCGTATGCCAACCGAAACGCTGACCGGCCTCGCGATTAGCGGCTATATCGTCTATAAACCATGTTTCCAACTTATCTAAGCCGCGCTCTTTCAGATATGCCACCACCGATTCAAAAATACGGTTGTCGGGTTTACGAGCATGCAGCAAATGGGAGAAGAACATGTGTTCAAAACAGGACATATCATAGTGCGCCATAATGTCGCGCGTGTGAATAACATTGTTGTTGGAGAGGACAAAGAGGTGGTTTCCTTCTTTGCCATACTGGCGGGCGCGATTGAGCAAATCGGCAGGAATACCGGCGTGCATCGTTATCCAAGCCCCAGTAACCTGTTCGCGAGTGGTGCCCGGATGAGAATAGCGCAGAATAGTATCAACAAACTCCTCTTCGGACACCAAACCGCACTCAAAACGGTCCATTAAACTATCCTCCACACCTTCTCCGTTGAGCAGTAAGCCCAAGCCGCGTGTCATGCCGTCCTCGCCCATCAAATCGCGAAAAGCGGCAATACAGCCGGGCATATTGTGCATCATTAATACACCGCCTAAATCGAATATGATATTCTTGCTATTCACAGGAGCCATCACACAATATATGTCTCTAATATTTTGGCTTCGCCATCAGGAGTGAGACGAATGTCGTTCAGGCAAGCAGGAATCAGTACCGCTTCGCCTTCGCGGAGCGAAACGGGTTCCGAATCGTCCTCTAACACCTGTACCTGCACATTGCCTTCGGTACAGAGATAAACGACAAAACTGTCTAACGCCGCGTAATCGCGTGCGATGGGCTTATCAAAACGCAGTATATTGGTGCAGAAATGCTCGTCTTGCGCCAAGGACGCTGCTGAATCAGGTCGGCGCTCATATTGCACTAAGGGCTCGGGCATTGCTTCATAGTTGAGGGCATCCAACGCCTGCGGGATATGCAGTTCGCGCAGTTTGCCATCCAATCCGGGACGACGGTAGTCGTAGAGGCGGAAAGTCAAGTCCGATGTCTCCTGAATCTCCGCTACCGAGGTGCCATGGCACAAAGCATGTACCGTGCCGGGGGCGATAAAAGCCATATCTCCCACCTGCACAGGAACGGGCTGAAGCAGGTCCATAATTGTATCTTTCTCCAATGCCTCCGCCACCTCTTCACGAGAGGTGTCACGACGGAAACCCATAATAAAGGATGCCTCCTTGGTGGCACGAGTCACATACCACATCTCTGTCTTTCCCAACTGCTCCAGTTCGGCAGCCATACTGTCATCCGGGTGCACTTGGATACTCAGATCGGCATCCGAATCAATGAACTTGAACAACAGGGGGAAGAGGTTGCCGTATAATTGGAACACGTTACCGCCGACCAGTTCGTCCATATATGTTTCCA
>JAZUGJ010000071.1:0-4054 GCA_045641145.1 Paludibacteraceae bacterium
ACTTCGGAGCTTGTGAAACCCTTGAGGCATTCGGTGCTACATGGTGGAGAAATTATCGCGGTGGAGACACAGAAGAAGAGAGAGACGATTTTAAAAACTATTCTCATTTTGTAAGGTTTCCGTGTGATGAAGCCTGTGACCGACTTAATGTTGATGCGTGGAGGAAGTATTGAAAATGATTATTAAGAAATGCCCAAAATGTGGGGGCACAACCTTCTATGTTACGCAGGACTGGAAATCAAATTGCTACGGTGTTTTTTTTGAAGATGACAGCGACATATGGGAATGTGCCGATTGCGGATATTTTGGTGCTGGAAAAGAATTTAACTGCGAATATGAATAAAAGGTCAATTTGAAATTGATTTTGAACCTTGAAAAATTAATAAAGGAGTGAAAACAATGGCTGTCAAGCTCTATATGAGTGACGGTAGTATGCTCAATATCTCAGAATTAAGTGGCAAGATGGAGAGCTTTTACAGTCTCTCGACTTCCGTATGGAGTAATCCGTACTGTCAGGCGAGGTCGTACATTACAGATACGATCTGTCAGAAATGTTACTCACGGCGTGTGTCGTACAGAAAGGCATTTGTAAATGCGTTGGAAAATAATTCCGTGATTCTGGAATCAAAACTGTATGAATATACAGATTTTCCGTATATCCCATTCAGCGTTTTTCGGTTAGAGTCCCACGGAGACTTACGAAATGTGACCCACGCTCGGAATTATATCCGCCTTGCCCGCCGAAATCCGCATTGCACATTCGCTTTGTGGACAAAGAATCACGGTTTTATGGATAAGGCGATAGAACTTGAGGGCAAACCCGACAACCTGATAATTGGGCAGTCATCGGAGTACCTTAATAGGGAAATCTCCAAAACATATTGGTGGACGGACTTCACCTTTACGGTTTTCACTCCCGGTTATGCCGAGGCTCATGAAATCAAAATCAATTGCCCTAAGAAATGTAAAGATTGTATGAGATGTTATACAAAAAGCAGTTTTGAAGGTCAGGATGAGCCTTTCAAGATAAATGAGCTTCTAAAATGATAATAGAATTGGAGTTTTGAAATGAAAAATGCGATTTTTACATAGCAGTTCGTGGAGAAAAAGGGAGTATTAAAGCACTAAAGGTAAGTGGATACTCTGGATGCTTTAAAGGTTCTCTTGGCGAAATCAAAGTTGGCTTTCATAAAAGTGAATTTGGAATATGGGATGCAACCGACAAGAGTAACGGCCTGTGTATTAAGAGCGGCGAGACGCGGAATGAAGTTGTTTCTAAAATCACAGAGGAGTTAGTGGATGCAGTAATCAGAGCAAGATTAAACGGCTACATCGATGAGTGCATAAGGGTAATTACAGAAGCATATGAAGGGGAGGCTTCATAATGGGATGGTCATGGTATCATGCTGGATACTACAAAGGTGCAAAGGTTGACAGGAAAACAGAGTGTGATTCGCTTTTCGATTCAGAATTGTTCGAGGTTCTGAAATCCGCAATGGTCGGCAGTACATATTATGCAGCAGTTAGGCGGAAGAGCGACGGTCTTGTGTTCGCCGCCGTAACGCCGACAAGCACAAACATGAAAGACTACTTCAACTTCGGGTATAAGGGACTCACCGAGCATGACGGGCCGTACAAGTACGATTGTCCGAAAAGTATTTTGGATCTGCTTTCGCCTATGGATTCGGAATGGGCAAACGAATGGCGTGAAAAATGCCGTAGTAAATACAAGAGAGGTGCTGAGATATGAAGATCGGAGATTTAGTAACATATATTCACGAAGATTCTGAATCTGACAAGGCTACTGGTTTTTATCCTCCCGTCGGTACAATTGGCTGTATTCGCTCTTTAGAACCCGATGCAAAACTCGTAGAAGTAGAGTGGGAGAGTGGAACGATGGGAGATGGCATTTGGTATGTTGAAATGTCTCATATCAAAAAGGTTGGAGATGAGACACTGAGGGAACTTGGTGTATATGATTTTGCAAACAGATACAGGAATTCTTTGACAAAGGAAAACTTGCTCAAATTGATTTTGAAGTTTGAATTTGTCGTACAGAATCTGCCGTCATTATTCTGGGAAGAGTACGGAGGCGAAGTATGAAAGTGAAGCAGGATGTGATTTACTTTATGGAACGGAATATCCACGGCGCATGGGTAATTTACGGCGACTTCGGCGTTAAACAGTATTACGGATACACTAAGGCTCAGGCAAGAAAACTGTACAAAGAATCGGGAACAATATTATTAAACGAAAGGTGAATTTGAAATGACATTTTGGGTGGAAATAAGCGTTGATGATGACGGATCCGAGGATATGGATGATGTCTTTGGCGAATACATTCTCGACACAGTAAACCATATCAAAACTCTCAACGCTGAGAGATATCAGAAAGCAAATCTGAATTCAAATTCAAAGTGGGAGCGATATCTCGCTTATCTTCACGATTGGGCTTGGTGCCATAACGGTGACGAATTTGAAGGTAATAGTTTTCTCTGTTGTTTATTGGGACCAGCAAGCTTTAGCGAGTGGTTAGACGACGAAGACGAAGAAATAAACAAAAATACATTTGATGCTTACGGGAGGATATGAACATGGAAAAGAAAATAGAAAACGCAAAAATCGAATCTGCGGAATTAAGTATGGCTGACCACGGCTGCCTGACACTTTGGTTGCATGTTGAAGGTGCAGGATGGGGTTGCGGAATCGGCGGTTATTGTCTCGGACACGGCTATGTCGGAGCGGAAAATTTTAGCGGCTCACCGAAAGGCATTGAAGAAATTATGAGAATTATGGATGTGGTTGGTGTATCAGAGTTTTCTGAACTTGCCGGAAAATACATCCGAGTTGAAACCAATGGAGTTGGTGGAATCATCAAGAAGTTTGGAAACATTGTGAAAGACAAATGGTTCGACTATGAGGAATTCTACAAGAAAGAAAGGGAAACAGAATGAGAAAGTTTATTAAAGGTACTTTTCTTCTCAAAGAGAATGTAACCGACATTGAATCTTTTGAAGCGGAACACAACATCAAAAAGTTTATCGACTTTGCCAATACACAGGATTTTGAAATCGCATTCGGAACTTCCGATGACAATTCATATCTTTGTGAATATAAAATTGTCGGTAACACATTGACCTATTGCAGAAGAATTTTGTCTTGCCTGAAAGTTTCTCTTAAACAAGAATTCCCGAAAATGGAATCTATTTGGCAAGGAAACGGCGATATTATATTTTAAGTAATGAAAGGCGGATTTGAATATGCTTTCGGCAGACAAAATTGAGGAAATGGCAAACGAGGTGCGTGATTTCCTCATTAAAAACGAACTTTGGCAGGATGTCTTTATTTATTTTAATGGCAAAGCGTATGGCACGATGGACGGCAGTCACTTCTCGTATAACAACCCTGATGATTTAATCGTTTTGGAAAACGAAGACCCGAGGGATTACTTCGAGTATGTTAATCCGGAACACATACTGAGTATGTCGTTTGAAGGCCCGCTGTATGATTGCCTTAATATGAATGGCGAATACGGATACGAATTTGAAAACTCAATCGAAAGCTCGCTGCGCAAAATCTTTGAAAAATATGGCTGCTATTACGAGCTGGGCAATTCGTGGAATCTGACTCTGGCGTTGATATGAAAGGAAAAACATGGACATTATTTTGCAAAAATTCTTCGAGAAAGAACGGTGGGAAGAGGCAATAGATGTTGGTGTGCAAAAACACATCGACAAAGGCGAGTTGAAAAAGCTTACCTCTCCCGAAGTTAGACTTGCGTTGTACGAACACATTATCGCCGATAACTATGAAATTGCACCTCCGCATCAGGCACAGATTCCTAAAGACAATGGTGAATTCAGAATCGTTTATGTAAATGAAAACATCGACAGAATATTCTTGTCGATTGCAAACAACTTGTTTATGGAAATGTTTCCTGAATTCATCCACAAATGTTGCAAGTCATACCAAAAAGGAATCGGGTGCGGCAAGGTCGTGCAGGAAGTTTCAAGGCGTATGGTTGATACAGACGGGGTAGAGGTCGGGGTCAAGC
>JAZUGJ010000072.1:0-16903 GCA_045641145.1 Paludibacteraceae bacterium
TTTATAATTGCTGCAAAAATACAAAGAGTATTTGACTTGTGCAAATAAAAAAATATGTTTTTAAGCACTATGTGCATTTTTAAAACCAAAAGCAGACCCGAAAGTCTGCCTTTTTAGTTGTTATAAGAGTTATTGATTAGAAACCGAGCATGTTGATTAACTTACCATCGGCTTTGCGGACATACATTCTGCCATCTTTGATGAATTTAGCAGCCGCTTTATGTGCCTTTAAATCTTTCAAACCGGTAGCAGCACCAATGGTAGCAGACATGATACGGAAACCACCGGTGGTCTCTTTGATAGTCATTGTAGAAGCAGCAGCAATGAATTTTAAATCTTTGGCTTCGTTTTTATCTACGCTTGCCGGATTTGAAGGATCAGCATCACCATTCTCAACGGTGAAGGTAGCATCGGTAGAACCTTTGGCAACAACATTGATAACCACTTCTTCATCTATTTTCAAACCGCTGAATACCAAAACGCCATTCTTACCATCTACTTGCAGATAGTCCTTATGGCATTTCAAAATATTATCTTTCGTTTTAATATCATCCGGAGCTCCTTGTTTATATTGGAAACCTACAGGAATACCACTAAAAGAAACTTCCATTACAGAGCCATCACCTGCCGTATAATTTACAGACGGATACTCAATTTCGTTCATAAGACAAGTTCCTTTTTTGCCATTGGCATTAACAGTGATGGCATCACTCTGAATTCCAGCGAAAGAATACGAAGCGGCATTCATTGCCATTGCGGCTACCATAGCAGCAGCCAAGAAGAAAATCTTTTTCATAATAGTTTTGTTTTAGTTTTTAATAATATTATCTAAGGTCTAAAAACCTTTTATCCAAATTAACGGTGCAAAATTACTGTTTTTTTTTTACTTAGACAAGTACTTTTCGACGGAAAATGTGTATTTTTTTGCCAAATTGGTATTTTCAAGACAATCAGTACCAGTTTTGTACTATTTCGTTCAAATAAACCTCTAAGTTGGTATATACTTCTGACAATGTTTTCTGTCCGCCGTCCTTATAGGATTTGTAGTCCAATCCGTGCGATTTCTCCCATTCATCGGGAATACCGTCCATGTCTGTATCTGTCTGGGCATTATCCGCCTTATAGTTTTGCCAACCGCCTACATCTTCTTGCGAGTCAATCAAACCGCCCGTAGATCCGTTACTCCCCTTGTACGTATATGTGCCCGCACGTACCTCACTGACAACGCGCGCATCCGCGAGGTCACGTTTAAGGGAGCAACCTGCCTTATCCAACACTGTTTCATAAGCCGCCTCTGCCGTCTGCTCATCAGTCATACAAGCGGAGAACGAATAGCGCGTATTCACACGGCAATCACTTTCTGCACAACCACCGGAGTAAGACACGCCTGTCCAGTTATTCGCCGTTACAGACGGCGCACCGTCCATTACATTATTTGCCAGATAAACGTGTGGAGAAACAGGAGAACCACCACATTTCTCCGTACAGTTTCCGCATGACTTCCACGGATTGAATAAACGCGAACGACAAGAGGATTTAGTGGCAGGACCGGGTTTATAGTAGTTGGCAACAAAGTTAATCATTCGTCCACCACCGCCCTTAGTCGTTCCTTCTCCGCCGTACGCCGAATTACTACCCCAGTTATAGACGACATTGTTGATATAGTCAATCGGACCAGGGACTGTGGATACATAATCATGATCAAAACGCGGATTACGACTGTCGTGATGTGCCAAAAGATTATGATGGTATGTCGCATTCTTTCCTCCCCATATACCGCCATAACCGTGCTCACCCTTTACATGCACCGATTTACGCAACGACTCGGAAATAATGCAGTATTGCATCGTAAAATTCTCCATACCGTAACACGATACACACTCGTCCGTACTCCACGAGCAGGAGCAGTGGTCAATGATGATGTTCTTACCTCCTGCTGCTACCGTGAGGGCATCACCGCCCTCTTCGCCTAAATTACCTCGGTTACCCATACGGAAGCGCATAAAGCGGATAATGACGTCACTTGTTTTTATAACAACCGGATAATCGGCTATACAAATACCGTCACCCGGAGCCGATTGTCCGGCAATAGTGAGTCCGCCTTCTGTAATCTCCAAGGTACGTTTGAGATGAATAACACCCGCTATATCAAAAACGATAGTCTTACTACCCGGGCGGGACAACGCATAACGCAAACAACCCGGAGTAGATATATCGTCGCCCAAGTTGGTTATATGGATTACTTGTCCTCCACGTCCGCCTACCGTATAACGACCGCCACCGTCCGCTCCCGGAAAAGCGAGAACGGGCGAGGCAGGTGTATCTTTTTCCTCTACAGGAGGTTTGCAACCAGACAAAGCGGCAATAAGCAGTATGAAGAGCAAACGCTTATACATTGGCTAATAGCCGTAATCGTTCCACAATGTACCGTGCGAAGCATCCAGATTGACTTGGAAGATAGGCCAATACTGATGCATGTCGGGATTAACACCCTCTTTGAACAAGAAATACTTGGACGGAAGAAGCAATTTTACATCGTCTTTGTCATAGAACGCTTTCATTACCCAACCGTTCTCCTTATTAAATGTTGCGGGTTTGACATCGCCCTTGTTGAGACCATAGATAGAGTCAAGAACATAGCAATTGCCGCGTTGAGTCAGTTTCTCAGTAGAAAGTTTATACTTGAAACAAATCGAATCCATACGACCGGCAAACTCACCCGTTCCGTTACTCAAATCCTGCAAGCGGTCCATCGTAGCACGCAGTTGAGAACCCAATTTACCCCAACGCATCAAGTCATATTTGCGGATATTCTCACCGCAGAACTCAAAGGCACGCTCCTTTATGATATTGTCCATCGTCAACGGTTTGCTTTCCAATCCGGCGCGTTTGCGCACGGCATCATAGACCTCTTGTGGGGTCAGACCGCACATATCGGCAGGAGCATTGCCTTCCAAAGAGCCAATAGCCGCCTCGGCGTACATCAACATCACATCCGCGTAACGGATAACCGGCATATCAACAGCATCTTCGTTCACATTGTATTTGCGTACCATCCATTCAACACGGAACTTACCCAAGTTCATGTCGGTGGTTGTACTCAACTGTTGGAACATCTTTTTGTCAGACGAAGCATCGTAAGGGAATACAGACGGATTACTACTAACACCCGAACCGTTATCATATTTCCACGAGAAGGGACAAACCGTTACATCACGGCGTTTATCACCCGGCTCAAAGTCCCACCAGAAAGTAGGCACGATACGAACCATACCCTGTACTTTGGTCTGAACAGTCTTGCTATCGCCGTCCTCTGTATTAATCATTATACCGGCACAAGAAGGATCCATTTTAAGTCCGTTCAGGCACAACACTTGTCCGCGTGCGCCGTTCAGGAAAGGAATAACCCAAATAAACTCGGTTTTGGAATAGTCGGTTACATCGGCACATAAGCCCTTAAATGTGGCATCAAAAGGATAGTCCTCCGCAAAAGTGGAAAGAGAGATTTCGTTTTTGATAATCTCCGCACAAGAGGAAACGACCTCTTGGTATAGTGCTTGGCGCTTATCCGGAGAATCCTTCAAGTTATACTGAATGGAACAATCCGATGTTCCACCCTCTACAAAAGTATTGGGACGCATTGCCAAACCGGCATACATCATATCGGCACGTGCCAAAAGGGCAAGGGCAAAGGCCTTAGAAGGACGACCTACATTATTAGCCGCCGTTCCCGGACATCCTGACGACCAAGGCATAAGCGAAGCGGCTTCGTTTAAGTCCTTGCGAATCTGCTCAAAAGTAACATTACGGTCCTGTTTCTTAACATACAAATCGTTAATATCCTGTCCGTCAAACGAAGTGAAGCACGCAGGTACATCACCCCATAGTTTGACCATTTCAAGACAGCAGAAAGCGCGCAAGCACAACGCTTCACCCAAAAGATATTGGAAATCTTCGTTCTTTAAGTCGGAATACTTGCGCATACCGTCAATGACCACATTACAACGCTCAATAGCGGCATTGAGGTACCCCCACGGGTCTTTTCCGTCCGCCGTAGAGAGGTCTCCTGTACCCTTGGACAGATTATAAATAGCGGACTCATACGCTTGACCGCTGCCCTTATTAATGTACTCAATATCCGTATTCAACGCAGAATAACCACCGCACAAACGGTTACGGAACGATTTGTCTTCACCGAAGATATTATAAATACCGCCAATGGCTTGCTCCGTCGTCAACGTGGATTTGAAAACGGAATTGTCCATTGCCGAAGGCGAATTGGTGGAAAAGAAATCCTTTTCGCAACTTGCCAAACCAAGTGCCAATGCCACTATAAAAATATACTTTGTTTTCATATTATGAGTTTTTAGCATGTAAAACAACCAACCGATTAGAACTGTATGTTCATACCAATATTAAAGCCCCGACTCTTGGGATAAGCGGAGAAATCAACACCCGGAGTAAGCGGATTCTTAGAAGAACGGGTATCCACCTCAGGATCCATACCGGTATATTTGGTAGCACAGAACAAATTCGTACCTTGTGCAAACACGCGGATATTGTTGATAACCTTTGTCTTTTTCATCCAATCTTTCGGAAGCGAATAGCCGATGGTCAACTGGTTCAAACGCAGGTAAGAACCATCTTCCAAACATTTGTCAGTAACAACATAATGCGACATAATGGGTGAAGCCATCTTGGCATTGGCATTGGCCTCCTCCAAGCGAGCAGCAAAAGCATCGAATTTATCCCCGTACAAAATAACATCCGAAACCTCACTCGGCATATAATTACCGTTATAATCAAACAACGAATAACGGCTGCCGAGGTTAGCGTCCGAAATAAGATTACGCATCTTCGACTTCGTAGTAATGGTGGTATATTCCATACGGTTCAGGTTCAAAATCTTGTTCCCTGCCGAGAAAGAGAAGTTGGCACTGACGTCGAACCGACCCCACTTATCGCCACCGATAAAGAAATTAAGATTGAAACCACCTGTAAACTTCGGCACTGTATTACCCAACACCACTTTATCTTTCTCATCAATTATGCCATCTCCGTTTTGGTCTTTGAATTTGATAGAACCCGGCATAATCGTATTGGACAAGAATCCGTCGCCGGCATATTTAGGTAAACCTTCTTTCATTCCCCAAGTATTCGTAGTAGGAGCATAGGAAACGAAGTCGTTTGCCGTGTACCAACCATCTGTCTCATAACCATATACATTACCTACGGATTGACCGACTTCTACCAAGAACTCTGCCGAAGTCAGATATTCCGATGTACCGAAACAACTGGTCTGTGCGGTCATAGACTCAATACCGCCTAACGATTTTACTTTGGTTTGGTTATATGCAAAGTTAACATCCAACGATAAGCCATAACTCAGGGTAGAAGATTGGTGGTCTAAAATGACACCCTTCAATGTAACCTCGGCACCCATACTTTCGGTTGCTCCGATATTCTGGTACTGGTAATTATAGCGTGCCGGAAGTTTCTGCAGCACAATCAGGTCGCGTGTCGAGTTGCAGTAGCCGTCAATGGTACCTGTCAGGCGCTCGTTAAAGAAACCGAAGTCCAAACCGAGGTCACGGGTGGTAGTGGTCTCCCATTTAAGATGGGGATTGGCGGCAATTTTTGTAGAGCCACCCACTACCAATATATTGCTCGGAGTGCCGGATCCCATATCGATATAGGACATCGACTGAGACAGGAAATCCTGATGCAAGTAACCCAAATCGACATTGTTGTTACCCGCCAAACCGTAACTGACACGCAGTTTCAGGTTGCTGAGCCAATCGGAGGCACCTGCCATCCAACTCTCATCAGAAAGACGCCATGCCAAAGCGGCAGACGGGAAATAACCCCATTGGTTCTCCTTCTCAAAGCGCGTCGAGCAATCGGCACGGAAAGTAAGAGAAACATAATAGCGGCTCTTGTAGTTATAGTCGGCACGAGTAAAGAAACTCAACTGATTATCCTTCGGGTTGATGTAATTACTGATTTCCGAATAGGACGCTTGACCCAGATAATTAAATATCTCGCCGTTTTCTACGTCATAGTTACCTTTGTAACCAAAACCGTTCTCGGTATTGGTTTCGCCCTTACGAAGAATCGTCTCCTCACCAATGAGCCATGTAATATTATGAGCATTATTGAAAGTCTGCTTCCACTCTAAAGTATTGGCATTACGCATACGGGACTCTCTCTCATCGGTAACTTGCACTTGTGCACTACCGCTTGGAATGTTGGGGCGTCCCGTATTACGGGCGAAATAGGTGGTTGGACCATAATAACGGTTCGTCTTGATATCACGGCTTTCGTAGCCCAATTCCACCTTGGCGGTGAAATGTTTGGCGAACTTATAACTCATGTATCCGTTCAATGTCCATTTATTGTCGGTTTTGAATTTATAGTTATCCCGGATTGAGGTAATCGGGTCGTATAAATTACCGAAGGTCTCATCCTCGTCATCCACCGCATCACCTTTGGCAAGCAGTGCAACCGGTGTATAAACAACACAGTTACGCAAACGGGATTCGGTACTTGTTCCGTTATCCTTGATGGCATTCGAACCGGCACCCAAAACATTGGTGTTTGTATAACGTGCCGTAAAACCAACCGTAAAGTTCTTAAACGGTTTGAATTTGGCTTTAGCACTCACATTATTACGAGCATAGTTAGATTGTTGCATGATGGCCTTGTCATCAATACGGTTGTAACTGAGCGTGAAATTCGCATTCTTATTACCACCACTCACACTAACCGATTGATTAGAATTGAAACCCGTACGTCCAAATGCTTCGTCCTGCCAATCGGTAGTCGGGTGCAAATCGGGGTTGTCATACTCTTGCAACAGTTGACTGATGGGAGTCGTTTGTATTTCCTCTTCTTTTCCGTATTTGGTACGGTTGTACAACGGGTCAAAATAGGCACTGAAATTACTGCGGAAATCAGACTGGTCAAACGGTTTTGAGTTTTTAAAGGCGTTCAAGTATGCCCACTCATACTGCATTAAAGCAAACTCATGTGCGTCCATTACATCATATTTCTTAGCAATCTTTTTCCAACCCACATAACCACTATAGTCCACATGGAAAGTCATTTTATCATCCGTACTATTGGACTCTTTGGTGGTAATGATGATTACACCGTTGGCACCTTGGGCGCCATAGATTGCCGTAGCTGCAGCATCTTTTAGCACGTCCATCGAAGCAATGTCCGATGGAGCAATATCGCTAATTGAACTTACAGGGAAACCATCCACAATATACAACGGGTCATTACTTTGAGTCAGGGAGGTTCCACCACGAACACGAATCTTAACATCGGCATCGGGGCTACCCTCTGTAGTGGTAACGCTCACACCAGCCAACTTACCTTGTAATGCCTCTGCAGCACCGGTAACAGGCATATCTTTAATCTGGTCTGCACTTACACTGGCAACCGAGGTTACCAAGTCGCGTTTCTTCGTTGTTCCGTAACCGGTAACGACCACTTCTTCCAGCACCTCATTGTCCTCTTTGAGCACCACATTGATAACATCAGAAGTAATGCTAACTTCCTGACTAACCAAACCGATGTAAGAGAAGACAAGCGTTTTGGCATCATTGGGTACGTCCAAAGTATAGTTACCGTCAAAGTCGGTAACCGTACCAATCGTTGTGCCCTTCACTACTACAGAGGCGGAAATAATTGTTTCCCCTGTCTGATCTGTTACTGTACCCGTAATGGTGCGGGCTTGCACCACCAATGGCATCAACAGCAACAAAAGCGCAAAAATTTTGTGTTTCATACTTATTGAGTTAGGATAAATAAACAATATTATACTCTTTTGACGCAAAATTACAACTTATTTTGCACATACATGTGTAAAAATTGACGGAAAAGCGATATTTAACCTTTCACTATCCGCATTTTACTCAAAACGCCTCCGCATACATACAACCTTCTCGCCAACGCGAACAGCCATAACGCGTATTGCCGCGAACAACTCTACCCTGACGACACACGGGGCATAACATTCCCGCCTTATTCGTTTTTACCTCATACACCACCTCTTGCGTCATGGTTTTCAGTTCAGCCAAGAACTGCTGTGCCGTATATTCACCCCGCTCTATTTCCCGCAGTTTCTTCTCCCACAAACCTGTCAGTTCTGCCGATTTGAGCAATGGTGAAATAATCGTTTTTATCAAATCTATCCCCACCTCTGTGGCACGCAACGATTTGCCTTTTTTAACAACATAATTGCGTTGGTATAGTTTTTCAATAATTGCGGCACGGGTACTCGGGCGACCAATACCGTTCTCCTTCATCGCTTCACGCAGTTCCTCATCCTCCACCGTTTTGCCGGCTGTTTCCATAGCCCGCAATAGAGTTGCCTCCGTATAGTACTTTGGGGGTTGCGTGGTCTTCTCCTGCAATTCGGGCACATGAGGACCGGACTCGCCTTTGATAAATGTCGGCAGTACTTTGTTTTCTGCTGATTCATCGTCCTCAGACGTATCCTTAACAGTTCCTTCTACTACCGCTATACTAGCGCTAAGAGCAGCACTTTTGTTCGACTCTGCAAAGACCTCTCTCCACCCCGGTTTAAGCACTTCGCGACCCGTGACTTTGAAGGGGATAGGTGAATCGGGGAGTTGGGGAACCGGTGAACCGGGAGCAACTTCGGCAAGGACGGTCGTATTACTTACCTCACACTCCGGATAAAACGCAGCAATAAAACGCAATGCCACCAAATCAAACACATTACGCTCCTCCTTGGTCAAGTTGTCAGGGCGTTGACCGGTAGGAATAATGGCATGGTGGTCGGTCACTTTCTTATTGTCAAACACTTTCTTGCTCTTGGGCAACTTCTTGCCAAGCAGGGGGGGAACCTGCGGAAAATAGTCTTTAATACCGCTCAATGTAGCGGGTACTTTAGGGTAAATATCGTCCGGCAAGTAAGTTGTATCCACACGCGGGTAAGTAGTGACACGCTTCTCATAAAGCGATTGAATCAATTTGAGCGTTTCATCCGCCGAATAGGAGAACTTTTTGTTACACTCTACTTGCAATGATGTCAAGTCAAAAAGACGGGGAGCATACTCAACGCCCTTTTTCTTTTCCACCGAGGTAACCGTCAACGGGTTATCCTTAATAGAGTCCAACAGTTGTTGCCCGTATTCCTGCGTTTTAATAGCATAATCATCCTCTTCTGCGGGCAATTGGGCAGAAAAAACGGTATCACGGTATTGGGTTTTCAGTTCCCAATATGTGCGCGGAACAAAATGCTCAATCTCCTGCTGGCGCTTAACTATCAACGCAAGCGTAGGCGTCTGCACTCTGCCGATAGACAGCACCTGCCGCTCCTTTCCTCCCTCGCGCGCGTACCTTATCGTATATGCACGCGTGGCATTCATGCCTAACAACCAATCACCTATCGCCCGCATCAATCCCGCCTCATACAACCGCTGATAATCGGATTGGTCCTTCAATTCCTGAAAGCCCTTACGGATGGCATCTTCGGTCAGCGAACTGACCCACAGACGGCGCACAGGCACCTTACAACCCGCTTTCTGATAGACCCATCGCTGAATCAATTCACCCTCTTGTCCGGCATCACCGCAGTTGATAATTTCCGAACATTGGGCAATAAGGGACTTAAGAATATTGAACTGTTTTTGTACCCCCTTGTCTTGCATGACTTTAATGCCAAACCGCTCGGGAATCATAGGTAATGAACTTAAATTCCATTGTTTCCACGCTTCCACATATTCGTTGGGGTCAAGCAACCCGCATAAATGACCGAATGTCCAGCTGACACAATATCCATTGCCCTCCATATAGCCATCGTGCTTGGTGTCGGCACCAAGCACGGAAGCGATATATTGTCCTACGGACGGTTTTTCAGCAACGCATAAAATCATTCGAAAAAGACATTACGACAGGTATTCCTTGCGGAACAGCCCCAAGAAATAAAAACAGAGAGGAATACACAACCCCAATAACAGTGATACCAAACCGACCATTTTCAGTTTAGGAGCCAATTTATTGGGATTCAACTGCGCCCTGTCAATAATTTTAGCCGGTACGGCATCCGAAGCCAACAGCAGCGCATTCTCCTCGCGTTTCTCAATCAAAAAAACATATTGCTCTTCTTTGGTGGTTTTCTCGCGCTGCATTTCCAAATAACGGCGTTCCTGCTCCGGAATAGAAGCCAAACGATTGTCATATTGATTTTGCTGCCCTAACACATGTTGACGGTGCAATTCCAAAGTTTGACGCGCCTGCTCAATACCCGAAGCGATGCTTAAACGCTTCTGCTCCAACAAATCCGCTTCCCGAACAACCACGGGATTGGTCACTGTGGCCGTTTGTAGCAGCGTGTTGTAGCGAATAATATGCATATTGTAGTCTTGAATCAACGCTTGCAAAGTAGCATCGGACATGCCCAAATTGCCGGGAATCATGGCAAAGGCGTTCTCGGGCTTCGAAATTTGGTCCATCACAAAGTCCAACACGCGCTGCTCGGCATCCATTTCCGCCACCTGCTGCTCATAATAATCGCCTGTCTTTTGGTACTCCTCCGCCGTTTTATCCAAATCGGCTATATGATGAGTACGCTTATATTCCTCCAAGTCGGCCTCTGCCCTATTCAACTGGGTAGTTACGACTGCTATCCGGTCTGCCAAAAACTGCTCCGTTTGTAACGCCAAACGGTTCTTATCCGCAGCGGCAGATAAATTATACAAATCCAACAAGGTATTGATTGTCTCAATAGCGCGTTCCGGACAAGTTGTTTGGCTCGTCAGCGTGATAATATTGGACTCACGGTTCAAACGGCTTACCTCAATCTTCTCCAATTGCCGGTCAATGGTAACCACACGCGGAGCAACAACCGCTTTATATTTGCCGTCTTTACAATCAGAGGCAAACGACAAGCGCATCTCACCGGCTATAGTCCTGATGGGTTGCTCCAACGAAGACAAACAGTATTTCTCGGAATGAAACATTCCTTGATTGACATGTATGTGATACGTTCCGTTATGCACTTTAACCATTACGGCAGTTGTTTCCAATACGGGCTCCGCAAAACGAACAGTCAGCGTATGCACTGGATATTCCGGCAACCAACGCATTTTCTCTTTGCGCCAATAATAAGTTGTCAGTCCCAACTGGTCAACCACATTCCCCATTAAATCGCGCGAGGTCAAAATTTTCACCTCATCGCCGGTAATCTTGTTTCCGCCGAAACCCATCATTTTAATCATCTCCTCTTGGTTGGAACTTTCCTGATTCGTCTGGCGCAGCATCAGCGTGGCTTCCACTGCATATACAGGTAATTTACAGAGATAATATACCCCGCCCAACAGCAGGCACACAAATACGCTGATAGCAAACCAGTACCAACGCTTCAATGCCCATGCAATTATTTCCTTAATATCCATAACACAAACAAAACAAATTAACGGGCATACAGCGGTGCAACATACACCACATCACCTTTTTGCAAATAATAACACGGAGAGTGCAATAATTCATCCGTCAACAAGTTAATTCGATACTGTTTAGTCTGACCGTTTTCTCGGCGTTGCACCAACACGTCTTTACAGCGCGCATTGGCTGTTAGACCACCCACATCGCCCAACGCTTCTATCAGCGTTATCGGGTGTATCGCTAACAAACGGGCAGGACGCTGCACTTCACCCAATATGGTAACAGAGGCGTTATTAATCATCATGCGCACAATCGGTTCCCGAACCTGACTGGACACAAGATTAGTCAAATACATCTCCGCCGAGTCCGTTGACATACCGACCAAATAAATATCCCCCAAAACGGGCATATTGACAGTACCGTCGTCTTTCACCGTATATTCCGTTCCCGAACTATTGTAAGGCGCCACTGCCTCTTTGTCAATAGCAGAAAAAGAAATACCCAACACATCACCCGGCTCAATGGTATAAACAGGTAAGGGAGGCAACTTAAAAGAAGATCCATTCCCTGAGAAAAGAGTCATTTGGCGGGGTGTAGAACATCCCGCCAAAATAACCGCCAAAAAGGCAATCAAAAAACTGATTGGTTTATGCATATTTATCGAATAATAGCACCCAGTGCATTATACAGAGTGCGGTTCTTAAGAATCATCAATCGTCCATTGACAATCATTTTCCGTCCTTCAAACTTAGCAGGAGCAGCCATTATTCTCTCAATAGATGTTGATTCTTCAATAAACTGACCGGCACCTTTGCTTATTTCAATAGTTACCGACGAGTCCTTTACATATTTGCTGATATGACCGGTAAGGAACACCTTGTCACCCTTACAAATCAAGTCGGGAATATAACATTTATACGCCTGCAAATCGCCAAATCCGGCATCGGCTTCATCTGCCATATACCAACTGGCGGTGTCATTTTTCGTTTGATAGGACACCTTGGCAATATAACCGACTACGGTATATTCTTCCGAAGTACTGACGCTTTCGCCTTTCGCTGCAGAAAGGGCATTGCCAATTTCCATCGCGCGCGCCACGGAGATGGCACCATCGGGGGCCTCTTGCGGTACAATATTACGAACACGCTTGGTATTGCTTCCGCCAATACGATAAATCTGACCCTTAGATATTTGCGCGCCATTTCCTTTCACGGAATTCACAATACTTCCTTTCACCAGCACCTCATCGCCTTTGACAATGGAGTCCAAATTCTGCGTATAGCACAAATATGCCGTGAAAATACCGCTTTTCGCTTTCGGGTCATCATTCATATAGATAGATTGCTGCGTGCGACCATTAAGCTTTTGAAAACCGGTAGCAAATCCGCGTACCCAAACAATAAGAGGACTTTCTTCGTCCGGATTCAAAGTGGTAGCAAAAGATGCCGCCTCTGCGCAAGTAATGGTGTCTCCGTCATTAGGAATAAACGGCATATCGTCCACCAACTTAAACGCCTCACCTTCACTATTCCAGCCGGGAAGAATATACTCTCCTGACAGCGAATAAGAATTTCCATCGGCCAAATAGGTCACTGATACTGAGTATTGGGTGTAATTGCCTGCATCACTGATATAGTTGATTCTAATCGATCCTGTAAGCGGAGTTTCAACACCATCTTCAGTAACGTAACTGTTATCTTTATATAACGTGTACGAACCGGCAATACCTTTTTCTTTTGAGGAATGAATGGTCATATGAAGCGCTTTATCAAAATCCTCGGCATTTTCCTTTGACAACACGACATCATATATGAATTTGCCCGTTTCAGTGGTGCCACCGGCAACAGCTCCGACACCGTATTTATATAATTCACTGACATCCTCTATTTGAGTTTTCCCCAACATCTCAACAAAATAACCTCCGTTTATTTCGTATTTCCCATTAAAATTTTCCAATTTATTAGCATATAGCATAACGGTATCACCTAAATGGAACGGGATATCCTCTATTTTGGAAACAGATGCTCCGTTCAGACCGGCAATTTGATAGCCATAAATAGAATCCGTGCTACTGTCTATATCCGTCAACCAACAAGTTGTATTCCCGTAGGAAGCGGGATCGGTAGGAGCGGTGGCTACCACACATTTAATGTAGCATGCATCTAATTTACTCTCACTTATACGCTGACGCGCTTCCGAAACACTGATTGTATCATAAGTTACGACAATGGGGGGAATATAAGTATCCGCCTTATACAACGATATCTGTTTTTGACTAGATGCATAGTAGCGGAAGCGCATATCATCTTTGTTGGAATTGAATTGCAATGTTTTGGTCTCCGACATTATGGATATTTTTGTACCGCTCATTGAAATTGTATTCAGTTTAGGATTGGCACCAAATGCAATTGTATTCTTCGAACTACTTCCTCCTATGTATTTACCATCAGAGACCTGTACGGAATATCCTCCTTCCATAGCGGCGATGGTAACCAAATAACCACTCAAATCATCGGAAGTAATAACACCTCCACTAGCCGTAGCCGTCACATAATCCGATGCCTCATCCTTTCCATTAAAAACAAGTGCCTCTGTAGCTGATTGATCATAAGCAATCAAATACTGGCCACTCCAATCCTGAAGAGCAGAAGTTACTTTGGTGTAGGTAGTAGCACCAATCATCATTGCACCGGTCAGTGCGAATGCCATTAAAAGAAATTTTCTCATAATAGATTAATTTTTTATTGAATTACTTTTCCGTTCATATCGTAGAAATGTCCATTATGCAAAATAAGGACTTTATGTTGCATCATCAATTTCTTAACACTCACACCGGGGAATAGTTTCATCAATGCCGTTGGAGATAGATGTCTTGCTGAACCTTTGTAGATTTGTAGCGTTGTTTTGTCATTATAGAAATTCTTCTCAATCTTACCGGTAACAGCAATATATTCGTCATCAAAGATAGTGCCGTCGGTACTGGTTGTTTTCTTTGCCATGAAGTTACCCTTAGCACCCTTTGTATCGGACATCCAAATATCTTGTGTACCACTGCTGGGGTCGTAGGCCTTAACAGCATAACCGATTACGGTGTATGTCTCGGCTGTTTTTTCATTATTAGCCAAGGCAGCGGCAATCTCTTCTGCTTTAGCCACACTAATCTCTGTGCCAACCGGCGTCGGAGGAACAGGAGTGTCACCAATATGCGTAACAGTAGCACTTACAACCTCTAAAATTTGCTTACCTGCCTTAGAAACATATTTCTGCAATTTACCTACAACCTGAACATAATCACCTTTGGTCAAAGCGCGATCTACCGTAGGTTTATATACTTGCAAATTGGAACGGCCACCGGCTTCTGCTACCAACCAGAAATCTCCGCTATCATACAATGTACCTACATAACCTTGTATGGTGTATGTCACGGTTGTAATTTCATTATCTTTCAATGCGGCGGCAATCTGCTCGGCTTCTGCCACGCTAATTCCATCGGCCGGTTGGTCGTCATCGTCGTCCTCATCGCCCTCATCATCGTCGTCATCAAATTCTCCTTCCTCCACGGTCAGAGAACCCGCATAGGAGAATTCAAACGACTTGCTTTCATATGTGCAGGTGGCATTGACTGTTATCGTATAGGTAGAACCCGATTTCGCAACAACAACCGTTCCTTCGTCCAAATCCCAATAATCTTCTTCACCTTCTCCAAACACCCAACAACCAATTGGATAATACTCCTCATCATAAGTTCCAAACAACGCCGTATTAACCGCACAACTTTCACCAATCGTATAGGTACCGGCAGGCAAAACATTGCTCCCCGTTCCCGTTCCGTTGGGCACAATCAAATCCAACTGGGCATACGCATCAGAATAAGCGTCATTGTAAAGGTAAAGGGTAATATCTTCGCCTTCGTCTGTCAAATAATCATAGTAATTATATGCCTCCGCAAAAGCGTATGTTCCCTCACCGCCTTGATCATCACCGTCACCGCCTTCGTCATCACCGCCGCCTTGTTCTCCGCCTTCTATGTCAACATCGGGATTGGCGTCAAAATACACAACTATTTTTTGGCATTGCAGTTGAGCGGTCACCTTTATCGTAACACTCTTGGCATTTACGTCTTTAATCAGCAGCACCGGCGTTCCGGACGATGCACCTTCCGAATCGGTCAAATAAGTCATCGTACCGGACGATGTGGTTGCCGAGAAATTTTTCTTAACCGAGCCGTCAATAGCAACGGCTTTAATATTCTTTGCAGCAACCAACATTAACGAAGAACCGGCATACGCCCGAATATCCGCGGAATAGAACGCGCCGTTGGGTATAGACAGCAACACATTATCGACAATGGTGTCTATCTTCACCTTGCCAAGACTATCTTGAGGCAAAATTTCTACCGTAGAGCCATATACATAACTGGGGTCCAAACGCTCGGAAGGATCCGGCAGTTCTATAGCATCTCCCGTAATCGTGACACTCTTAATCCAAACAGACTTCTCGGAACGGGAAATAGAAATAACTACATCTCCACTAGCGGCACTGCAGGTAAAAGTCTGTGTTTTATTGTTTTCTTTCGACAAATTAGCACTACCTATACTCGTTCCACCCACACTTACACTTATACTATTCTTATCCGTATTGGCAGAGCAGACCACCACCACTTTGGTCACATTGCTTACCCCCTTCAACGTTAAAGTCGCAGCAGATGCAAACTGAGTGCCCCGTGCGCTACCGGTCGTTTCATAACCCTGCGGAGTTGCAGAAGACGACCAACCGTCAGCAATTGAAGACGAAAAATCATACTTCGTATCCACACTTGCAGCCATCTGTGAGGCCAATCTGTGCATACCGACACCATCCCGCACTGCCGAACGGCTTACAGGAATTGAGTTAACACGCGGGTGCCGTTGCACACCGAAAGAAGCCGCCGACACATTCAGGAAAAGTGCAAGCGCCGTCAAAAGGAAAAAAGTTTTTTTCATTACAATAAAATTATAAAATAGTTATGCTATATACACAAGCGAGACAATCACTTTGCGTTATGCGTTGCAAAGATACAAAAAAATTTGCATATACCAAAATATTTTTGTAATTTTGCGAAAAAATTTATGCGTCATGGCTAAAATTCTCATCATTGACGACGAGCGTGCAATCAGGAACACCCTAAAAGACATTTTGGAGTTTGAAGGTTACCAAATCGATTTAGCAGAGGACGGGCAAAAAGGATTGACTATGGCCCTGCAAAACACTTATGATTTGGTCTATTCCGACATTAAAATGCCCGGGGTAGATGGTATGGAAGTGCTAAACCGTCTCATGGCGGAGCGGGCAAACAAAGAATCCACTCCACCTATTGTTATGATTAGCGGACATGGGAACATAGAAACCGCCGTCGATGCCATCAAAAAAGGTGCCTTTGATTTTATTGAGAAACCCATTGACCTGAACCGGCTATTGGTTACCACCAGGAACGCATTGGCGC
>JAZUGJ010000073.1:0-134566 GCA_045641145.1 Paludibacteraceae bacterium
AGATGGAGTCCTACATGGTGGGCTCCCCCCCATCTGCGGTGGAAAGCCCCCGCAAGGCGATGGCAAAAGCCGCCGAAGCGAAACCCGCCGCCGAGTCCACCAAGTGGGTGGGCGAGGTCGATGAACACATCGTGTTCACCATCGCCGAGGCAAAGCCTCTGTACGACTCCTATGCGGGTTCGTACAACTGGGGTGACGCCGCCCTTATGTGTTCCATCAAGGACACCGAGGGCAATACCCTCATCTGGCGTTGCCGCTACGACTTCCTCGAGAAGAACGGCATCGAGGATGTCTCCGAGATGGTCGGCATGACCATCAAGGCAAAGGTCAAAGACCACACCTCTTACAAGGGTGTGAAGCAGACCAGAGTCTGGTACTGCAAGGTCGCCTGACCTGCCGCCCCGGAAGCCCTGTGCAGAGAAATCTGCACGGGGCTTTTCTTATACCCGCATACAAGCCCGTACAAGCCGTTTTAAGGCGTTTTACCGTTTAGGTATACAAGTATACTACCAATGCGCAAAAACGCCCCAGAGAGCCGTACAGAGCTTTCTGGAGCGTTTTACTGCGTTATATAAACCACGATACCACCTGTACGGAAAGCAAGATGCTTATCAACTCAATAAGATACCTCTCACCGTTTGATGGGGTGTGTACAAACACCTCGTATGCGATGCGGAAAGCGGCGTATAGTACCGTGTACAGCACAGCACCGAAAATAAACCACGACAACAAGACCACCCCTCTCATCATATCAGCTTTCCAAGACAGAAAATCACGATGGCAAGAGTAAAGGAAGTGATGTCCACCGCTGTCCTCAACTTATCTGGCAGTTTGTCGTAATCGTCTGCATCTGTGACCTCGATGGATACCCACAGGGCAATCTGTATCGAAGTAACACCAACCCACACACCAAAAAGAAACACAATAGAACTATCCAACGCAATCCCCCCCATATTTATTATCAATCAATTGTAGCACAGAGTTATGTTTATTGTAAAGTAATAGTTGACAAATGTATCCAGAGTGGTATAATAGAAGTAGACGATGAAAAGGAGTAAATAATATGGCTTTTTTTACCAGAGGGAAACGGGAACGGAGAAATCCTGTCCGCACGGCAATCACGGTAACTCTTGCGCTTGCGAGTGTTGCCTGTATCAGCGGAGCATTTTACGAAACCTATGCACCTACCGAGATTGAGGAAGTACCTGCCGTGGCGGTTGTGGAAACGGAGAATCCTGCGTTCTATCACTCTGACATACCGCTTTCCCGTGAACTGCAAGAACTGCTATACTGCGAGTGTACGGAGCGTGGAGTGCCTGTACACATTGCTCTTGGTGTAATCAATACGGAGTCCTGCTTTACGGAAACGGCACGGAACGGCATTTGTCACGGATATATGCAGATTTCGGAAATCAATCGGGATAGGCTTATGGAAACGCTCCAAGTCGATGGTATCACCGATGGGGCTGACAATATCCGTTGCGGTGTGTATATGTTATCTGAACTGTACCAGAAATACAATGATTGGAACATGGCTCTGATTGCGTACAACTGCGGCGAGTACGGCGCAAAGCGAGATTGCTTCAGCAAGGGCATCTACTCCACGAACTACACAGTCAAAGTAAACGGCTATGCAGAGCATTGGAAAAGCGTAATAGGGGGAACGGAATGAGTAAGATTGAAAACCCAGAACGGGCGGTAATGCCCGAACTCAATGAACTGACCTTTGAGGATAAGTCACACACCTACAGACTTGACGGCTTTGTAGTGCCGAGCGTTACAACCGTTATGAAGCCTTTAAGTGCCGAGAAGTATAACAGTATCCCGAAGTTTGTTCTTGATAAAGCCGCCGACCGTGGAACAGCTGTCCATGCCGCAATCGAAGAGTTTTTGAAATACGGCATTGATGACTTTTTCGGCGAGAATAGACCGTATTTCGATGCGTTCCTGAAATGGTACGAACTGAACACGCCAGAACTGGTAGCAAGCGAATCAAAGGTCTATCATAAGGTGATGGGATATGCGGGTACTATCGACTGTATCTGCTACATCAACGGCGTTTTGACAATGATAGATTTCAAAACCACCACCAGTATCATCGACATGACCTGCCAAGTGCAACTTGAAGCATACGCAAAGGCTCTGGAAACTCACGGCATCTTTGTTGAAGATAAGATGATACTTCGCATCGACAAGAACGGGAACTTTGAAGAACGCCGCTATCCCGCAAAGGATAGCAAAAGCTGGCAGGTGTTCACCAGCCTCAAAATTCTGTACGACTACCTTTCCCAATATCAATAATCCCAGAAGAAACCAAAAGCGGCACTTGGAAAACTACCAAGTGCCGCTTTTCTTTTTGTTGTTCTTACGGGCGGTGAGAGGGCTTTGCTTTGATGAAGTAATCAAAGATTGCCGTTGCATTAGGCTCGTCAATGCGCTCTTTGACCCACTCTTTAAAGGATGTGTAATCACCCGCATCAATAGCGTCCATGATGTCCACGGCGACCCGTGCAGTATCCACAATGGAATTTAACTGCTCAATACCTCTGACCACGGTTGCCATGTTGCCGCTGATAACCGCATCGTAAAACACGCCGCTTTCCATGACCTTGCTCTCTGCGTAGCTGTACGCCCCGTCAAGGTCATCGTGTGCCAGAAGATTGCTCACGGTAGAAGTGAACTCGTAAAACTCGTCATCGGTGAGCAAGTCCATAAACAGAGAGCCAGAAATGATGCCCATATAGAAATGGTACTCACCGTCCAAAGGCTTGCCGTTCCAGTTGCGGCAATCGAAAATGTTATTGAACTGGGACAGCTTGTCGTCAGTAGTCAGCTTGCATTCAAATACCATAGCTATTACCTCGCTTTCACCCTTATAGTATACCCGCCGTGTTTTCCTATGTCAAGTGTTTGTGGTAACAATATAAACAAAAATACTCAAAAAATAATTTACCTTTTTTAGAATAAACTCTTGACATATCGGGAAAGAGGGGTTATAATGTAAGAGAACTAAATAAGAAAAGGAGCTTACTTATGAGACTCTATATCGACCTTGACGACACTGGCCTGTTCGATGATGTGTACGGAATCAAGATTGAAGAGGGCATCCTCTCTGGATGGTACTGTGCGGAGATTGCAACCGCCATCGCCATCCACTTCGATACCCACCTCACGGATGAAGAACGCAACGAGTACCTCACCGCCCTCGCCCCTATCGCCCACCTCTATGACACCGAGTGGAAGCCTGTTGTGGACATCATCTACGAGAAGTTTCAGAACAACATCATAGATGTTTCCTTTACCCCAGAAGTTGATTGGTGGGAAAAAAGCCTCCCCAGAGAACACGCCACCTTATGGTTTGGGTTCGACCGTTACGCCGCCCAGTACGCCACTGAACTTCTCGTTCACAAGTACATCCGCAAGGATGTGGCAGACTACGCAGAGTGGCTTGAAGAAGAAGTCGGCATTGACGACTACGACTGGATTATGGAAATCGTTTCCAGCATCGAGTAACCGCCGCCCCGATACAGGTACACCACCTGTACCGGGGCTTTCTCTTTTCTGTTCATTATCAATCAGTTTGTGCGCAACAGGCAGGATTGATAGAACCATCTTGACACGCACCACGGATGGTGTTATAATTTAAGAGAACTCAATAAGAAAAGGAGACTTACCTAATGTACATCGACCTTATCGACTACCCCGAACTGGCATACTACTTCGAGTTTGAACCTACTCACGGCGGCAACATTCCCACACTTCCTATGGTCTGCGCCATCTCCGCAATCCGCTACGACATGGGGCTTACCGATGAAGAACGTGATGCCTTTATCGCAGAAATCACCCCCTGTGCTGACCTGTGGAGCGGCAATGACCGTTGCAAGTCAGTCATCAACAGGCTTGCTGAAAAGATGAAGATTGCAGATGCTTGCTATACAAAAGCCCGTATCATAGCATTTAACAGAGAAGATGAAATCGTGGAACACTTTGCTCCCTGTACTGTATATGATACCGCCGAGTACCTGTTCATGCTCATTGTACACAAGTACATCGAGAGCGGAAATTCCTACACCGCATGGCTTGAAGACGATTTAGCTGCTCTGGATATCGAAATTGAGGGCGTACTCCACTTCGTAAATAATTCCTAATCCAGACCCCCTGTGCAAGCCGTATGCCTGCACGGGGGGTATTTTCCTACTCACCGTTAGCCAATTTTCGTGCAATAAAAAAGTTTATATTTTTGTAAATAAAGTCTTGACACATTGTGATTGAGAGGGTATAATGTAAGGGAACGGAATAAAGGAGGCTTACCTACCATGTTACTTGAAGACTACGAATGGCTGATGGACTACTTCGAGGCAGATGACGAATTTATCGACCCCATCTACGGCTACGGCATCGCCGCCACCAACGCCCTCATTTTTGAGGCAAGACTTAACGGTGAGAACCGCACCAAGATTCTGGATACTATCTACGAGGATAGAGCAGAAGCCACCAAGCTGATTTTCGGGATGCTCACCGAGAAATACTTCGGCGACCACTATATCAACGAGATACTGGTGGAATACTACACACACCCTCTGGATGACACAGACATCCCCGACAAAATCTTCCGTTTCCCCTGCCGTGAATTCGCAGAACTGACCGCCGAAGTTGCGGTGGAATACCTCGATGCAAGGTACATCCAGAGTACCTTTGACTTGGAGGAATGGCTCTACGACCACTCTTGCCCGTGGGATGACGATGAGCGTCCCTGCTTCTTAAAGCTCATCAAAAAGCTGAAGTAACCGCCGCCCTCGCACAATCTCCGTGCGGGGGCTTTTCCTTTTGCCCAGTATACTAATTTATACATTTTTGCACGATATTGGTACTCTAAACTTTTTTACAAAACTTCAAGTAAACACTTGACATATATAAAGATTACGGCTATAATGTAAGAGAAGTCAATAGTTACCGTATTTCCCCAAGAGGGAGAAAGGAAGTTTTTTTATGGAATTCTACAGCAACTACTACTCTGGTAAGCCCGCTTACCTCGACATCTACGAAGAGGACGGCAGTATCTCCATCGACAACTACGAAACCACCAACGCAGTTGGCGCGTTAAACTTTATGCTCAACAGCAAGAGAGCGGCAGAAGTTTACGACATCCTTGCCCCGCTCGTTGACTGCGAGGACTGCGCCGACTTCTGCGAACACTACGATGAAGCCATCGACAAAGTCGAAGCAATCCTCTGGGAGGAGGATGCGGTCATCGACACTTATGTTATCGAGTCCGCAGACGAGAATCCCCTTTCCCGCCCCTGTCGCTCTTTCTGGCGGCGTCAGGAAGTTGAAGCATACATAGCCGATGAGTGCGGCAGAGATACCGCTGAACAGGTGTTCGACCTTGTCGGTTATCTGGTATTTAACCGCACTTTCTACGACTGGCTTCTTCACCAGTTCAGAACCGAAACCCCCTCTGTGGTGGCATACATGAAGCAGTTTAAGATGCTGTAACCCACGGCACAACAAACGCCCTGTACAGGCTCACACGGCTTGTACAGGGCGTTTTTCTGTTATACCAGTATCTAATACTACATCGCACCGTATGCGCTTTGTGCGGACTTCTGTCGGGCTTTGCCGCTGTTGCGGTATCCGTATATACCAACGGCACAAAACGCCACACGGCGGCTCTGTGGCGGCTATACAAGCTGATTGTAGCCAGTACCCTTTGTTCCGAGTGTGCGAATCCAGTACTTTTCACGGTCTGGGAGAACATAAACATCGCATAGCTCCACGATGCGGAACTCAAAAGCCCAAGGGCGTTGTGATAGTTCTGAAGTGAACCACCGATTTTCTCCGTCCTGCCCCTTTCGCATATATGACAGGTAGGAATCTAATCTGTCGCAAAGGCGGTTGGAGCGTCCTACATACTCCATACCTGTTTCCATATCACTCCACACATATATTCCGGGAGCGTCTGGGGCATAGTCTTTGCCAGACTTCGAGTAGTCGAGATAGTCCACCCTCATGGGGACACCACATCTTGATTGATAATGGAATCAATAGCAGGCTTTCCGTCTGCGTGTTTCATCATCTCGTTAGCAACAAAAGCCGCCTTTCGCATCTTCGCTTCCTGCTCTTTCCGCTTCCGCTCCTCGCCAGCGAACTTGATGCCGTCCAGCACACCCTGTTGAAAATAATCAGTATACTCGTGCATGATGTCCATCGGGGCTTTGGCATACATGGTAGAAGTCAGCAGAGCTATGCAGTATCGCACCGTCTTCAACTTGTCATTATCGTTCGTGCCGCTAATCTCGACATCAATGTTTCCGTTCACATCCGCTTCGAGATGAACGCTCATATCCCTTAACCAGTTAAAGTCCTGTGCCGTTCTTTCATCTTTGATTACTTGTGTTTCCATAATTTCCCTCCCGATAAAACAGTACCGCCCGAATTACCGCTACGCAATCAGCCTTTGTCTACCCCATCACCTTTCGGTGAGCTGTCCATATCGAGGTGTGGCTGATGTATAACGGTAATTCGGACGGTACTGCGTGACATAGCAGGTTCTTAGCGTATAATATTTGTTGCTATCCGCAACTCCCAGCTTTGCAGAGAGCAACTGAAAACGGGCAAAACTCTCATAGACCAACGGGGTCACGGCATAATCTTCCAAATACAGAACTGGGGCATCCTTTTACCAATCCTGTATCCTGTTACGCTACCCGTTGTGAAAATTACATTTGTTTGTGCGAATATCTGTCTATGATGTGTTATATTATCGGTTCGCCGTAACCCATGCCTCGGATAACGGCATTCAGAAATGCGTCACGCTGTGTCCTGCGTGGCACACTGCATAGTCTTCCCACATTGTATTTCTACCACTCCGTTTGTCGGGAACAGAGTAATGGGATGAGCTTTGCCCGTTTTCAGTTGCCATCTACTTGGTGACCGTGGGGGGACTTGAACCCCCGACACCCTGCTTAAAAGGCAGGTGCTACTACCAACTGAGCTACACGGTCATTTTCATTCGCTTGTGCAGAGTGTGATGACACCGCCGATATCACTGGTGTCATCAGAAAACTTTGGCACTTTTCCTTATACCCTCTTGCTGTTCTATGTAATTTCGTCATGACGAGGGGGTTACTATCCCTGTGGACTTATTTTAGGGCAAATCTTATTTCATGTTGTGCCGCTTTACGGATACTCGCCAGCACCCGCAATTCCACATTGTTATCTTTTCACTCTGTGCAAGTATTGCAACGCCAGCATACTGCATGATTTCCGACCATGTTTAAAGGGTTTACAACTCCCCTGCTTGCGTTGAATTCATTCTGATTTTAATCCACACGCCCGTGTGGCGTGACTGTAAGAAACCCATATTTAATACTCCATTCAAAACACTTCCCGTAATACCAGTATCTGGTGCGGATGGTGGGACTCGAACCCACACGCACAATGTGCAAAAGATTTTGAGTCTCTTTCGTCTACCAATTTCGGCACATCCGCATTTTCAAAAGAAGCGGATAGCGTCCGAAGAACCTCGTGCGCGCCCGATACATCTCTCACAGGGAATCCAGTCCAAGCATGACCAAGAACCAGACAAGCGTAAGCATGATGAACTATCCTGCATGGGTGCGGGTGAGGGACTCGAACCCCCGACTTTCAGCTTATGAGGCTGAATTGCTACCAACTGCATCAACCCGCAATATTTTCAATGGAGCGAGTGATGGGAATCGAACCCACACAACCAGCTTGGAAGGCTGGGGTTCTACCATTGAACTACACTCGCATATAGGGGGGGATACAGGAAAGAGGAAGAGAAAAACCCGTACCCCCCAAAGACAAAAGAAAAGGAAAGTAAGTGATACGACTTACTGTAATCAATATACAACCGACCGCTGAATAAGTCAATAAAAAACTTTTAAAAAAATTACGAAAAAATACTTGACATACAGAAACCGTTGTAGTATAATTCAAGAGTAGTTTAAAGCAAGCGACACCCGCAAGGGCATTTGAAAGGAGCTTACCTATGGCACTTATTAACATGACCCCCCACCCCATCAACATCTACCTCGCCGATGGCGGGGTAGAGACCATCCCGTCCTCCGGGGTGGTCAGGGTATCCGAAACCCTCACCGACAACGGTGAATGGGGCGGCTACCCCCGCACCGACAAGGGCTTCGGCGACCTTGTCGGTCTGCCCGCCCAGCAGGACGGCACTTACTATGTGGTGAGTGCCGTCTGCGCACCCGCCATCCGTGCCGCAGGCCGCACCGACTGCGCCGTCATCTCCCGTGAGGTGCGGGACGACCTCGGTCGCACCATCGGGTGCAGGGCTTTCTCCCCCATTCTCCCCTAACGGGGAGATGGGCTTTGCCCGTCCGACACACCAGACCAGACACAGAAAGGATATATATCATGGAAAAACTGAATATCGAGTCCCCCGCTCCCGCCACCGTCCCCGAAATGCAGGATATGCCCGATGGCATTTCTTATGCCGACTTCGAGCCGCCTGTTCCCGAAAAGAAGCGTGGGCGTAAGAAATCCGAGCCGAAACCTGTCCGCTCCGAGGAAGAAGTGGACGAAATCGTCCAAAAGGTCAAGGAAGCCGCAGAGGATGCGTACAGGGACGCTTTCTACGCCTATAGCGGCGGTGGTAGTGCGTACCATCCTGCCGCCCCTGTACGCCGTTCTGCGCCCCGTCCTGCGCCCCGTAAGCCGTTCTATCGTATCAATAAGAAAGCGGAAAGAACGGCATACGCAAAGGGTGTGATGCACGGCATCCTTGCCACGGTGTTCATCGTTCTCGCCGTAGCTACGGTCAGACTGGCTATGATTGTCGCATCGTTCGCCGCATAAGGAAACGCCCCACATTCCGTAATGGAGTGCGGGGCGTTCTTTTACATCTCGTTCAGGTTCTTTGACAAAAGGTTCAGCTGGCAACGCAGTTCGGTGATGCGGCGTTTGATTGCGCCCTTGCTGTCCTCTTTGATAATGCCGAGCATAGAGGTGGTGTAGGCGTTGGGGTTCTCCATCGAAGCCTCACAAAGTTCCGTGACACTATCGTAAAGACTCTCTGCCATAAGGTAAATCATGTGTGCCTGTTTGTTAATCCGCATTTCCGTTCTCCTCTCGTTTTCTGCGTCTTTCTTCTCTTCGTTTAGCGTTTATCGCATCACGGTTTCTGGCGTACCGCTCCAACCGTTGCCTACGAAGACGCTCCTTGTTCTCGCTGTAGTAGTTGCGGTGATACTCGTTGTATCTGTCTGCATTATCAACCCGCCACTGTCTGGCTCGCTCCAGCGACTCCGTACGATGGGAGTGGTAGTACTTGGCGTTGGTTTCCCGTACCTTGTCGCTGTTCTCGGCGTACCATTGTTTTCGGCGTTCTCGCAGGGTGTCCCTGTGTGTCCCTCGGTAGGTTCTGCCGTATTCTCGGTTCAGCTTCTTCTGTAGTTCGTCTGGCATAATATTCCCCCTTGTGTTTCTGAAAAACCACTCACAGACTCGGATAGCCTGTGAGTGGTTTTTGGGCTTATTCCTGTTCGGGTTCGGCTTCGGCGGGTTCGACTTCGACAACCACGGCATCTTCTACTTCGTTGTAGATGGCGGTCTCGGTCTTGTTCGCTTCGATGATGTCGGAGATGCGCTTGTACACGATATCATAGTCAGCCTTGGTCATCTCGGAAGTGGTCTTATAGCCCATCTCGTTGACCATAGCTTTCAGATTGTTGTTGCGCTCATCGGTGTTTTCCCACGCGGTTTTCGCCAGTGCAAACAGGGCGTGACGGTCAGCACTTGTGACCAGTGCGGTATCGCTCGGTGCGGCGACAGGTTCTTCGGCGGGAACAAGGATTTCTCCAGTATCGTTATCCACACCGAAATCAGCAGAACCGAAAGCATCCTGTGACTCTTCTTCGGAGTACAGCCCCATAATCATATCGGGGCAGTTCAGACGACCAAAAAACGATGCGGCACGATAGCGCATCATGACTTCGGGCATGGTCTTCCACTTGGATGCGTTCTTACTTGTCCAGCCCTCTGCTCTTGCCATGTTCATGGTGATTTTCGGGCCATATACACGGTTGCCGTTCCAATCCTCTGCCCATGCCGTGCAGGACATACCACCGTCCTCTGCATCCGTGCCGAAGTCAAACTGGAGCTTGCCAGCAAACTGCTTGGATGCGTTAATCATGGCGATAATCCACTGACTCGACCACGAGGGCTTGCCGTTGACGATGTACAGGTTCTGCATCACCATCAGAGGATTTGCATGGATGCGGTTGGCGACATCAATAGCGATAAGGCAGTTACCCTCATTGCGCTGATAGTCTTTCGGTACGAGGGTGGAGTTGGACAGGTACTGTGCCTGTCTGACCGCCACACCAAAATCGTCAGCGTTCGCAAAGATGTCCATGGTCATGCGCTTTGCAGGTTTCGTATTCACTTTTAAGACTCCTTTTCTTATTCGCATTGGGTGGAAACTTGTAGCAAGGGATACCCCTCACTACAAGTTATTATACCACCATCACAGAGGTAAGTCAATCACTTTCGGATAGAAATGTTGCTGACTTCCTCGTAGGTAACGCCGGGGATAGCGATAGTGCCGCCACTGGTCTTGATAAGCCGCTTGATAGCTTTCTCGTCAACGGGGCGGATAACCACGCCCATGTACTCCACGGGGACTTGGGACATATCCACGCCCGTGATTACCCAGTCCTTGCGCTTGGACACGCCAGCGGCTTTGGGAATAACAGGTGCGACTACTGCGGCTTCTGCGGCGGCGGTCATAATCTCCGCTTCCATCTCTGCCATCTCTGCCGCAAGGGTATCGCCGTTGTTGCGGCTTTCTTCAGCTACTGCCATAAGCCGTGCCTGTTCAGCTTCTGCGGCGGCTCTGCGCTCCTGCTCGATGCGGCGGGCGTTCTCCTCGACCTGTCGCTGATATGCGCCCATTTTCCGCTTTAGTTCACGCTCTGCTTCGGCAAGAGGGGTGAGCATCTGCTTCTTTTTCGCTAAAACCGCATCGTATGCCGCTTTAGCGGGCTTGCGCAGTTCTTCCCAATAGGCAGTTACTTTGCTCTCCATCTGCTTAATGGAGCGTGCGAGGGTTGCCGCACTTTCATAGGATTCGTCATCACAGACGACCAACTCCTGCGCATCCAGAAATGCGTTGTCGATGAGCATCCTCTGTCTCTGTTCAATTTCGGTGTTCAAAAAAGTTCTCCTTTCCAATTGTCCGGGTGGCTTAATCTTACCCTCTTATATTACCACGCCATGTGTGCTGTGTCAAGTAGATTTGCAAAAAAAATTTATATGTTTAGTGTAAAGATAAAAATTGTTCAAACTTTTACCGTAACTTAAATTTATACTTGACACGAAAAAGGGTTCGTGGTACAATGATAGAGTACCTACCGCCCATGTGAAAAGGAGAATATATGGAATTTTACAGGATACCGAAACAGGTGTTGAATACCCTGTCACCTCGTGAAAGCATACTGCTTACCCTGTTGATGGACAGGCACGAGCTTTCTGTCAGAAACAACTACACCGATGGGAACGGCATCCCCGTGGTCTGCTACGCCGTAAAGGATGCGTGTGAGGTTCTGGGGTGTTCCCGTCCTACCGCTACAAAGGCGTTTCACTCCCTCGCCGACAAGGGCTTCATCCGCATCGTTCGCCGTGGTTTGAACCGCCCCAACGCCATCTATGTCACTGCTAATTTTTTTGAGTCTGGATGTAAAGTTGCTTTACAGCCAGAAGCAAAGAATGTTTCCGTCAAGAGGGAAAAAGAGTTTACATCTGGCGGGAAAAAACCTTTACATCTGGATGTAAAAAAAGTTTCCCCTAACAAGACTAATATAAGCAATACTAAAAAGAACCATACTGAAATAACTATCCCTAACGAGTTTACTGCTAACTTTGAAGTATGGTGGAGAGCATACCCTCGTGCGGGATGTGAAGATGTCCGGGATATGGCTTATGTGGAATATGTCGCCGCAGTCAAGAACGGTACTTCCCCCTCTGACATCCTCGATGCTTTGTACATCTACCGACAGGAAGCCGAAAGAAAGCAGACCAAGCAGACCTACCTGTATATGCCCCATAACTTCCTGCGGTACAAGCTCGCTCACTACATTGCCCTCGCAAGGGAAAACCCCAAGACCGAACCCTACTGCCTCAACGGGGTGTGCTACACAGGCTACGGTGAACCCGTGTACGGCTACAGGCTCAACAAGACCGAAAACGGAACAGAAGTCTATGCCATTCTTCACAACTTGCAATGCTCCCGTGAGGTTATCCGCATCAACGATGATGTCTTTACCGCACCAGATGGCAGATACTGGTACAACTCCCCCGATAATTTCGATATCAACTGCTCCTGTGCCACCAGAGATTACGACTTCGCAAAGCAACAGGCTTCCCGTATGCTCTGACGGGGCGCAGGACGCTCTGTGTGGCGTTTTTAGGTGCTTGGTAGTATCCTTGTATACCCAGAGCCTAAAACGCCTTACAGGGCATTCTACGGGCTTGTACGGCAACGTGTTACCTTTTTGTAATTTTTATAAATTAAGTATTGACACAGGAACATCCGTGTGGTATTATAATTGCAGAAATTACTTCTGAAAAGGAGAGTTTACTTATGAACAGAGAAGAATACATCGCCAACCTCATGCAGGAACAGATGTGGCGCAACGCCGAGACCGAGCGTTACGCCCTTGAACGGGAACAGGCAGAGCGTGAAGCCGCCATTCTTCGGGAAAGAGCGTACCTACGCTCCGCCCTCAAGTACGAGCGCATGATGCGCCGCCGTGAGCGTAAGCAAGCCGAGGCGGAGCGTGAAGCGTTCCGTGACGGTGTCCGTTATACTGCGGTCAGCATCGTGGACTTCGTTGTAACCGCCGCAGTCATCATCGGCTCTTGCTCCGCATTTGCCGTGCTTGCCAACGCCATCGTCAACATGGTTGTGGGATAAGCCACACGCCCCGCAAGGGGCGGGAAAGGAATGATAATGGTTATTGACACAGAAAACGCAGAGCTTCGCCGCCAGTGCTATGAGCGTGGACTTACTTCTGGTGAAGCCTCCGTTGTGTGCGGGTGTTCCGTCCCCGCATATCGCAAGTGGGTGCATAAGCACATAACAAACGCCAGTCCCGTTCGCAAAAACAGCAGGAATGCGGAGTTCGTGGAACAGGTCAGAAAGCTGTCTGCACAGTTTTTCTGCGATACCGAGATAGCAGAGATGCTTGACTGCACCAAGGACGAGATATACAATATCAGGGCTTGCAAGGGCATCAAAGCCGTATCCATCGGGAGTAAAAGGTTATCGCCCGTCCGTGAAACGATAAAGCACCGTGGAGAAACGGCTGTGACCGATTTTGATAAAGGCTTTGTACAGGGAATGAGATACGCTCTTGAGCTTATCGCCACCTGTCCTACGAGGTGAGTATGGTTTTCTATACACTATACGAAACGGAGATACATTGCAATCTGACAACCACAAAGCGTGAGATAGTGGATAAGATAGACGATGCCCTGTTCCACATGGTAGGGACATACAGTTCAGACGAACAGGCAATCGCCTATCTCAACTCCTTGCCTGAAAGGGCATTATCAAGAATCGTCCCAGAAACAGGAAGCCTGTTTGTCAAAGCGTTTCGGTTAGACCGCACGATACAGGATGATGAATATTTCACCGAAGAGCCTATCCTGTGGACTGTCGGACAGTATCCATTGTAACGGAGCGCAACAAAAATGGGATGCGCCGTTAAGCGCACCCCGTAATAATCATCTGTGCTTTTCGCCTCTGCAAAACTGGCTGTAAGTCGCACCAACAAAATGCCCAACCGATAAACGGGCTATATCACGGATAAGGGCTTCGTCTACCCGTCCCAGCCCGTCCGCCTCATAAGTCTTACCGTACCAGTTTCTGCCGCCGTCTGGTGTTTCCCAGAGCGTGTAGCTACTGTAATAGTACTCTTCAAAACAATCTTCACGCTCGATATAATACATTCTCCACGGTGTGGTGACTTTTCTTTTCTCGTATGCCATGCTATACACCCCCTTTCCTGTGGTATCCGGGTACTCTTAAATTATACCAGTCAAATGTCACTCTGTCAATATTTAATTTGCAATTCTGCAAATATTTTTACAAGAGCTATTTGGGGGATTTTGCAAAAAAGAGTTGACGGGCGAAACTGCAAGGGCTATACTACCAGATAGGATGAAGAGATTACTTCTGAAAAAGGGAGAACTATGTTTTACGAAAACTTATGCGAGTATAATCCCAACTCTTGGGAAGACCTTGATAACGCCGTAGCTCGTGTTATATGGCTTCTGGAGCGGAACTTCTGTTTGTGCAAAGCTATCCGACACGCTACAGGCAGAAAGATGTACAGTATATACAGTCGTACCGACCTTGAGAAACTGCTTGCCAATAACGACATCATCAAGACCATTGATGCCGTCCGAAGATTTAATGAAAATGACGTGGTTGTGTGTTCCGACTCAAGGCTGTTTGGCGAGTCATATCTGTACGCTATGGACTTCCTGTACTCTGCCGCCAGAAGAGACTTTGTGTATTTTCAATCTGCTGTGGGCGTGGTGAACGAGGAACTTGAACTGCCGACCTTGGCAGTGTTCTGCGATAAGAGGTGGACTGCTGATGCCATTGCGGGCTTCGCAAAAAACGGGCATGGCATAGCCAGTCGGCTGAACGGCACAAAGCCATCAACCCAAGACCCCGCTTCAAAGCCAGATTTTCATGATGCCACTTTCTGTATCCTGCGTCTGCTCGAACAGAAATCGTGCGCTTGCCGCCTGTACAGATGGATGACAGGCGAGGGATGGTACGACCTAACAAACGAGGACGATATCAGAGCATTGCTGACCTACTATCCACCTATAGAGGTAATCAACACCCTGCGAGCAGAGCGCAACCCGTATTATAATATTATTGTAGCTACGCCAGATGCCAGTTTCCGACCGGAGTCCTCTGTGGTATACCACCTGTACAAAGCTATATATAAAGACTTTGATAAGTTTCGTACGGAACTTGGATACCTCAATCTGGACTTAAACGAAACATATATAACGGACTATCTGGCTATATGGAAAGCTATCCCGTAAGCTGTACCCTCTCCGCATAGAGAGGGTACACTTTTCATGTCGTTTTGTTTGTTGTAAAAAAATTATATTTTTTAAAATTAGTACTTGACATATGGGGGATATGGTGGTACTATGTACCTGTACCCGATAACACCTTATCTTCTGATTATAGAAAGGAACTTACCTATGAACACTTACAACCTGTCTGACCTGAACCCCAACCTGACCACCGTCAACCCCACCTCTGCCGAAGACCTGAATGTGGTGGTGAGCGAAATCTCCCACTTCATGGAACGGAACGGCATTACCTGCCGCTTCCTGCGTGAGAAGTACAGCCTCGAGGTGTACGATATCCACAATGGGTTGGATATGCGTGTGGCGATGGAAGCCCACGGCTACGCCGATACTTGCCTGTGGATTGCCCGTATCTGTAGCGAGTACAACCCCGCCAATTTGGAACGCAAGGGCAGAGTCTTCACCAAGTTCACCGATGACGATGCAGAGGACGCTCTGTGGGACTTCGCCCGCACCGACTGGCGCAAGTTCGCCCACAAGCTGAGCCAGTTCGCCACGGATAATGACCTGCCCGAACTGGTGGAAACCCTCGCCGTTGAGTGGACGGCTGAAGCCATTGCGGAGTACGAGTACGCCGAGTAACTGTACTCCCCTCCCCCGTCTGTACGATGTATGGGCGGGGGAATTTATCCCGCAAAAAAGTTTTACATTTTTCTAAAAAACTCTTGACATATAGAAGAACCTGTGTTATTATACACTTGTACCTTAAATAAATCGACTCACAAAGGAGAGCTTAACTATGTATCTGTTTAACAACCCGTCCGCCGCCAACCTCGCATCCGTCTCCGACCTCGAAGAGGTCGTGAGGGAAGCCGCCGCCGTCATGTCCGCCTTGGGCGTGAGCAAGCCCTTTCTGCAGGAGTGCTACGGCATCACCCTTTCCCCCTACGCTTTCTACTCCGACATCGCACAGGCGGTGGTCGATGCCGCCCGTTCCACCAACTACGACAGGTTCGCATTGAACCTGTACGGCTTCCTCTGCCGCTGTGCAGAAGAAGAAACCATCGGCTGGAGAATTGTCTCTGGCATCATGGACGGCGTGAACCTCAGATGGCACATGGATGTCATTGTCGAGTTCTGCGGCGGTCTGTGAGCCGTGCGCCCCGTCCGTACAATGTATGGGCGTGTGGATTAAAACAAACAAAAAAGGAGAAGCCATGTATCTGCTGAACAACTTAAAAGCAATCGACACCACTTCTGTCGAAGACCTTGAAGAGGTTGTGTCCGAGATTGCGGAGTGCATGAACCAGAACCACCTCGCTTGCCGTTTCCTGCGTGGTTGGTACGGTATCTCTGCGTTTGATATCGACCACGACCCCGATGTCATTGCTCTTATGAGCATAGGCGGTTACGGCAAGAGTGCAAGAGCAATCGCCGCCCTCTGCGACTGCTTCGGTCATCACGCTATGTGGTATGACGGAGATTTTCGCCGTGCTACCAATGACGAAATCGAAAGAGAAGTGTACGACATCGCCCGTTCTGATTGGGACAAGTTCTACCAGAATGTCTTCTCTTTCTTTGATGCCGTCATGCAACAGACCGAGATGGACTTTTCCACCATTTCCGCTATTCTGGAAGCCATCAGCCTTGATTGGACGGTGGAAGTGCTTGCCAAATTCTGCGGCAAGTAATATTGTACAAGGTCTTCGTCACACCCCACATGGGGTGCGTAGATTAAAATATACGGAGAGGAGAAAGCGTATGCTGATTATTCCTGAATGGGTGCTGACCGTCCTGCCCGAACACGAACTTGTGGAGCGTACCGTGTTCTGCGGTCTGTACGAAGTAACGCACGGCGGCAATTGGGCAGACCCCGCCGACCTCACCGAGACCAGAAAGTGGACTCGCCTTACCGCCTACGGCATCCGTGATGTCGCACAGGAGCTGGTGGAAACTGGTCTTGTGGAGAAATTTCCGCACCCCGAAACCAAGTACAGGGTTAATGTGCAAGCCGTCACAGAAGCCCTCGATAGAAAGGAGCAGTAATGGTAGGAGTTAATTCAGCGGACGGGTTACGGCTCGACCTTGCGGTAAAAGACTCACGGAGCGACTTCCTGTGCGCTCTGGATGCGGTTCTGGACGGATTGTGGCAATCGAAAAACCTGTGCAAGGCATACCGCTTTGTGTTTTCGGAAAGTCGCACACAGTATTACGAACCTCGACTTTGGGAAGATATGGTAGTACTGTGCGAAAGGGTATATGCCCCGTGGTTACTGCACGACTTGCGGAACTATGACCCGAAAACCTGCTCTTTGATTTCTGTGAAAAGAAATTCAGAGACCAACAGCACTTACAGATGTGTTTCCGTAGATGATGTAAAACACGCTTTTGCAAACAATCTTCTGGTCAGCTACGATGCTTACAAGACTTTTTTACGGACTATCCAAAGAGATGATATGCATAATCCAGATGCTGTTGCGTTTGCAAATTTCGGATGGGACTATCATGTCATAGTGAACAATCAAGACTTTCTGGATGCGTCCAAGGTTCTTTTTATTCCGAACTGGGCAAACAAGCTATCTCTTGACCCCGTGCAGAATATCGTGTTAGCTTACATCTACGATATAACAGTTGACGGCGGTTCTGTCTGCAACGATGACTATAGCTATATTCTGGACTGGTTCAGCGATAAAACAGAAGCCGATATCGGCAAAGCAGTAGAACAGCTTGCGGAGCGCAATCTCGTCACCGTTGTGGAGCGTGGTGACAGAACGGCGTATATTGCTCACAAGACGGAAATCAATCGGAAGTTAGGCGAGGGATAAGATGCTACAGATTTCGTACCAGATAAAAACCGCCCTCGGTCTGACCTTGCAAGAAGCGATTGTATTTTCCATAATCCACCAGTCGTGTGAAGCTGGTGATGACTACAAAATCGGAGAAGACCTTACCCGATGGTTTGACGGAGCAGACCTCACGGATACCTTTTCAGCCCTCGTAAACCACGGGCATATACGGAAGATTAAAAAGGATGTATACCGCTCCACACGCCACGCCAGAACCCTTATAAATAGGGTATTAGAAGAACAGGCAAAGGCACAGAACCCGCCCCCTAAAGTTGCTGTGAAAGCAAGAAAAAGCCGCACCTTAGAAGACGAAATTTCTGAAGACTTCAAAAAATGGTGGGATGCATATCCCCGCAAGGTATCAAAGCGAGAAGCGTGGAACAGGTACAAGACCATCGTGAAGAACAAAGAAATGTCCGAGGGCGACCTGTTACTTGCGGCAAAGATGTATGCCTATGAGTGCGAGAAGAAACACACAGAAGAAGACTTCATAAAGCACCCCGCAACTTTCCTGTCAGCAAAGGATAGATACTTTGAAGAGTATCTTGAAATGTACCGCCGCATAAAGAGCAAGACAAAAAAAGCACCGTCAGCACCAAGTGCCAACGGCGACCACCCTGCATATAACGGCGGCAGATTGCTCACAAGTGACGGTGGGCAAATATCCCACTTCCGTATCACGGCAAACGACATCGTTATCCCCATTCTGGTAAGCGGAGTTGAAAGTTCTGAACACTATACCGCTCACAACGGCATTTTCCAAACCCCAGACGGATTTGTCTGGTATCGTTCTCCCTCTTTCGGGAAAACGATAAAAGCCAGAAGCGTGGAAGAAGCAAAGGCAATAGCAGACCAATACTAAAGCCCCAATATAGCGCACACAGCGGCTTGTAAGAGCGTTTTATCCAAAGGGTATACTGATATACCCAAACAGGGAAAACCTCTCACAGAGCCGCTGTGCGTTTGTTAGGCGTATTTAATTGTGTTATCCAAAGTATTCTTGTACTTCAGAACATTTTTCCACGGAGTAGGAATACCCCTAAAGCCGTAATATATCCCTGCGATACTTCCTGCGACTGCACATCGCACGGTAGTAGTTTCGCCGAGATTAGCCAACTTCAGCATGGTTTCATCATATTCCTTACCGTTGCACAAGCCCCACATGATGGAAGCCATCATATCCACAACGCCGCCGCCATTTGGAATATGGGACATAGGCTTATGGGACAGAACATCCAAGTCGTTCTGGAAACGCCGACTTGCGTTGCGGAGCGCAATATCCGTAGCAGATTGATAATAGCGGATAGCGTTATCCAGCCCCTCTTGCAGTAGCTTGTTCATAGGAACGGAAACTCTGTCATTCAGAGTGGCATCCCTTGCGAACACGACCTCTTTGATGCAGAAGTAGATTATCCCGCAAGCCACCTTTGTTTCCGGGGTATCGTTCGTGAGGGAAGCAACGCTGTGTACAAGCTCTATTGCATCCTTATCGTATGCTCCCGTTTCAATGGCGTACATACACACAGGTACAATTCTTGATAATGCGCCGCCGTCATCGAGCTTTGTTCCGCAATACTTTGCGTTCTTTCTGCCGTAACGATAGTCGTCAATCGACTTGTCGCAGGACTTCGGAAGTTCCACGACCTTGCCGTTGATAGCATACTTCCCGAAAGTCATAAAATTAACATAGCACGACATGACATGGTCAAGGTTGACCTCGTGCTTTGTTACGATACTATCCGTAGTTGCCAGAGCAAGGCTGGTAGCCGATGACCAAGTACCCTCTGGAAAGCGGTTGTATGTTCCGTACCCGCTCATGGTAAGAATGGGACGGCGCATCAAATCGCCCCGTCTGTAACGGCTGGCAGGAAGTGCGAGTGCATCTCCGACTGCCATGCCATAGATAGCGTCACGCCACAGTACTCTAAAGCCAATCCTGTCCCTCTGGGTTTCAAAAGCGTGTGGTTTCATAGTATACCTCTTACTTCCTGCCGCACCCGCCGTGAGGGTCACGATAACAACAGCAAGCACACTTGTCGCTATCATCCACTTCACCGTTATCGCCGTTCACATCATACTCCAACGGCTCTGGCATCGGCATCCAAGACATCACTTCATCTGGTGATATTCCAAGACTGTATGTACCCTCGGTTTCGTGGCAACAACGGATGCAGTAGGTATATACCCCACAACAGAATGTGTGGTCATTATCACTCTCCGCCGCCTTGAAGCCGTAAAACTTTCCGGGCATCACGATAAATTTCCCCGCCCTCTTGAGCGTGAACAAAACCCACTCATCGGACGGCGGCTGACTTTCTGTAATCAAAGTCCAAGAAAGTGTCCTTTCCCGAACCAGTTCAGATAACTCTGGCATTTGCCGCATCCCCTTTTTATTCTTCTTCTGTATCCGTTATGATATGGAAGTCACACTCATCTGTGTGACACAAAACAATAAACGGGCATTTATCGGGACAGGTATCCATAACTTCTTCATTATCAAAGTCCTCTGGAAACTCTGCGCCATCCTGCTCTTTCTTCTCAAGGTATTCCGTGTAGTACTCACAGCACACCTCTTGAAACATCTCTTTTGCGCACCGCAGACCGAGATAAAAGCCTCGTGCCTCTACAATATCCTCATCGTTAAGTGTATTGTTTGTATATTGTTCTAATAAAGAAAGCACCCGCCGTGCGGTTTTTTCTTCTTTGATTGTTTCAGATAGTCTACGGGAAAATTCCAATGCGGTAATTCCGTAGGCATCATCGAGATATATATATCCCACGGTCAGAAGTCCTCGTCAGTATAACTATCCTCTGGTATTTCGTATGCCACAGGCATCTCTTTCAGTATCTGCATGGAACGCAGAAGACCGATAGCTTTTCCGATACTTTCGGCACAGCTTTCCGCATCTTCTATGTTTTCGCTGGCATCGCAGAGATTACCAACGCATTCCTCTTTAATAGCGTCCAAGCAATCGTATAGTTCGACCATTCTACTCATCGCCTTTCGTCAATAATGTCTTGTACTATGTCCAAAGCCGAGTCATAGCCAGACAACTCCCCATCTCGAATTGACGCAGTAATAAAATCGCCGTCATCGTACCTTTTCTTGATGTCCAAGTCCTCACATTGCTCGATTTCGCCCTTGATAATATCCACGAAATCATCAACATTTATCATAGGCATTGGCTGTCACCGTCCTTTTCCTTTGTCTTTGGTGTCTATAAACTCGTTATAACCCTGTGCCTGTCGTATTGCGAGAATAGCATCGGAAATGCCACGCTCTCTCCCCAGCGCATAATAAGCATCTTCGTTGTAAGGTTTTTTTATATTATCAAAAATCTCGTGCCATTTCTCACTTAATGAAGCGACAAGCTCCTCCGCATTGATGTATTCTTTCATACTGACCTCCGAAATGCGGAAACAGTTCAGTTATTCGTTGCGAACCTCGATGGGTATCATACCCTTTATGACATCAATCGCTTTCTGGTATCCTACCATTTCAATTGCGAATAGGAATTTCCCCCCGCCGTCAACGGTATCTTTAGCATCAAGCAGTTCTTTCAAAATCAATCTAATAGCTTCTTCCTTGTCGATAAGTTCCATACAAATTCTCCCTGTTTCCAGTTCTTACACATAAGGTTATTTTTTGGACTTTCTTCTGTCACGGATAATCTTATTCACCATGTCCGATGTCTTTTTCTCGGCTTCAGACTGGTTCGCCGGGGTTTGTGGTTCGGCAAAAGCGGTCTGACCTTGCTTCTTCATCTTCCCACCAAGTGGGGGCAAGGGTTTCAGACCGCCGTAGTCTTTTGGTTTTCCATTTTTTCTTTGAGCGAGTTCCTTTTTGCGAAGCCCAAGTTTCTCCGCTTCACGCTCTTTCTGATATTCTGCCATGCTGAACGGAATAGGATATTCAACTGGCATCCATGCAATCATGTGCTTACTGCTATAGATATGCCCCTTGCCGTCATTCCACGGATACGATTCGTTCTGCTGGGGGTCATATCGCATCATCCAGACCACGCCTGTCTGCTCACGGGTAACGAAATACATACCCTCTGTAGCTGGCATACGCTCATTGGTCAATGTCCATTTAGCCATTCATGCAACTCCTTTCATGTTATTTTAGATTATAAAAGGCTTTGTACATCGCTTCTGCATTCTCAATCGTCTTGTCTTTCTCGAATGCGATAGCGGCTTCTTCCATCCTGTACCATACCCCAGCACATCTGGTGATAAGCCCAAGGCTGTCGTTCAACTGATTGTGAGTGCGAACGATGTTGGCTCTCAACTCATCAAAAGCCGCATCGTCAATCCCGCCTTTTCTTTTAAGGAAATATAAATTCCGCAAAGAGATGTAGGTACACAAGTTCGCCGCATCCAAGCCATCGGGTGGGTTATGGTTGTATTCCGCTTCTTCTTCATACGGGAATTTTTCAGCAACAGTCATCTTCGTACAGCCCCTCCAGCATCTGGCGTTTTTGGTAATGGCATCCAGTACAGGATATCGAACTCGAACGGTGGTGTAGGTGTGTTGGCGAACCAACTCTCCTGCTCCCAATCATAGAACACACGGATGATAACTTCCTTGTTTCTATCCTTGTATACCCCCAAGACGAAATCACTTTTCTTTCTGTCGCTTGCACGGGGAAGATACAAAGAGGACGGAATCCACTCATTCGGGAAAGCGTTCCGCACAAATTCTGGCACAATGCTTCTTTTCAGATAATCCATTATCAATCACCACCGCCAACATTATCCACAATCGGTACACACGATTCAATGTGATTAACTTTTTTTAAGAAGTTCCAGCCCGTCATACTTACTGTATGAGCGTCTGCGCTTGCGTTTTATTTCGGGAGAAACATAAGCATCGGGCAAATCAGCCCATGCGATGATGGTCATGTTGCTATTGGAAAGCCACCCCTTATCCTCATCGTATGTTCTCACCAGAACTGCTTCCCGTTCCGTGGAAACAAGGTACTTGCCAGTAAAACGAGGATTCTTCTCCTTGACGGGAGTCCACTTAAACATAGTCTTCCTCCATTGTATCATAAACTTTTCCAACATCCGCTTCCGAAAAATTAGCACGCTCCGTGTATTTCGGACATCCGATGACGAAAAAGCTCTGCACTTTTTTCTTACCCATAGAAACCGTGGTTTCTTTTGCGTTCCACCCATCAACAGGTTTCCCGCAGTTCTCCCAGCTACAGGTGCTGGTATTACAGTCGCCGCAGATGGTGAACGGCTGTCCCGTATACTTTCTTGTATACGGTTTGCCTTGCTCATAGTTAAGACCGCAGACTTTCAGCAATGCATCTGTCGGGTTTCTTCTCCGATGAACCATACGGGATACATGACCAGCGTGCATACCCAAGACACGAGCCAAATCCTTAATCTGCATACAGCGGCGGGTAAGCCATTCCATCATATCCAGTTCAAGTCCCTCTGGGATACTGTCCATGCACTTTGCACGATGGGATACCTCATAACTATAGCAAAGTTCCCTCGGCGGTTTTGACCGTTTGTATTTCCCCTCTGCCTTTCGCCGTGCAATATACGCTCTCTTATCCCTGCGGCGTTTCTCCGTCTTGTACTCAAGGATAGCCCGCTCGACATCAACCGTATTATCATTCATCTTCCATACCTCTTATTCTGAACTTCGGACACCGTTCGACATAAATGTACTTGTTTGGATTTCTCCCCCGCAGTCTTGCTTTCCACTTCGGGATTGCTACTTCATCGGTCATCCACGAACATCCATAATTATCGCAGTACTCGCATAACTGATGTTTCGTTGTATCTACACCAGCGTAAACACTCCTGTAGGTATCCTTGTCATTTTCAAAATCCCACTTGATGCCAACCGCTTCGAGTATCCATTCCGGGATAGGGACATGACCGTACAGTATGTGGTTTACATAGTAGTAAGACAAACCAAGATGTTCCGCAAAGCCCTTGACAGAGAAGTTGTGAAGTATTCTCCATCTCTGAATATCATGACAAAGTTCTTTTGGAATATGGCTGACCTTTCGCTTCAGCCATGCTTTCCGTATCTCTTTATTCTCCTGCCTGTGCGCCTGTATCTTTTCCTTGTACTCTCGATACTTGATGCGATTGTACTCCCGCCGCTTTTCCAGTTTATAGGCGGCGATTGCTTCTTCAAGTGTAGGTTTCATCAGTTCTTTTCCTTTGCTTTTTTATACGGTTGAGGAAGTTCCATCCAAGCTACAACTTCCTGTGTTTCCGTTCCGTCAGTCCGTACCCAGACACGCTCATCTGTGAAGTAATACACAAACTGCAAACTGCCATCGCTCATAGTAGCAAGGACTTTGTCAGAAAAACCAATGTTATCATCATCACTCGGAACACCGTTGGAAACACTCACCCATGCAAACATAGTTCCACCCCCTTATTATACACAGAATCAGCCCTTTTGTAAATAATTTTGTCATAGGTTAAACAAGTTTACGATGCCTAAAACCCATACCAGAACCACCGTTACCGTAAAAAGGAAATATCCGAAATCGTTAGAGTCCATAGCTGTCACCCCCTTGATAAAGACTTAAAGAAACTATAGCCATGTCCGTTCCAATTAACGAAGTACACCTTGCCGCCGAGCCGTTCGAGAAACTGTCTTTTTATAACAAGGTTTATCGGCTTTTCCGCAACGCCAGTCGATAGTTTCATGTTGAGGGGATTGTATATCCCGTCAAGTAAATTGTCATTGATTTTTATCCTAAATTCTCCGCTTTTGTCTAACCTCAAAAACTCGCTCGTGTCTGCGGAATAAATACCCCTCATGTGCTTCGCTTGCTCAAGCAAAAACTCGTCTGTTACCCCATGCCCGCACAGGAAATCCTTGATGCTTTTTTTGTGAACGACAAGGTAGCACATGGTGTTTATCCCATTATCAACCGTTCCCCTTGTTACTACCGCATCAGGCGAAATGCGCTTATAGTTGTCGTCAAAATAAGTCGGGTAGCACAGGACATAGGTATCCGTGAGATTATGTGTTACGAACCATCCGGGAATGACCGCCCCTTTTTGAATTGAGTCTACCTCAAAAGCAAAGGTCGGAAGTATCGTGTTGCTTGCGGTAATCGCCGCCTTTTCATCTATGTGGCTTTCTCCACGGTTCGTTATAGCAGTAAGGTCTACTCCGTTATACTGCATCTCCAAACTGTTCTCCCTGCGGAACTGGATGCCGAAGTGCGGATAAAAATGCTTGTCGTTAAACTCCGCTATCAGTCCCTCTGCTTTGTGGTCGCGACTTCTAAAATTTACCATTTTTTACCTCTTGACTTTTTCAGAAGATGGTTGTATAATATAAGTGAATTAAAATAGGACTTACTATAAAAAGAGAAGTGCCGCCGAAACGACACTTCTCTTTTTTTATTCTCCGAAGCCGAGCCGTTTTGCCCAGCGTTCCCATTTGTAGCATTCCTTAATCTCGTTTTCCGCAGGAACAGGGATATTGAGAATGGTCAGGCACATCATAACATCGGTGAGTTCTTCTCGAAAAATCTCAACCGATTGTTGCGATGTCGTGGTTGTATTGTTGCCGCTCAGTCCCTTTGCCCGTATCAGTTTCAGAGCGGCTTGTATCAGTTCTGCAAGTTCTTCTGCCAGCCCCTCAAGTTTCTCACGCTCGGTAAGATGCGAGGCAACATACTCGATGTACTCGGCGGGCAGAAAGTTACTCATTATCAAATTCCTGCCACAGCATGGACGGCTGGATGCCCTCGTTGTTCTGATACTTGCCGCCATCATACAGTTCACCACGAAGCCCAGTATAGGTGTGGAAATAAATCTGGCAAATCTCGACTTCGGGATAGATGCGGATGGGCTGGATGCAGGAAAGTTCCAATGTCCAGTATCCAGAGAAACCGATGTCGCCGAAGCCAGCCGTGATATGCACGAACAGACCAAGTCTACCGATAGATGACCGTCCCTCAATCATGGGGATATACTCATTGGTAGAAGTTCTCTCCATCGTCTGTGCGAGGTACAGCTTTCCGGGCTGAAGAACATAGCCCTCTTTCGGAATGGTAATAATTTCCACATCATTGGGCTTTGCCATGTCCAGTTCGTTGTTCTTGTACACCATCAGCTTATCGCCGATGCGGAGATTGTAGCTATTGGGATTTACCCGCTTTTCGTCAAAAGGCTCGATGGTGATAATTCCATACTTCACATTATCTCTGATTGCCTGTCCTGTTAAAACCATTGTTACTTCTCCTTATACATAGCGTGAATTTCGGCATCGTGTTTTTTCTTTGCGGCGAAAACTCCGTCCTTGTACGCCTTTGATTTTTCCTGTTCGGAAACACCCTTAATGTATCGGCACACTTCTTCTGCATCCATAAGGGTATACAGAACGCCGTTCAGTTCATCTTCCAGTTCAAAGAAACCTGTATGGCGTTTGCTTTCCGTTACGGAAATCGTATACGAACGGAGTGCGATATACACGATGGAGCGGTTTCGCTTCTTGATTGATAATCCCATGTCCCGAAGACGGTCGGACAGCGAAACCATAGCTGGTGTGAATTTATCCATGTGTTTCTCCTATGAGTTCTGCCCATTCCACCCATTTTCCGCTATCGTGCATCGCTTGGTAGTCAGGGAATATGTTTACAAGTAACAGACACATCGCCAGTTCGAGTGCCAGTTCCCGCAGTTCTTCATGTTGACCCTCTCGTGGAGTATACGCCATAGCGTATGCCATCTCGTACAGTTCCAACGCCTTGTCGCCGATGGCGCACATTTTTTGCTTCTTCGTAAGTACCCGATTGAGATACTGTATACTTTCCTTGTTGGTCATTATCAATCACCTGTGCTGTTGTGCAGAACCAGAACATCATCCAGTCTTGATACGAATACATCGTTCTCTCGGACAAAGATATACGGAACGCCTTGTTCATTGTACTTCAGTTTGGGGCGGCATCCTGTTGTCTTTTCCATCAGCATAGCCTGTCCCATTGCGCTTGAGAGAACTCTTGCGTATTCTCGGAACTGCTTAACAATCTTTCGGTCAGCCATTTCCGTCTTTTCAAGTTTTGCTATCTCCTGCTCCATCTTCTCGGCTTCTGCGTTCAATCTTTTTGTCACCGCATTGAACCGCATAGCCTCGTAAGGATAGGTCAAAACATATCGCACCTTATCAAGAAACATTATCATTCCCCCTTGCAAGGGTCGGGTAGCAACGCCCATGCGACCACCCGTCCCGACACGCTCCACACACCGTTCTCGGTGTGACACGGGATAACCGTTCTCGTTCCATCCAACTCGACTGTTGCAAGAACGGTTTTGTTATCTTCTGGCAGTCCGTCATCTGGGGAAAGCCAGCAAACCATCTCTGTGTCTATCCACCGCCGAAAACGAATATCTACATTACCCATTCTCGCACTCCTCGATGTCATTTTCAATGTTCCTGTCACGGATTACGAAATAGAGCCTATACCCCTTTACCTGCGCATCGTACTCCACAGACATAAAAACGGCATCATGCTTTTCCCGCAAACGGAAAGAGCCGTTCTCTTCCAGACCGTGTATGAAATACATCTCATACAAAGAAAACACGAATTGCTGAACTGCGTCTCCGAACTCGTGAATATCCTGCGACAAACCCTCAAGGAGTTTCAGCCGTTTACTTGCCCGTGTGTGTCTGGTAACTGCATCGTACCACTTCTTTTCATAGTCAAGAAAAGAGAACAACGCCTATCACTCCTCTCGCTTGTACACTTCTGCCAGCTTCGGAGAAAGACCACAGCACTTACTCTCGGTGCAGAATGGGTAGTTATCGTTCACCATACATTGCGGACGCATATATCCTGCCACGATAGGGGATACCTTTTCAACCTCACGCTTAAAGGCTTTGAACATATCCCGTATCTCTTTCTGCGCTCTGGTACACAACCGCTTGCCGCTCATCTCAATCAACGCACGGGCGTTGCAGGAAATGTACAGAGTGGTCGCACAGGCATTCGGCAGTACGGAACGGGCATCCTCTGGCTCTGCGCCATTTTCAATCAGTTCATCGTAGGAGTCGGCAATCTGGTCGATGGTGCGCTGAAAAATCTCGTTGCCGTTCAGCTTGTGAGGGACTACCGTGGACTGCCGCAAATCCTCAACGCAATACCGCTGACTGCGGACAGAAAGACCAATGTGGCGATGTCTGGATAACTGCGCCAGCAGGGAGCGGGAAACGCCCTCGACTTTGAAAACAAACGAGATATGCTCAAACACGCTATAATGTCCAGACTTCATGCAGGATTTGGCGATGCGGTAATCGTTTGTCGGCTCACTATCGTAGCAGACGCTTGCGGCTTCCTCTACGATGCTCACAGGCTCTACTGCAACGGCTAACCCATCTTCTCGTATCGGTTGTGTACACGCTATCAGTTTTACAATCATATTACACCTCGGTTTTTTAATGTGCGCCGCATAGGGCAACAAAAAAATAAGACCGCACACCACCAGATGCACGGTCTTATTTAGGATTACAGATTTAAGGATACTCGGAGTGCCTGTTTCACCTTGAGCATATCCAACTCGGTAAGAGTGTCGATGTACTTGCCCACACGGTCAATCGAAACGCTATGCACCTGCTCACACAGAACACGCCCGTTCACTTTTTCGGTCTTCACATCGGCATGAGTCGGCATCTGCTTGCGCAGGTTCTGTGTGAAGTAGCAAATTTCCAGAACAGAACCAGTTTCGTTCAGAACATCGTTGCTGACTACCACGGCAGGGCGACCGCCTCTGCACTCGTTGCCGACTTCTACATCACGGGGGAAAATATAGTACACCTCTCCGTAACGATAGGTGCGGTTCTTTTCTTTATCCACTTTTCATTCTCCTTTTCTTATATAAACCGTTGTTATTTCCTGTGCGGTGTAACTCCGCACCCATTAAAGTATATCACGGTGCGGCATACGATGTACATACACCGCACCGATTTATGCCTCGTTTCTGCTATTAGACAGCCGTATCAGTCATCCCAGATATCGTCATCTTCTTCGTCCCAGTCGTCATCATCGTTGCCGAAGCCCTGATTGGGGTCAGAGGGAGAGAACGAGAAATCATCGTAGTCGATACGCTCGTCATGCGTGACCTTGATGGGATAGGGCAGAGCGGCGTTGTCGTTATCGTAGCAAGCGATGTCGATACCCACGGTGCGGTATTCTTCATCGGCGAGGATTTCGCCGTTGCGGTAACGCTCCCACAGGTCATCGGACGCCAGATTGCACCCGTGCTTCACATCGAGTTTCTGATGCCACTTTGCGACCTCAATGTAAACATCGCACCCGCCAAAGCGACCGTACCCGTCATAGGACGGCTCGTGGACTTTCCCGAACGGCGTGAGCAGATAGCACTCGTCTCCGATATTGATTGCCTTGCCGTTTTCGTCTAACCAAGAGAAACAACCCATATTTATTCTCCTTTTCATTCATTCATTTGTTCCACACACCTCGTGGGGGTGCTACCGTTAAGCGGTGGGGCGGTTGCCCGCCCCCTGTCGGATGGTTCAGTTGAAGCAAGCGTTCCAGTATGCTTCGGACACGCTCCGTGCCACATACTGCCCGTTCGGCATCTTGACTACCACCTGCGGCATACGGTACTGGTGCAGATACTTCTCAATCTGCTCGGTGGTCAGACTTACGCACTCGCCGCTGTTGATGTCCGTACCCACGATGAGGCAGTCACCATTGATGGTGTCGTAAGCCTCACCGTTGTGGGTGAGAACCACGCTGTACTTCTTGCCGTACAGCTTGCCCTCATCGTCACAGACGATGGCGGCGTTATCCTCGAACGGATACGCAAAGCTGATAAGCTCACAGGCGATGGCTTCCCGCATCTTGCGGTAGTCATCTTCGATGTCGATGACCACGGCTGGCTTTCCCACTCTGATGTAAATAGCTTTCATTTTGTCCTCCTATTTAAGCTGATGTATGGCTTGTCCTTACATTAAGCATTATACCAGTTCATCTATGGTCTGTCAAGTACTTTTTGAAAGTTTTTAGATTTTTTTATTATTTGTATATCGGTTAGAATATTGTATCGGCAATCAGCCGCACAGGATGCCCGTGTGCCGCCGCAGAACGCTCTGTGAGGGCTTTGACGGCATTGGTAGTGTAGTTGTATACCCGTGGTTCAAAACGGTTCACAGGCAAAAGAAAAGCCCCGCCCCGTGTGGCGGGGCAGGGAGTGTGAGGTTATGCAGAAACGGAATAGCCGTCACAGTACTCGGCAACCGCTTCGGCAATCCAGCCGTGCCGAACGACAGCCAGTACGGGGGACATCGCCGGGTTGGTAGCGGCGTACTCCTCGACCTTGCGGCAGAAGAGACTCCAGTCGGAGCGGACGACTTCGGAGAAGTCATCCTCTGCGTTGTTCTGGGAGTACCGCTCGTACCCATACTCGGTGTACAGCAGGTTGTCACCGTACAGGTGAGAAATTTCCGCACAGGTGGATGCGTAGCCGTGAGCGTCCATTGCCTCTCTCATATCCTCTTCGTTGAGGATATCATAGGCTTCGATGTGGTACATCTTGCGCAGGAAGTTGCACATGATGTTCTCGGAGCGCAGGTAGTCAGATGCACCACCCATCACGGTGAACAGGTCTTCGTAGTCGGCGGGGTTCATGTTGGGCAGATTGTAGATAGCGTTCATAAAAAAACCTCCGTTATTTTAATCCACGCACCCCGTGCGGGTGCGACCGTTGAAGTATTATTGATGTCATCCGCTTGGGACAAGTATATAATACCACACGGTCAAGATAGTGTCAATAGTTTTTTGCAATTTTGCAGGGAATTTTTCGGGACAGTTCAGAGCATGGAAAGCCGTTTTGCGAGGTTGGTGTTTCGTTTCGATATGGTAACATTTCGGACAGCTATGCTGACTGCTTTCTTATTACCCACGATAACGAGGTTCTTCTTTGCTCTTGTGATACCAGTATAGATAAGGTTGCGCTGTAGCATCACGAAGTGGGACGGCATAAGCGGCATGACCACGACAGGGTATTCAGAACCTTGTGACTTGTGGATAGTAGTGGCATAGGAAAGAACAATCTCGTCCAGTTCATTCATATCGTACTGTACAATGCCGATATCAAACCAGATGCCGATGCCGACTATCTTTCCATCCTCATCCCGCTCACAGGTCTTAATCATTCCTATGTCGCCGTTAAAAACACCCTTGTTATAGTTGTTCCGTATCTGCATCACCTTATCAAACATACGGAATGTTCTGGTAGGGGATTTGTATACGATAGGGTTCTTGTTCAGAGCTTCCTGCAACATGGAGTTCAGCACGATTGTACCTACATCGCCGTTCCGCATCGGAGAAAGCACCTGTACCTGTAACGGGTTCACACCGCACAGGCTCGGCAGGATGTCGGAAACAAGGTTTACCACATCCTGTGCCGCCTGTTGTGCATCATCCTGCCGTACCATGACGAAATCGGACTCGTCAAAGGAAATGTCGCCGACCGTCTGTATCGGGCAATCTGGCATTTTACCTTTATTCACCAGATGGGCATTGGTGACGATTTTGCTTGTCTGTGCCTGTCGGAAAATCTTTGTGAGAGCAACAACGCAGAACTCACGGCTGTCGATGATGTCACGGAGAACATTACCCGCACCGACAGACGGCAACTGGTCTATATCGCCGACAAGGATAATCTTCATGTGGTCTGGGATAGCTTTCAGCAGAGAATACATCAGACGGCAGTCAATCATAGAGGACTCATCGACTATGATAGCATCGCCCTCAAGAGGATTATGCTCATTGCGGAGAAAGCCCTCTTTCGGATTGAACTCAAGAAGCCGATGTATCGTCTTTGCCTCTTTGCCCGTGGACTCCGTCATCCGCTTTGCGGCTCTGCCTGTCGGAGCGGCGAGGAGAACCCGCTTCCGCAGTTTGTCCGCCAGTATCTTGATAATGCCGTTCGTAGTGGTCGTCTTACCTGTACCCGGCCCGCCAGTCAGAACCATGACCTTTTGATTGACACCGTCCTGTATTGCTTTCCTCTGCATTTCGTCATACTGCATCTTCGTTTCCTGTTCAAGTATCTCGAAGTCTACAGTATGCTTGATGCTACCCTCGGAACTGTCGGCTATGTGCTTCAGCAAGCGGGCTATTCCGTTCTCGGCGGTGAACATATTCGGCTGGTACACGCATCCCAGATTAAGAACAAGCTCTTGAGCGTTAATCATGTGATTGATTATATCCAGAACTCTGTTCTCTGGCACACCGAGGATTTCGCAAGCCTTTTCCGTAAGGTCTTTCGGATAAGCGCAGACATTGCCAGCAGACTCCAATTCCTTGAGTGCGTACATGATACCGCTACTCACACGCATCTCGCTATCACGCTCGATACCGATGCTCATAGCAATCCTGTCTGCAGTCTTGAAACCGACACCCCACAGGGCATCAGAAAGACGGTACGGGTTCTCACGAAGTCGCTCCACGGACTTATCCCCGTATATCTTGAAAATCTTGACTGCAAGATTGGTGGATACGCCGTTCTGTTGCAGGAACATCATAACATCCTTGATGCCCTTTTGCTGTTCCCAGCTTTCCTTGATGTCAGCCAGCTTTTTCTTGCCGATACCCTTGATGGTCAGCAATTCATCTGGGAAGTTCTCGATAACATCTATCGACCTCGCTCCGAATTTGGCAACGATTATCTTCGCCGTGGACTTACCGATACCCTTGAACAAGCCACTGCACAGATATGCTTCGACACCCTCTTTTGTGTCGGGAATAATCTCGTGCCAATGGCTGACGGTGAAGTTCTTGCCGTACTTCTTGTGTTCTGTCCACTTGCCTTTTGCTTTGATTGTCATTCCTGCCTTAACACCCAGAAGAGTGCCAACGATAGTCACAGGGGTGTTCCCGCTTACCTCGTTCGTGCGGATAACACAGAACCCGTTTTCATCGTTCTGGTATGTTATCAGATTGGCTTTGAGTTGTAACTCGTCCTTTGCGGTAACACCGAAAAGCGACTGTTGGTTCGCAAGTGCAAACGCCATATCATTTCTCCTTTTCTGCGGCAGTCTATTTATTCTGTATAATTATACCACCGTGTCAAGAAAAAGTCAAGAAAAAATCAGGGAATGACCGTAGCCACTCCCTGATTATCAATCGTCATTTCTTGGTTTTTTCCATCGACACCAGCGGTTCTTCCGACATTTGGGCAAATACCGTTTCGTGGTAAGTGCCGTCTTCGTCATTGTCGGAGAACACACGGGAAATGATTGTTCTCCACATATCATACGCCACCCTGCTTTCCTCTGTCCATCCCGCTACATGAAAGCCTTTGGATACACCGTCATCGGTGGCAATCTTATATGCGGCATCGAAAACAAGTTTCGCATGGGTGCGCCGTGTGATGAAGTCGTTAAACTCTTTTTTCTGGGCAGGATTCTTGCTCGACAAGTCCACACCGATTGTAGCAATATCATTAGCAAGGTCATGGAACTGCCCCATCCGCACACGGTAGTATTCCTCAAGTGCGGCGACAAGCACTTTTGTCTGCCTGTCGGTAAGCTCCACCCTGTAGCCCATTACATCATCGACTCTTTCAGATGCTTACCAGCCTTAAAGGTAGGAACACGCTTGGACGGGATAATCATCTCCTCGCCAGTCTGGGGGTTGCGTGCGGTACGCTGATTGCGGACGGAAGAGCCGAAAGTGCCGAAGCCGACAAAGGTGATAGGCTCGGTCTTGATGGTATTGGTAATGACATCAAAGACCTTGTTCACGATGGTCTCAACATCTTTCTGTGAGAACTCTGTACCCTCGGCAACTGCCTTGACAAAATCTGCTTTATTCATAGTGTTACTCCTTTGTTGGCTCAAAACTTGAGCTTTTTACTGTAGTCAATATACCACTTTGACTTTTCAATGTCTTCTTCTGCATCGCCCTTTTTCCCTGTTCTCCACAGGTACTTAAAGGTGTTAAGCTGACAGAAATGATACACCGCTTCATCCCCGAACAGTATCCGCATGGCTTCGATGCACTCGATGCCGCCTTGATAATGGGATGGATGGTTCACCGCATCGTTTTCCCGTGCGGAACTTTCGGGAGTTTCCACAGCAGTGGGCTTCTTCGTATCGTTCATAATTGTACCCGTTCCAAGATAGCTTTTAGGTTGCTTCGAGATGTCGTTGGAGCAGTTATCTCCGCAACGGAATGCACGAACTTTCTCATTCTCGACCCGTTCTTCAACCCAATGGATTTCGCTCGGACAATACTTGTAAAGATAAGTCGCCTTAACCTGTGCTTCATCTTCCGTTTCAGCCACGACATTCACCGTGCCACGCTCCGTCTTGATGATTGTGACCGTGTACTTGTTAAACATCGCCGTTCTCCTTTCGTGTAGTATCGTATGTATTACAAGTATACACTAAACAAATTATAAGTGTCAAGTAAAAAACAAATTTACTTCATTGACCGTTGTTTCGGATAGTGTTATAGTTTGAAAAAACAACAAGGGGGACAGCTATGCTTTTATTCTCTACTGATAGCGGTATCGTATTTTCCGTTACACTTGCCAATGTTGATGGCGATTATATAAAGGATAAAGAAAAGGATAATTTCCCAGAAACAACAACCGCCTATAACAACGAGTGCTTCTCCGCAACCGACCAGATGATTGACGACCTTATCAGCCGCTGGGCAAAGAAGTGTTCCGACAAGAACAGCGACCTGCCAAAAGGTGCGGAACTGTCCTGCTCCGCTTATGTCCAAGCAGAGGGTATGGACGCTCCTGTCTGGGTAGTTGTTATGCCAACCGTATGAGGTGTTGATAATGAATGTTCTGAACATCGAAACAAGCGAGATATTTACAGTCAACTTATTCGTCAAGGAAAAAGGCGTGCAAAAAGCCGTACCTGAAAGCACCCTTTCCGCTATGGTATCCAAATGGCTGAACCAATGGGAGCGGGACGACAAGTACGGCTTCTATAAAACTTTCTGTGACGGGTTCGACGACATGGTCTACTGGCTCGAAGTGAACGCCGCAAAGAAACTTGGCATCCAAGAAGATGACCTGCATATTCAATGCTACTGCGCCGCCTACTGGTCGCCTACCCGTGGCATATACAACTTATGATTGCGGCTTTGTGAACTTGGACAGACCGTCATCTTCTTCTTTCCAGAGGATTACCCTGCCAGCATCCAAAGACTTCTGGACATCAATAAGCCTTTGATTGGAACTGCCCCTAAAGTGCAACTCATAGGATTTTAAGTGTTCCACAAACCGCCCGTCCACAAGCACATCTATTGCTCGCAGAAACGCTTTCCATTCTGGGTTATACTCATTCATAATCTCGTCCCATGTGTATCCTGTGTACACCCAGACGGTCTTGCCCTTGTTCTTACAGGCTCTTGCAAATTTGGCACAATCTACCGCTTGCAGAAAAGGCTCGCCGCCAGAAATGGTAACGCCGTCAAGAAGTGGGTTCAAAGCCATCTTTTCCACAAGGTCATACGGATTGACTTCCCGACCATCAAGCGTGTTGTGCGTTTCGGGATTATGGCATCCCTTGCAATGGTGGTGGCATCCCTGTACAAAGACCACATACCGCAGTCCGTACCCATCGACAATACTGTCGTTTACCGTGTTAGCTATACGCATATTATCAATCTCCTGTTCTATCCCCGTTCTCGTGTTTTAATCCACACACCCCGCACGAGGTGTGACGCTATCTAAAAAGAAAACGCTGTAGCATAGCAACTACAGCGTTTCTCCTCGTCCGCCAAAGACATTTTATCCGCATACCTGTTTTAATCCACGCACCCCGTTGGGGTGTGACGACAAGGTATGCACCGTCCCACCTGCATGAAACGGCATCCCACATCCAAGAAAGAATATAACACATTCCAGACGACTTGTCAACGCCCTTTTTCAACTTCTTCGTGCATCCACGCTGATGCGGCTCAGACGGCGAAGTTTCTTCAAGAACTCCTCGTATACCTTGTCCGCTTCTTCTTCTGTCCTCGCATCATTTGCATCGCACATGGAAATCCACGCTTCTGCGGTAAGATACCTCGCATCATCATAGATTGCTCTTATCGTATCGTAAGTCATGGTGTCATCGGTACTCTCTGGTGTTGTATCGACCAGCTTACCGTCTTTGCTCATCACCACCATCGTATCACCCACCTGTTCTTCACGGATTCGTCTACCAATTTTTGGAAATGAGCGAAGCAGAAACAATCGCCCTGCCCGATATACCCGTACTTGCCATACAACCGCAAGTCCTTTATGAGGTTTCGGATGCGGCGGCACATCGGCACAGGTATTTTGCCCTCGGTATCTGGCATGAACAGAAACTCGATAACAGGAGCATCGTTCTCGGTCAGAACGCCATTTTCAAACATCTTCGACAGGCGGTCGTTTCCCTCGGTGTCGGATATCGGCGAAACAAGCGATGTCCACTCCTCGTAAAGAATGCCAAACTCTTTGTTTATCAGATAGGCAATATCCCGCCGAAGCCGATAGAAACCGCTGTAACTCAAATCGTATGAGTGCTGTTTGTTTCTGATGGTTATCCCAATTTTACTCACATCCCCTTAACTCTTTTCCGCACATTGGGCAGAAGTTTATTCGCACACCTATGCCGTTTCTGCCGCTTCCGTGAATGTCATACCCGTATGCAAACAAGGTGTTTGGAAAACTCAATGCAATTCCTTTATCGTTTGTTTCTCCAATTACTAATGCTTTTGCTTTGTCACAATATTCGCACATCATTTCTTCTCATTTCCTTTCTTATTTTTTGGAGTCTCGGTTTTGTTTTCAAATTGTTGAGATTTTATTTGTGTGGTATCTGTTCCAGTCTTTAATTGCAACTTCAAAGCCATGCACTTCGTGAGTTGATGAACCTCTCCCGCAAATAGGGCAGGTGAAGCTGATATACTTTTTCTGATAAAGAATATCTGGAAACACACCGCAGGTTTTGCATTTCTCTAATCCCTCAATATCGAACATAAAGCACCTTTTTTCAGATTGTTGATACATCGTAATCACAGCCGAAATATGTGCCACCGTCATCTCTGAATTTCACTGCAACCTGTGCATCCTGTGGCATCTTTTTCAGTTCACTTTTTAATCCACTCCTGCATAAAGCGTGACCAGTTGTCTACATTTTGCGGACAACTGGTTGTTTTTTCAAAAATTGGATAATTGGATTCTTAAAATAGTGTTTTACCTCTCGGCTTTTAACCCCAAAACTAACCGCCCCTATTACGGGACAGTAGGTGAGTCGAACACCTGTCTCTATTTTTTAATCCTTTTAATTCACGCACCCACATGGGGGGACGCAAGAAGACCGCAACAGTCTTGCGACTACATTACTTTTAATCCACGCACCCCATACAGGGTGTGACCCACGATTCCGGGCGCAGAGGTTGCATTGGCGTTGATTTTTTAATCCACACACCCAGCACGGAGTGTGACTAAAGGACGTGTAACGGCTAATGTCTGCCGCCATTTTAATCCACACACCCCATGTGGGGTGTGACTTTGTTTCTGGCCGACCACCACACGGTTTCCCGATATTTTAATCCACGCACCCCACGCAGGGTGCGACTATCGGACGCACCTACTACCCAACCAAGACGAGGTTTTAATCCACACATCCCGTGTGGGATGCGACAGCAAACATCAACAAAGCGGGTAGCATTGTTTCCCTGTGATTACTGCATGATGCACAGATTTTGCCGAGGGAACGGTCACAATTTACGGTTTCTGTGCGAGAACCGCCGAAAGGTGTAATTTTTCTTGTGCGAACCTACTGGAGTTTTTATGCACACTTGGGGTTCGCATCGAGAACATCCGTGCCGTATCTGTCGTAATTGTACTTACGGAGAACGGCGCAAGCGACAAACATCATATGCTCACGGACGCTTGTTTTGTCGTAGTCAATCGTGCCGAACTTTGCGAGATTGTGCTGAAGAGCGTTGACCACATCGAACGGGATAGTACCGCCGTTGACCATAGCACTCATAAGGCGGATGAACACTCGGTTCGTTGCGTGTTTATCGACAACAAACGAGCCGTCCCGATAAGTGCCGTAGGCGTACTTTATGATGTCGCTGATGGACGGGGAATCGAAAGTGGTAACATATGTTTCCTTTTTCTTATCCCACACCGCACGATACCAACTGCACTTCTCTTTCCAGTCACAGACTTTCTTTAAGAAGTCGTATTTCGGAGTTTCAGCGAGGGCGATGATAGAGTCTCTGCCAGTGTTTGCTCTGTAGGAAATGTAGGTCACATTGTCCTCAATCGTGTTGCGGCGGCAACCGTTAAGGATTTCCCCCAGTTCCCGTCTGTAGTCGGGGAGCGTAGCGCAATGGCTTTCCACAAACTCGCCGGGCAGACCGATGTTGATGTGTTCGCCGTTGTAGTCCCAAACAAGGGTAACGACATCGTCATAAGTCTTTGCGTAGTTGGTTACTGCCCACTTCAGCAGATTAGCTGACTTGGATACCGCAACAACGCCAAAGGCGGCATCATCGGCGTTAGGGACACGCATATTGAGCTTTTTGGTAGACTCATTCGAGAACATCGACACGAAAGAGGGATATTCTCCGTTTTTCGGAAAACCATCGGATGCGATATCCAGTTCCCCAGTGACCTCACAGATGGTCATACGGGATGCAGGGTCGTTTTCGAGCAGATTTCTGTAATACCGCTCATACACCCGCATAAAGTCCCTATCTTTGTGGGGAAGCGTGTTGCCGATTCTCCAACGGACTAACGACTTGTCGTTGTACAGTTTGACAGTGTTGCCATCCTTTACCGTGTGAAGTGCGGTAACACCGTCAAGGTCGGAGAGACAAGTGCCGCCCATGACATACTTGTATACCGCATCAACAATGGGCGTGGTATATTCCGAATCGTGCCATGCGGAAAGTTTTCCGATATAATCCGCATGGTGAGCAGTTCCCATATCAGCGACACAACGCAACTGGTCTGCAAAGCCCTTGGCACACACATTACTGGTAACTCGTTCAGAATCACAGGTACAAGGCACGATTGTGTACCTGTCCCAGTTGCCTCTGACATCGGGGACGTGGACAGCGTTCACAAAATGCCCATCCCAGTCGATTTCGATTTCCAGACTTGCGTGAACCGTAGCGTGGTACACAGGGGCAAGCGGCGACATACCATCGTAGTACTCGCCGACAATGGATTCCAACTTGTCATAGGAACGGACTGCCTTGCCGATGATGTCCATGCAGTCACTTCCTTTCGCAGTCCAGCCCAAGGGCACGGAGTTCGTCCACCACGGAGTTATATCCGTCACGCCACTCGGAAGTGGGGATGTCAGCCGCAGAATAGCCGTTTGCGTTTGCGGTGAACAGTGCGTCCATAAGGATGTTTCCCGCAAGAGCAACCACATCCTCATCCTGTACGCCATAGGTCAGCTTCATGACCGCAAGTACCCGTCCTACTTGATACGAGTTACGGGCGATACGCTCTTTTTCTGTCATTGTTATTCTCCTTTCATTGTCGGAACACTCGGCACAACGCCTTGTTCTCTTAAAGTATACCACCGCCAAAGTGTTGTGTCAAGTGTTTTTTTTGAAAAGTTTTTATTCTGCCACTCTGTAGCTTGTAGCGAGCATATCAATGATTTCGGCAAGGCAATCAATCTGCCCATCCGACATACGCCCGATAGTAGCAAGGATGCGGACACGCTTTTCCTTTGTGGACTCTCTGCGGAAACTGACCTCGGTCTTTTCATCCTCGGCAAAGTAATCCATGCCGATGCCGATAAACTCGCAGTACTTTGCAAGGGTGTTGTAACTGGGGTTGCGTTTGCCGTTTTCCAGAAGCGAGATGCCGTTCTGGTGGATACCAAGTTCCCTCATGATATCGTACTGGGAAAGCCCTCTGTCGATGCGCAGTTTACGCAGTTTCTCGTTCACGGTCATCAGCAGTCACCTCTCTCGATTAAATCAGACGGGCTTTCCACCTTGTCCTCGCACAGAGTAACCATCTCGAAATCCTCGATGGGCAGGTTGACTTCCTTTTTCAGCTTGCCAGAGAAGCCGTCCAAGTTGAATTCTTTCTCGATAACGGTGGTTACATAGTTGTCGGGAAACCGCTTGTACCATCCCAGAAAATCGTCATTGGTTATTACGCTTCTGATGGCGGCTAAAACATCTGGGGTAACGGCATAAAACGGAGAGGTATGGTTGCCGCCGCAGACAGGGGTGCGGACAAGGTATAAATCCTTGTATTCCTTGTGGCGGAAAAACTTGAGTGGCTTCATCAGCGGTCACCCCCCACGATAAACGGCTCGCCGCCCTTTCTGCGGATGCGGTAGTCCACCTCGACAAGGAAGTGGATGGGACTGGCAGGGACTGTTGCGCCGTGCAGGTCGGTGAAGTCATCGTCCATGTAGGCGAGGATGTCCTTGCAGTCGGCTTCGTCCAGAACGGACATACCGTCCAAGAGCTTGCCGAAGCGGAAAGCCTCTGGGTTCACCACCTCGTAAGAGGCGGCGTTGATGGCGTAGCAAGCCATGAAGAAAACCTTTTCCTTGTTCATAGTATCATTCTCCTTTTTAGTTTCGGGCATCTCTCTGTTGTACTCTTCGGGTATCTTTCTGTCCCAACACTCTTTGCAGTATAAGCCGCCTAACCAACACAGAGCGAAGTCACAATCGTGAAACTGCTCGTACCTGTAAATATGGGGACAGGCGAAACATCCACCCACATATTTATCATCCACATACTCTGGGCGTTCCCGTTTCAGTTTTTCTCTAAAGGTCATTTCTTTTCCCCTGCCTTTTCGGGCATCTCTCTGTCCCAACATTCTTTACACTTTATCCCAATTGACCAACACATGATGCAGTCGTGTGTGCAATTAGGAAGTGTCAGCGGTGCGGAAGACTCGTATCCGTAATCATGCGGGCATAAGTTGCATCCACCCACATATTTACTGCCAACGCACTCTGGGTGTTCCTGCTTCAGCTTCTCTCTAAAGGTCATCTTCTGGCATCCTCTTCTGGCACTTCCCTGTCCCAACAAGCTCTGCACAGCAACCCATCGTTGATTCCGTAATCCCCTTTCACATCAAGGCAGTGCGCAGGGTAATCAGCCTCGAAACCAAAGGTGACGGGACAGCCGTAGCACCCGCCCATGAACTCGTCACCGACCTCTGCGGGATACTTCAGCTTCAGTTTTTCTCTAAAGGTCATTCTTTTTCCCCCTTGTATGGTTCAGGCATCGGCATCCATGCCATACCGTCCACGATTTCACCGTAGCTCTCAAGGTAACACATACTACCGTCCATTCCAAAAACATCTGACGAAACAAACCCGTTATAGGAAACGAGAATCTCCTGACCGTCATCGGGGAGCTTGCCGTCAATAATCTCACGGGCTTCGTTCAGTTCCCGCTCCTCATAAGAAGAAGCTTCCCACTCTTCATCGGTCATCTTTCTTATGCGCCACACGTTCCACCCCATTACGGTTGGAGCGGCTTCCAGAGCCTTTTCTGCGGCTTCGATGCCGTAGTCTTCCGGGTCTTCCCATACCCATTTGCCAAGTCCGTAGCAGGTTTCTGCACAGTACATATTGGCTTCATAGTCACCACGCCCATGTAAGGCAACCAGTGCCTCCTTGAGAGCATCTGCATCAATTAGTCTCATCGTCATCCCCCTTTTCGGGCATCTCCCTGCTCCAGCATTCATGACAGGTGATTGCGTCATTGTCGCATTCGGTGGGTCTTGCGGCTTCGTATCCGAAAACACTCGGACAGCTAAGACAGCCACCTCCGAAAACATCGCCAACATATTGAGGATGTTCCTTTGCGAGTCGTTCTCTAAATGTCATAACACTCCCTCTTACATTCCGGGCATCCATCAGATGCACTTTTCGTTGCCTGTGCTATTATACTACCACGGGCATTTTCTCTTGTCAACCCCCGATTTCGCAATTTTGCAAAATTTTTTTGCGGCAAACTTTTTTATATGAATTGCAATAAAATTCTTGACACATAGAAAAGAAGTGCTATAATGTATGTATACCAGTTAAAGGTCGCATCCCATGCTGGTGCGTGGATTAATATGAGGAAGCCCGTGCCTCTCTCGCACAGTACAAGCCGTACAAGACCGTATTGTAAAATGCCGCTCTGCAAGGTCAGTTCCCTGCAGGGCGGCATTTTACATTTGTAACACATTTTGTGTTACATCTTTAATTTCCCGACCTCGTCATCGTAGATTGATAATGGCTTGTTGGCTTTCAGTTTTTCCATGCTCTGTTTCTTGGTCTTTTAATCCACACATCCCGTGTGGGATGTGACTTCCCGTGTGGAAGTATATCCAACATTTTCACACCATATACACACCGTCCACGAAAAATACTACAGACGCTATCTCATACAATGTCATTTTCAATCTCCGTTTCTGTCCGTGAGGCTTCGCACTAACTGTACCACACAAAGCACAAGCGAAGCTACGCCCGCAACCAGAAATGCTACGAGCGCAGTTGCCGACAGTGCCGCCGTAAACGCAATTGCAATCGGGACAAGAAGTACCAAGCCTATGATGCCAAAAAGTATATCCAGCACTTCCACACTTCACCTGCCGTTTTTGATTTGCTCAAGTCTGGGACGGCACACAGCGAGAATGGTCTCCGCAACCTCAATCGCCGTCTTTAGGTCAAGGTCAATCTCCGCCACAGAACACCCATCTTTCACGACCAGCGATAATTCATCGCCAGTCATCACCACTTCAATAGCCTCGCCGTCATCGTAGTCCCATCTGTCAGAACGAACCATCATAACACTCCTTTCATTGTGCCTTGCTTATATGCCCTCTGTACGCCCTCTGTGCGCCGTTTTCCAGTTAGCAATATAAAATTACACTCCATGTGCTACAAAACGCCTGTACGCCCTCTGTGCGCCCTGTATGAGCGTTTTAGTGTAACGGCACACCTAACACGCTGTTTCAGAAAAAAGAACAGGGCGGCATTTCTGCCGCCCACCCTGCGCTTTAGAACTCAAAGGGGAACAGGGACTCGCCGTCCTCGTTGAGGCACTTGTAGGTGCGCAGGATAGTGCCAATCCGCTGGTCGTAGGACTTCACGGAAACCTTGTCGTAAGCCCAAGAACCGACAAGGTGGCGGTTTCCCTTGCCCATGTAGTCGCCACCGCCCAGACCGTTACCGACAGCGGTCAGCATAACGAGGGGGGAGTAGCCGCCGCAGGTAAGGAAAACATATTCCTTGCGGTCATGGTTGACAGCAATCTCGGCAAAGGGCATGCCAGTCTTGACGGTCACGATTTCCGTTGCGTTCTTGCAGAAAGAACGAGCTACGGGAGTACCCATCTTCTCGGCGGCAGAACCGCCGCTCTCCGGGTGGGCGTAATCGCCGATGGTGGCGATGCGGACAGGCTTGCCAGCCTCGTGTACGAAGTTCGTGAGAGCGTTCGAGAACTGGAGGTTGGTGGCTATCTCGCACAGCTTGAGGCCAACCCAGTCACCGTTGATGACATCAGGCATGGTGTAGCGGGTAGTGCCGTTCTTGACGATAGTGAAGTAATACTGTCCCATGGTTATTCTCCTTTAAGTAAACAGATTTAATTTGGTATCGAGCCACTTGCTCGGTACAAGTATAATATACCATGCCATGTACCGCTTGTCAACACTTTTTGTAAAAAAATTTATTTCTTAATTGTTCCTATATTTTGAGCAAACAAAAAAATCCGTTCCTACTCTCGCATATAAGAACGGATTTTTTTGTCAATAAGGCTTCCAGCCTGCTACCGATACGGCTGGCATGGTCGAGTTCTACCCTCTAACCACGGCTAATATATCATATAAAGCGTTTGATGTCAAGATGGATTCTGTTAGCGGGCGAGGGATGTTTTTAATAGTCAAATTCTTCTGGATGTTCCTGTTCGTAACGGCGTTCGAGATACCCATCCATCTCTTCGTCAAGTAGATTCAATCTTTTCCACTCATCGTTGCGGGCTTTCACGACACCAATGGCATCTCGATAGTCTTTTGCAACGGCTTTAAGCTCTGGGTGAGTTTCACTTTTTTCTTCTATCAGAGAAGTCAATTTTGCGAAGTCGTCAACGGTATATGTTCTTTTTACACCTAAATCACTCACTCGTATCCCATACGACTTTGAAAGAGTATCAAGTATTTCATTGACTCTACTATTCGCAGTGCTACCAGCTTTAATTTTAGTATCTTTCACTTGTCTAATGCAACGGAGAACTGGTTCGATTGCCCCTGTGGAGTGCAAGGAATCATAAAATGAGTCTCTTTCTTTGTACGCATTTCTCACATCATCCAAACTGCCATTTCGTGCCACCTGACCAACTGGCTCTAAATAAAGTGCTTTTTTTGCAATATCCCTTAGTTCTGACGGAACATTTCTTTTGATTGCATCGCCAATAGCTTTCTTATAAGTCGCTTTTACCTCTGCAATATCACGAGCCGCCCCACGGCTCACTCCGATTTCTCCACCAGATTTCTTCTTCTCGCCAGCCTTGCGCTTGCCGTTAGCAACACCTTTGTTATATCCCCACTTGCCGCCGTCCTGACGAGCGTCCAAACGCAGTTGGCGGCGGACATAGTAATTGATAATACTCTGTTTCATGTTTGCACCTCTTTACTTTTCTAACATACCCAATCTTCCGAGTACGGTTATAAATTCTTCTCTGGTCATAACATCGTGGGGGCGTGTGCCATCAACAACACCGAGAGAAGTTGCTTTATCCCAACTGGGCTTTGCCCATGTGCTGGCTTCTTTAGTTTCGTTTAAGAAAGCACGATACTTGTTCCCGATTGTAGCAGATTGTTTATTATCAATCTTCTCGGTAAGTTCGTCAATCGTCATGTCCAGTTCCTCCTTGCTGTTTGTCACAACCTCGTTTTTCGGCTCGACTTTCGGCTCGGTCTTCCCGCTCTGTCTTAACATCTCGGCGGCGACACGAATTTTGAACTTTGCCCATTCGCCGTCACTTCCGCTATCGCCGTTCCAGCCGATAATTCCGGGGCAGTTGCCCGTGATGAAAGTTTGTCCGTTCTGGCGCATCATGAACATACCAGTCGGGACGGTAACGCAGGTAACATCGGTTTTCCGTTCCGTCATCTCTGTATCGTAACGAACGGAGTAGTTACTGCCAGAGTAACGGACGGTATCATAGCTCCTGTCCGCACTTCCTGTAGCTCCAAGACGGCATCTTTTTCCACGAGTGGCAAATAATGCCTGTACGAAGTCAAGATTGTCCTGCTCACTACTGAAATACATACTGCCCTCGACACTTCCGTCAGCAAGGAAAATCTCATCGAAAAACGCATTGAACTGCTCCTCGTTCATCTCGAACAGATTCCAAGAAAAGCGTTTGTCGGTAAGCCACTTCTCGCATTCTTGACAATGGCGAACTCCCCAGACACGGATAAAGGTACTGCCGTCCTTTTCGTAAGGAACGACATCGTACTTCAACTCAAGTGCTTTCAGTATCTCGATAACACGGTCTATCTTGCGTTGCTTCTTGAAGTGGAACTCAATACCTGTAGGGTTCTTTGCATCTTTAGAGCCGATGTAGTGACCGTCAGCTTGCACCCACACCAGAAAACGCAGATAGTCGATTGATAATGGCAATCCAGCCCCGTCATAGTCGCCAGTTACTTTGAGTTCGTAACTGGTTTTCTTTCCGAGCATATCGCCCCAATCCTTTATTTTCCACGGGGCGTTTGAGCCATCGGTAGCACGGTACAGAGTTCGATGGTCTTTGGTAGCCTCGTATCCCCGCCGTGCGATTACAGTATCCACCCACGGAGTGAGCTTGTCAATGACACGCCCCCATACCACTCTGTCTTTGTCATAATCATAGGTCATAACCTCGTCCCCGATGCGGATTGCACCGAGGTTTTTCCAGCCGTTTCTGGTCAGCAATTCCGTCTTGTCAATCGGCAACGGCAACTTGCCCGTCACATCGTAATGCCGATACAGTTTGTCGATACCAAGATTGTGCTTCAGCAGAAGATGCGCCGCAAGTTCAACAGCGTTCTGGATAACCGCATTTGTGAAGTAGTAGCTACTATCATTCGGAGCGGTCATCTTGTGGATAAGATTGCTACTGCACATCTCAACGCTGATGCTGTTGTTGTTCTTGATAACTCCGTACATAGAACCGCCACGGGTATAGTACTTCGAGCCGCCAACCGCACCTGTGTACACATTATCATTAGGCGAGTACCGCCAGATACTGCCGTCATCCACTACATAATCAGCAGATGCTTTTTCCTTTGAGGCGTTCCACATAGCACAGACATTATACGCCACGCCCTTTTTGGACTGCGTTCCTGCTGTGTAGTGCATCACAACATATTTGATGTTGCCGCTTCGATTCCATATTTTGTTTGCACCAGAAAATTGGTTAATCGGCAACATAAAACCACCCCCTATAAATAAATTTACTTTTTTCTAAAAAACTCTTGACATAATAACAACCATATGGTACTATGTATGTACCGCAAAAAACCACACGGTTTTTCTAATCGTGTCGCACCCCGCATAGGGTGCGTGGATTAAAACTGTGAGCCTTGTGCGGGGCGTGTGGCTTAAAAGAAAAAAGCGAGGGGAACGGTGAACCCCTCGCTTTTCTTTTCTCAACTAACGATTACCAGAAATTAAGAGAACAGGTCAGCCAGAGTCTTTTTCTTGTCCAACTGATAACCACGCATGATTTTACGCCACTCGTTGTATTCTTTGGAGTAGTCCTGCCAACCGTTCTGGATAGCGAACTGCAAAGAAGCGGAATCGGCATCAATACCCAGCTTGTTGCCCAGAGCGGCGATACCTTTTCTGTTCTGATAGAAACGATTCTCGGTCATAACAAAGCCCCTTTCCCGCCAGATGGCGTATTTTTATAAATCATACACAAAGCGGTAAAGCCATGTAATGAAAATAAATGATTTTTATTTTTCGGCACTCTCAACCTCTGGCAGACCGCCGAGGGAAGTGAGGAGTGACAGAACCGCCGCAAGGGCGGCAGAGCCAACGACCACTTGCCAATCGACTGCGGTGATGGTAACGCCCGCAGGAAGCAGAGCCGCCGCAGTCTGACAGAAAGTCTTGACGGCACGGATAAGAGCCGCCTTAAACCAAATCATCGTCATCTAACACCATTCCTTTCCTTTGCATGAAGTATGTAGCTTTTTCACGAGGGATATAATGCCATCTGCATTGCCAGTACTTATCCCCGCTCTCAAGAGCGTCCTTTATCCCCATTACGGATACCTTGTTTGTGGCAATGCGTTCTGGGGAACTGCAAACAACACAGATGATATGCGTGTCCTCGTCCACGCCCACTATCCATTCCGACCTATCGCAGGGGGCATAAAAATTGCGGAATGTATCATCATCAAACCCGAAGATTATCCATCGGCACAGACTTGGGAACATATTGACAAGGAACTCGAAATCGGTGCTGGTCATAATCATATAGTCCTTTTTGTTATCATCTTTCTTGAAGTTGCTTTTCGCAAGAACTTCTTTCGTGATGTTTCGCCCGATTGCTTTACTCGCTTCTTCTTGCGTTCTGTACGCTCCAAAGAACCGCATATTCTCGTCAAGTGCTATTATCGAGTCCGTTACCTTTCGATGTTTATCAAACAGGTCTGACATCTCCAAGTACTGCTTTCTCCATTCTTCATGGAATGCAACGAAGTCAAAATTCTCAAGCATCGTGAATGCAAGGAAACGATTCTTGGAAGTTATCTTTCTGCATCCAATTTTTTCCAAAGCCTCTGGGTAAGAACGGAAAAATGAGATGAACCCGTTCCCGTGCAACACAATCGGTTTCAGCTTCGGGTACTTCGGCGGTTTGCCAATATCTTCCAGTTTGAATGCCTGTTTGAAAATCAGCATCCCCTCGAAGTCTACCGTTCCGCACCGCTCAAGTTGAGAAGCAAGGCGATACTTCATGCTAACCTTTTCTGGAAAGCACTCGGAAAGAAAGTCATGCAAGTTCTCATATAGTTTCGGCTTGCGAGAACCATCTCTCGGAACGGCGATAACCTGTGTATTGAAACGGGAACATCTCACTTTTTCCATAACTTTAGTCTGCCTTTTCCAAATCTCCGATACGGTTGTTAGCAACCTTTATCTTCTCTGAATGAAGTTCAATCTCCTGCTCCACTCTGTACATTCTTTCCACGAGATTGTTATGCTTTTCAACACGCTTTGACAGTTCCTCAATCTTGTAAGACATCATGTCCGTTGCGTTTTTCATTGAGTTGACAACGCTATCGTTCTGTGCTTTTGCCTGTATCTGGCAAACAACAAGTGCAACAACAGCACTAATGATGGAACAGAAGATAGTAGTGCCGTTGTCAAGAATAGCTACCAGAGTTTCCATTCAGCAGTCCCCCTTATATGAAGCCGTTTTCTTTTGTCTTATTCAGCGATGGGTTGCATTGAAAGCGTATAGAAGCCATCGTCCTCGCTGTTCACGCTGACGCTTGCCTTGTACGCTTCCTGCTTTGTTGCCAGCCCGCTTGTGTCCGTACCAGAGTAAGAACCGCCCAGAGCGTCCCATGCGCTTCCGTCCCAAGCATAGTTCATGCCATCGGAAAGCAGATTGATAATGTCGCCTGTGCGCAGAGCTTTGAAGCCTGTTCCGCTTGTGGTCTGCGCCTCGACAGTACCGTCATCTCCGATTTTGTAATACTTGTCAGTTGCGGTAATCTTATCCAGTTCGTCCTTGTCCTTGACAGAACCAACAAACTGATACGCAGAAGCAAGGCGACCAGCGACATTCATAGCTTCCTCGGCATTGTGCTGTGCCATTGAAACCGTGGCGGTCAAACCAGAAACAGTATCCTCGATACTGCCCAAGCTATATGCCACATCTGCCATGTCGGTGGTCAGAGCGTTTCTCAAAGCATAGTCAACAACATCATAAGAAGTGCCGTTGATAGTCAGTTGAGAAACCTTTTTGAACTCCTGCCCTTTGTTTGCGGGTTCTGTCATCTGTGTGAATTTCTTTGCCATATCTATCTTCCCCTTTTTTGTATTTAATAACAGTTACCTGTTATCAGCAAAATTTATTAAGATTAGGCAAGGGTGGTCAGTTTCAGAGTGCCGGGTTCAGTAGCGGTAGAATTGGCGACAAACTCCGCCTTGTAAGCGGCAGTAGTTCTTGCCACGGTGGAATCAACGGAAACGCCAGCAGTACCAGCCGTAATGCCGCCATTTGTCGCAGGCTTAACATGAATACCATTAGTGTCAACGGTAATGCCATTGCCAGCCTTTGCTCCAACGCCGTTGCTATCAACGGTGATACCGTTGTAAGCCTTGACAGCAATGGTGTCGGTGCTTGTGCCACCCATCTCAACACCATTACCAATCTTAACTCCGCCCAGAGTAGAAGCAGTAGCCTTTGGCAGAGAGAATGAAACGCCCAGAGCGTCCCAGCTTGAACCGTTCCATGCGTAGTTCATTCCGTCTGACTCAGAAGAAGTACTCTTCCAAACATTGACCACAGCACCGACTTTCAGTGCGTTGCCAGAACCAGAAGTAACAACACCAGAGGCGATTGAATACTTTGTGCCTGTGGTGGTCATCTTGTTCATTTCGGTTGTGGACTTAACAGAACCGAAGTAGTAGTAGAACTCTGCCATCTCGCCACGGAGTGTGGTAGCAATTCCATCCACGGAGTCCTTAACCAGTTTGGGAGTGGCGGCGGTGGTTTCGGAAGTGCCAGCGGTGCTTGACAGTTGGACAACGCCCTTTGCGGTTTTAGAACCCTCGGCAATGGTAGCCACGCCGTTTGACAGAACGGAAGTAGTGCCAACCTTGACATCCGTAACAGCATTGACTTCAGCAGTACCAGAAGCGTTCACAACGGAAGTGCCGTTGACAGTAACATCCTTAACAGGAATAGACGGGATAGCGGCATTCAGACTTGACAGGTCGTCCTTAATCTTACCGAGGTCTGTATTAACAGCGGTACGCAGGGCGGCGTCAACGATTTCGTAGTTGTTTGAGCCGATAGTAACCTGTGAGATACGACCAGCAACACCAGTTCCCAGAGCGGTCTGGGTAGTGCTTGTCTTGGGAGTAGTAACGCTTGAGTAAGTAATAGTAGCCATAGTAATCGCTCCTTTGATAATAAATTAAGCAGAGCAGGATTGCTCCCGCCCTGCTTTAATTAACCGGGTTAAAATTAAGCGGTAGTAACCAGTTGCAGGTTCAGAGCCAGATTAGAGGCATCGTAAGAAGCCTTGTAAGCACTTTCCAGTTCAGAAACCTGTGTGCTGGTCATGAAGCCGTTGTTGGCGTTGGTGGCGGCGGCAATGGTAGTACCCAGAGCATCCCACTTTGCGCCGTTCCAGACATAGTTCATACCATCGGCAGTACCGTCAATGTTGTTTTTGACATTGATAACATTGCCGACAGCCAGCTTTTCAGAACCACTTCCGAAAGTCAGGGTATCGCCAGACTTGGAGTAGGCTTGGTCAGTAGCAGAGCCAGTGGGCAGAGTCTCGACAGAGCCGATGTAGATGAAAGCGGCAGAAGTAGCAGTCTTCAGATTGGCAATAGCATCGCTATTAGCCTTGATAGCACCGTACACAGTATCCTGTGTTGCGGCATCGCCCTTTGTACCGATAGCGGTGTTGATGCTGGTGATACCATTAGCGTTGGTAGCAATAGCACCGTAAACGGTAGCAGTACCAGCGGTATCAGCAGAAGTACCGATGGCATCGGTATTAGCCTTGATAGCACCATAGACGGTATCGCCAGCAGTACCCTTTGTACCAATAGCGGTGTTCACATCCTCGGTATGCTTCTTGATAGCACCATAGACGGTAGAAGCAGAAGATGCATCAGCGGCAGTACCGATAGCGGCGGTGTTAGCGGCGGTCTCGGTGTTGATAGCAGTCAAGTCTGAAGCGACCTCACCCAGATAGGTGTTGATGGCAGTGACGCTTTCACGAGCGGTAGCATCGTTGATGGCATAGGTATTAGCACCAATCTTAACATTGGAAACTGTACCTGTGGCATCCTTTGCGGCGGCAACCAGAGATGTGCGTGTTGTGGTAATTGTAGCCATTAGACAATCATCCTTTCAAAGTATTTATATTATAAAGGCATTGCCTTTATTTTCAAAATTCACCAATCGCTGTCAGAGTAAGACAAAGATTGCTGGCTTCGTAAGTCGCCTCATACGCATTAGCGACCTTTTCCTTTATCGTTGTGATAGAAGATGTATTTGTCGATGTCTCCGTGTTGATAGCACCAATATCATTCGTTACCTCGCCGAGATAAGTATTGATAGCGGTGATGCTCGTTCTGGAAACAGCATCGTTCACATCGTAGTCAACAGTACCTACTCTGATTTTTTTGACGGTGTTCTCTGCGGCTACAGGAGCATCCGTCAAAACCGTTCTTGTTTCTGTTGTTTCTGCCATAAGAAAAACCGCCCTTTCTTCAAGATTTAACCCTACAATAACATTTGCGTATATGTGTTTCAATGCCGTTTACTTCATTCAGTTATTGTGTTTTTGACAATAAAAAAACGGAGGGAGGAAGTTTCCCTCCCCCCTCCGTTAAGTCAGGTTCTCTTAATTACAGAGTAGCGTAGTCACCAGAAATCAGGTTGGTGGCGGTGAAAATCAGAGTCTCGGAAGTAACCTCGGCGGTCACATTGTAAGCATTCTTCAGCTCGGTCAGGTCGCTCTTGTCCTCGGCGGTCATCAGACCATTAACGCCGCCATTGTCATACTCGACATCAGAGCTAAGACCCTCATCCAGCTCGGACAGAGAACAATCGTTATCGAGATTGGTCTTTGTTCCACCAGCGGCCATAGCACTTGCAAAGACAGCACCCAGAGCATCCCAGCTTGAGCCAGTCCAAGCATAGTTCATGCCAAACTTATCTTCCTCGCCGCTTTCAACGGTCTCGGAAGTCACATTGACAACAGTGCCGGGTTCGAGTTTGAACACGCCACCAACGCCAGCTTCAGCACCCTCGTCAGCGGGAATGAAGCCGATGTAACCATCAACACCGCCCTCACCCTCGATTTCGCCGATGGTGTACAGTGCGCCGTCTTCCAGTTCATCAGCGATACCCTGCTCATCGACAGTACCACGGAAAACATAAGCACCAGAGATGCTCTCGTTAATCTTGGTCTCCAGAGCATTGATAGCTTCCTCGGCGATGTGCAGGTCTTCGCCCATGTTGTTCAGTTCGCTATCAATGGCATCCATAACGGAAGAGGACAGAACGCCAGACTCCTCGTCCTCTTCGATGCCCATGAAGTTGCGGATTTGAGCGTCAACCAGCTCGTAGTCCAGACCGTTGGCACGAATCTTGGAAATGACCTGTCCTTGGACAACCTGTGCAACATCGTTAGGAGTGCTGTCGAAAGCACCAGAGGGGTCTCCATCTTCAGGACGGTTGATGGTAGCGGTGAACTCTTCGTTCCATTCAGTAGGATTAAAAGCCATAATCACATCCAACCTTTCTTAATGAATGATAATGCAACAATTGTAGGGTTGTCGCTTTCCCTTTCCGTTACTGGCCAGTAACTATATTAAACCGCACAGCGGCTTAATAATCCTTTTGTCTTTGGGGGATTACAGGATAAGAACATCCCCGTCAACGGAGTGTTCATCAATGTATCCAACCCACTTGCTCCACTCGCCATCCTTGTTTGTTCTGCCGTACTCAACACCGTTCAAATCGGTGAATGTCTGGTAGATAACATTATCAACGATGGTGACAAGCAACTTGCCGTTGATTGTTCCGGGAGCATTCTTAATCCCTGTGATTGTTTCTGGGAAGTTGAAGTATCCCTCTTCGATGTACAGGTTGAGGTCGTAATTTCCCTCTTCGTCTTTTTTCTGTGCGCTCTCATCCTGTGTTACATCCACAAGCGGCATATCGGCAACTTTCTCAAGTTCCTCTATATCGCTCATAGCTTTCTCCAACTGCTCTTGAAGTGCCGCTATCTGGTCTGATTGTTCTTTGTCAATCGCCGCCTGTTCAGCAGAAGAAGTTCCGCCACCGCCGCCGCCACCAGCACAACAACACGGAGCGTAAACTCTATTGATGTCGTACATGGTCAGCTTCATCGCTTCCGCAGTAGCAACTGCTTCTTCATCTCCGCTTTCCATAACCAGTTCGCACCACCCAAGTTTTACCATCGCCTTTACCTCATCGGTAGCGGCGTATTGCGGCAAAATCCTGCCAGAGGTTTTCGGGGGAATGGCGTTGCGCCCCACAGTAACAATACGCTCACTTTTGTTAATCAGTATCACTTGTGTTTCACCGCCTTGTACTAATATCTTCTCCCTTTTTCCACAATGTGGGTAAAAGAATACCACAAAACCGAAAAGCGTTAGATTGTCTTTACTGTCTTGTGGAAAAAGTTTGAATTTTGATATTTAATTATCCCCCGTAACCTGTTGGTCTCCCATCCAGATTACGGGGCTAATTATACCACAAAATCTCGATTTTATCAATGAACTAATCTGAACATTACATTCCGTTCAGAACACCACGCTCATTGTATTCAAATCGCTTCCGTTCTTATAGAAGAACAGGCACTTATACGGCTTGCCCTTTTCGTTAAGTGCAGGCTCAAGACCGTACAAATCGCCAGCCTGTCCTTGTGCGCCGCCGAGCAGAACATCTGTATGACGGCGTTCAGCAAATTTAACAGGACGCAGTATTTTCAATCTGTAGTTTATCTCGTTGCTCTTGTTCTTGTACTTCTCCCACACATAGTAGTAAGTACCAGTTGAGCAAGTCCACTTGGATGCGTAGATACCCGTTGCGGACTGGATGTTCCAATCACAGGTAGCATAGATTTCCTCATCGGTGGTTGCAATGCCGCTTGAGTTCTCCAGTCCTGTGATGATGGCAAAAACTGGCATCAGCTTACCGAACTCAAGGGTTGTTCCAGAGGATTTGTTTGCATCTGGTGCTTTACTATACAGGGTACTGCCAGACACGCCGTTCTGAACCTTTCCAGCCCCGTCATAGACATTATCAAAAGTAAATTGTCCATAGTATCCAGAAGCGGAAGTAGCAGAGGAGCTTATAACGCCGAGGGACTTCAGTTCACGGAATGCGCTATCGGTCATCAAACGGTAGTCCGTGGACACCTCTACCGAGGACTCGGCATTGTTATGCACATCGCCAACATACGATGTGCCAGAAAGCGGAGTTGCGCTTCCGTTCCACTTGAACGCCTGTATCTGGGTTATATCAGCGATGTCGTTTCCGATAACGCCGTTAAAGTACTCCTTTACCTTTGCCTCAAGTATAGCATCGGTAAGGCTATAGCCATACGAACCGACAAGTGTCTGCACGGATTTGTTCAGACCGCCATTACCATTCGCACCATAGATAGCGGTGTTGAGAGCGGCAATCTTGTCTTGAAGTTCCTTGTCGTCAAACTTTATCTCGTCCGCATTCGTTATGTATCCGTTCTCCAAGAGGAAAGCAGAAACCTGTGCCATAGTAGCATAGCCGCCAGTAGAAGAATGGGCAGGGGACGCATCAGACCAGTCACTCCATCTGGACGCATCATCCGCACGGTTGTAATAGTACAGTCTTGTATAGACATCGCCGTATGCGGTATACAGGCTCTGGCTGATATACTCTGCGCTTCCTACATTACCGATTGCGGTATTGACAATGCGCACAGAACCAGAAGCGGTTATATTTGTCGGCAACCTTTCCGCAAGCAGGGTAGTGTATCCTTTCTCTTTTCGGATAAAAGTGCCTGTGAGTCGGAAACTGTTCAAGTCGAAGTTCGTTACCTTTTTATCCTCTGTTGCCCCAGATACGAAGTCGAGGTTCACACCGCCGTTCAGCATCGCCACATTGACAGAACCCTTTGTGAGGTCGCCACCATAGGAGTCGTGCATAGCCGTTCCGTTGTATCCAACGCTGATACCGTGCGGGGCTTTGATAATGGAGCTATCGGTGAAGTCGTACTTGTAAGTGCCGAGGTTCTTATAAGTCCATCTTACCCCTGCTTTCTGCAAGTCCATCACTATCTGGCTCAATTGCTGTTTCGTATAGTAGGTCGCCGCATCGAGGTAATCGTCACCCGCCGCTGTCTTTGCCCCTGCATTGGTAGTGGCGGCAGTTACGCCGTACCAATCCTTACTGTAAGTATACGGAGTGTTCGCTGGCACTTTATCCACCACCACATCACGGAGACCAGAGTCGTTACTCGCATCCCCTGTAGTATACGCCTCTACATAAGTGGCAAAGTGCATAGCGGTTGCAAACTCGCTTGCCGCACCCAGCGCAAGGGAATTGTTCAGAACGCCGCCGTACAATCCGAGGTTTCTTATCGTGAAGTGCGGGTTCTCGTGGATAACCTTACCGCCATAGCACAGTCTGCGGATATAGTCGCCGTACAGAGCGTTCATCGTAACCGTTGTGTTCTGTGCGGAGTTGCATCTTACTATATCGCTATAGCCTGTCATTCGGCATCCAGATATATTGACAATGGCGTTGTTGCCCAGAACCGTCACGAAGTGCTTGATTTCCGTATACAACAGGTTGTTGCTGTTGTCAAGTCCTGTTTGCTTATTGTACCGATACAGTACCTTTCCAACTTCTCCGACATCCGTACCAGCCAGTTCCGCTCCCGACAGTTCTGCTTCTTTATCCTCTGGCTCATCGAAGTTTTTCTCCTCAGAAGAGTTCTCTGGTATCTCCACAGAACCGTCCATTTCGGGCAGATTATCATGGTTTTGAGTCTCATCCACACCACTATATGTAGTGTCCTCAGAACTCTCGTTACCAGATGTAGATGTAAAGGAAGAATACTTTACACCGTAAAACTTGATGTCTTTGAAATTCAGAACAGAGTACAAATTGTCCCATTTTATGGACAGTTCAGTTTCTCCGCACTTGCAAGAAGCGTATGTTGCGCTCTTGTAGGTAACGGTGAAAGTCTTACCTTTGTATGCCCCTACCTTACCGATAGCGACTCTGTACGGCTTCTCTCCGCTCGACAGGGTATGGTTAAGTGCATCTTTCAAGTTACTGTACTTGGTCACGACACCGCCATCGTCTATCTGGCAGTACTCGGCGAAGTTCAGTTCGTAGTTGGTTCTGCGGAATGATAATCCAGCATCGCTAACGGTAGTGGCTTTATACTCATCGTAATCGTCACTTCCGTTCGTATGCACGGTATCGGCTATACAGTTCTGGATATCGACCACGGCGTTATCACGAACGGAGATGTTACTTGCAGAGGATGAATGGATTGCGGCTTTAGAAAGCCAGAAACCAGCGATACGGATTGTTTCATTCGGGTATACAGAAATGTGTGTCTGGATACGGTACAGTTTAATCCAATTTACCCAATCGGCATTATACTTACCTGTTGCGGTTTGAGAGGGAGTGCCTTTGCGGTATATGTGTTCGGAAACGATATTTATCCGCTTTCCGAAACCGTAAGAGGATATAAACTCGCTACTTGTTGTGGTTTTCGTTACCGCCCAATTGTCATTATTCTGAACCAGACCTGTATTAACCCGCTTGGAGTAACCGAAGTAGTTGTGTTGCAGGTAATTGCCTGTTCCGTTTTTAGCACGGCACTTGACCACGATATACGGTTCTGCGGCTGATATGGTATCCTTATGCCCGCCGAGGTAAGTTACCGCATCGGAAATCCGTCTGAACGGTCTCCAGTAAGTACCATCACGCACAAGGGTATTATCAAGAGCTTTGCTTTCGTCTGGTTCTCCGAAGTCCACGAACAGAACGAAGCGATTGTGCGGGTACGCTCTCTTGATAGGAGTTATATCCAAGTCGCTTCTTTTGCGGAAAAGCACCCCGCCGACACTAATGTATTTGACGGGCTTGTTATAAGCAAGCTGTGTAGGTGTATTCCCGTAGAACTCCAAGTCGGTTGCGAACGCTTTTGTGGAGTTGTTTATTCCGCAACAGACCACGATTTCTTTTGGTTTGATGTGGTACGCCCATTGCGGCATCGTAAGGGACTGGTCTTTATACTGCCAGTTTGCATCATGATGGTTATGCTTATACAGGTCTATTCCCGCAGGAACAAGCCCTGTACGCATGATATGCTCTTGAGCGGAGCGGGAAATATCGCCAGAAAAGAACACGGTCTTTCCCATGTGGTTTGCCAGCAGACACATGGAGTAGTCATTTTCAATATAACGGGTAGAGTAGCTTGATGAGCCTTTGCTGGCGAAGTCGTCTACCTCTTCCTGTATCTGCATAAGGTCTACATAGTATCTCGCTCTCTCTGTACGGTATATCTCCGCACTTCCAGAACTTACCAAATCATACAGATGGTTGAAGTCCTTGGTGTACTGGACATCGTTCTCGAAAAGTTTTTCTTGGGTACAAATCTCGTATCTATAGCCGTAGTAATCATTTGGAGCGTTGTATCTGCGCTTGTAGACATAGATATACTTCTTTGTGCCGTTATCGTCCACAGCGGCTATAACGGCTCTCTGCGGCGGTCTGGAAGTGCAATTCACGAAAGTGATTGAAAATTCATCCTCGCAGTAGGTCTTATCCGCAGTATCTTTCGGAGTTGAGGTAACATACTCCAAATCGTATGCCGTTTCGCCGTCCTTTTCCGTTTTGGTCAGAACGAGTTTATCGCCCTCGGACGGGAATGTGATATTTGCGAACAGTTTGTTTGGAGTCATCGTCTTGGAGTATTCGAGAACGATACTATTCTCGTTATCCGTTTCCGGGGAACGGGATGCTCCGAACAGGTCGTTCTCCACTTCGTTTTCAAAGCGGGTAACAACGCTGTACACATCTGAAGTTTCTCTGTATGCTTCCAGTTCACTTTGCAAGGCGGGAGTTATATCCTTACCGTTATAGGTTGTCGCATTGACTCCCTTGCCGTAATAAGACGCTGGTGCGAATTCGATAGCGGACTTGTCGATAACGCCACAAGCGTCCATCCAGTCCATAAAGGTTACTATGCCGCCGTAACGCATTCCGCTCCCAGATGGGCTTGTCGCTCCATTGGGATAATGCCCGATACAGGGTGAGCCATAAGGAAGATAGACTTTTGTATCCTTTGTGATAAGGCGGGTAGATGTCTTGGATGTTGATAATGGGAACACCAGCTTTGCTTTCCCGTCCACGGTACACTCGTAGTAACCGCCTACATTGGATGGGATAGCAGAGGGTTTCGTGATGAACAAGCCCTCGTAGACCGTTTTCCCGTTTGTACAGACAACACCGTTCTCGTATATCTTGTGGTAAACCGCAAGTCCGCCGTAATGGTCTTTGTGCCAATGGGAAATCGCTATGATATCGACATGGGTTATCTCATTCTCTGTCAGATTTTTCCAAAGCTGATAGGCATACTCGACACCGCCGTTGTTGCCGATATCGACAAGGATAGTCTTACCGTACACTTTGATAGCAAGGCATTCTGTCGCTGAACCAGCAGTGGTTGCCTGTGCATTGAAAATGTACTCCACCTTTTCGGTGATGGGCTTCAGACGCTCCTCAATGTTCTTATCGAACTCCTGTATCTTACCCTCTATGTCGCCCATCAGAGTGGTAAGGTAGTCTTTCGTGCCGTCAATCACAACGCCCTGTAGGTCGGACATCGCCATCCGCTTTACTTTGTTTACACCATCTTCTGGGTGTACTGCTACAACCGAAGTTTCAGCGGTAACTTCGGCTTGCTTTATTTTCGGTACTTCTGGGAGTTTAATCAAACTCATTTTACCGCCCCCCTTTACATTCCGATAGCAGTCCAGTGGTATGTTACGCCGTTTACATTAAGCTGTTCTGCATCGTTTACGCCGCTCCATGAAACGGTGGAACTGCTACCTGTATTAGTCCAGATAACTTGACTTGTTCTGAAGTATTCGGAAACAGTTGCCGTTATATGGTCTATCGGGTTCATCATAACTCCACCAGACTCATCTTTCTTTTGCGGATAGACAAACACAAGAAGCGGTTGAAAATTCCGAAATGAAAGCGTCTTGTTGATGCCGTACTCGCCGTTCCCGACATAACTTCCCTGCATAACACGGAGCATACCAGCGGATGAAACGGCAGAAGTGATTACACTTTGCAGAACGCTTTGCGTTGGCTTCGTTTTGGTTGAGCCTGTCAGAACTTCCCACACGGTTGTATCCCGCACCTTGTACTCTTCCCCGCTACCATCGGAGATTGTATCCACATATTTCTCAATTGCCATTATCAATACCTCTTATCTGAACTGCAGGTTGTATGTCTTAATCATGCTGGAACTTCTGTCAGCTTCAAGGATTGGCGTGAACGCACCTGTTGTTTCTGTTGACTCTTCCGAAATAACAAGCCGTGAACAATCCGTCCACGCAGTCCATACCACATCGTTCCCAGAAAGCACTCTATAGCGCACATACTCCTCGCCCGCTCTGTTTGAAAATGTCTGGCAGATGTAATCCGTGTTGATGCCGTCAATAGCCCTGTTCGTCAAGTTAAAGACGAGCTTGCGCTTCACAGGCGGCTTGTTTGTAAACAGGTAATACCCGCCCGTGTTGGATACTATGAAGTTTCCAATTTCTGTAAACTTGTTGAGGTCGATGCACGGGAACACACAATCCTTTGGTGTACTGCTATCAGCTTGACCTATGACAAGTTCGACCTGCATACCATTATCAAACTTCCAGAAGCCAGCCCCCTGTGTGGCACTACTCCTGATGGTGATACCGCAAGCCTTTGCCTGTTCCTTTGTGAGCATAATCCTATCGTTCGCTGGCACTTCAATCACGGTATCCTTGCCTTTGATTGTAAAGGTCTTGCTCAAAGCTACATCGTTATCGTTTTTCAAAGAATAAACAAACCCGTCCTTATCGCTCTGGTACTTGTTCACGGTCTGGTACACGATGCCGCCGTTACTATCGTAGGTCGGGTTTCCATCCTCGTCCAGAACAGGGACTTTTTCGGTAGCATTATAGAAGTCGTTTATAACCAAGCCAGACTGCAACATCTCGAAGTGCTTCATCGCATAGTCGTGATACTCGCCCATAGCACCGCCGTAAGGGAACAGACCAGAACCTACCACTCCACGCTCTCCGCTCGGGCTTCCTGCTATGGCTTCGATTGTTTCGCTTATCTTGCCCATTTCCCCGCCTTTAGGGAACGATTTGGCATCGCCGCCTAATGTTGCTATACTCTGGTTAATGCCGCTCACAACGCCCTCAAACGCCACCAGACGCTCGTTGTATTCATCGCTTATAGTGGACTTAATGAAATTAGCCATATCAGCCGCATTCACCCTGTTCACCGTCTTATACGGTTTCGTATCATGTGTCTGGACAACGATATAGTCTGCCTTGCTGTTCAGTTCCGTAAAGTCCACTTGCGGAATGTCAGTTATCTTTTTGACCATCTTCTCACCCCCTTATCCAAGTACTTCCCAGTCTTTAGCTTTCCTGTCTTTTGCCTTTGGTTTCCAGTTCCTAATCGTGGTGTCCTTTGTCGTGTAGATGAGTTCTTCACCATTATCAACCACAAACGCATCGTCCTCCCAGCTTGTTCTTCTGAACGCCGCATACGGTCTGACATCCTCGTAAGTGAAGTATCCACCAAATGAGTTCATTACGGTATCCTCTCTGTTTTTATTATGCGTTGCCGCCTCTTTAATTTATTCCCCGCTCCCTCTCAAAAACAATGAACGGACGGGATTTTTCCTTTAATCGGAAATAAAAAAACGCAAAAATATACTTGACACACGGGAAGTGGGATGGTATAATTATAGTGCCAATTAAGATGGAAAGGAGTGGCACGCTCTGTGCGTGCGTAAACCACATGAAGCAGGATATTATGGCGGCGGTTGACCGTCTTGTCGCACTTCATGAGCGGCGCAAGGTCTGCGATGCGAGCGAGGTTGAGGGTATCAGAGAAGAAACCAACGATATCTACACGGGCATCATGGACGCATACGGCACGAAGTATTCCGTTATTCTGGATGTCCTTGCGGCACAGAAAACACGGGATAACAAGTACCCCGACATAGACACTCGGAATGTTGTCAGACTGGACGAGGATGACTATGTTGCCGCTTTCAAGTCACTTGGTATCCACGAGTTCACGATGAGCGCACAGGTCACCGCATTTGCGGCGGTTCTGTATATGTTCTGCCAGTGCGGATGCACCATTGACGATGTTACCGTGGTGAACACCAGCGACTACTGGAAAGAGTGCGGCGGCAAGGTCGATGCGTTCGCCGTCAAGTTTAAACTGTAAAGGAGAGTACAATGGAACAGAAGATTAAAGAAGCAGTCGAGCGGATTGTCGCTATTGACGAGATGACCGCACACATGAGCCGCCATGAGCGCACGGATTTGGACAAGGAACGCCACGCTATCTGTGAGCGTATCACGGATGAGTACGGTACGCCCTATTACGGGCTTCTGCATATCCTTACCGCCCAGATTGCCCGTGACAACGAGTTCCCCGACCTTGACGGGCGGGCATTCGACCTCGGCAACAATTACGACTATGCAGAGCTGTTCGATACCCTCGGTATCACCACCTTTACCATCAGCGCACAAACTTCCGCTATCGTAGAGCATATCCGTGTGTTCATGGAAAGCGGCTTCTCCCTCACCGATGTGGTCAAGGTAAATATTCACCACAAAGAAGAGCCATACCTATTCTACGCGCTGAAGTTCCAGAAGTAACACACAGGGATGCCCCTATATGGGGCGTCCCCCGAAAGGGGGTTGAAAATGCGATTTGAATACTACATACTCCGACTTGACAGCGGCGGGTTAAAGGAGTACAACATCTTTGATTACCCACGGGTAAACGAAAAGGTCGAAAAAGAAGTACGCAAGTATCTCCGCAGTAAGGCACGGTACAGGTTTCCTGTGCTTGATGGCGGATACCTGTACGGGTTCGATGGGTTTTGCGAGTTCGTGAGAGTAATCCTCGCATCCGTTGCCATGTGCAGGTTCGAGTTCGAGTTCAATGCGGAAAGCGTATCCACCCCTGTCTGCAAGGCACGGGTTGACGGATACATACAAGCCTTTCCGAACATCAAGACTATTGCACGGGATATTATTGCCCAGTATAAGGAGCAGAGATGACATTACGAGATAAAATTTTATCAATGCGGCACAACGAGTTCGGGCTTTCAAAGGTTGTCTTTTTCGGTTCAGACAAGGATGTGTTTCCGTACAGGATACATATCGTGAAGTGGGAAGAGTGCAAGCCGACCGAAACCTATTCCCTTACCGAACACAAGTACAAGACCGTCACTTCCTACTGTTTCGTGATTGGCGAACTGGAATGGGATACCAAAGAGCCGGGATGGGACTTCCATTCCCTCGGCACAAGGTATCTGGAATACGGAACGCAGGAACTGAACAAGTGGATACTGGACTTCTGCCGAAAATACAGTGTTGTTGACGGCGAGATTGTCGAAACGCAGGAATAACAAAAAGCCGGGGTACGATTTCGCACCTCGGCTTTCATTTTCAATATGCGTTATCGGAGAGCCTCTTCCACGGCACTACGCCATCTTTCGGGCACTTCCTCAATCGTCATAATCCCAGACTTAATTCTGCGCACATAAATAGCTACCATAAGATTACCTCATCATTTCTTAACTGTTATCTTATCCTTGTAGACCTCGAAAGCAGGGTTTTCCAGATACTTGAAATACGCACTTTCGGGAACGAGGATTGATGCTATCGTGGACGGGAAAACCTTGCCAGAAATATACGGCACTTCTTCTCCCAACTCTACCTCACGCAAGCTATCGCAATCGGCAAAAGCCCCTTGACCGATACTTGTGATAGAGGGCATATACACGCTCTCAAGGTTGGTGCAATTATCAAAAGCCGTATATCCGATGCTCTCGACTGCGGGCATATAAACGGACACAACGGATTTGCATCTCTGGAAAGCCTGTCCGCCTATGTCCTGTACACTCGGCATCGTTATATCCCGCAAAGAGATACACCGTGAAAAGGCATTAACGCCAATCTTGGTGACACTCGGCATATCAACCCGCTCAAGACTATCGCAGTAAGCAAACGCACTTTCGCCAATCTTGGTGACTCTCGGCATCGTAACGGAAGACAAGGTGTCGCAGTAATCGAAGCAATACGGGCGTATCTGTTCTACATTGCTTTTGATAATAAGCTCTTTGAACCCGCCCTCAAGTATCACCTTGTAGTCGTTATCCTCTGCTACACGAATACTCAAGATAACATCGTCCATATCCTCAACCGCTATGTCTCCCTCGAAGTTCGTCTTTGCACGGATGGCATCCGCAATAGACTTTAAGGTTTCGCCGTTAATGATGTAGTACATCAGAAACCTACCCCCTCTGCCATTCCGAGGGAAACGGATATTGTATTCGTTTCAGAGATTGTGATGCCGAAACCAGCTTTCAGTTTGCCCTGCATAGCGGAAAGGCTATTTTCAACATAGTCCTTGTCGGCTTTCTTGTCCAGTTCGGTATCCACCGTCAGTTTGTCGGCTTTTGTGTGAAGAACACCGTCAACATAATCTTTATTTGCCTTTGTATTCAACGCATCGTTGACAGCACTTGCGTCTGCTTTTTCCAGCAACCTGCCAGCAATCGCATCCACCGTGGTCTGGTTCGCTTTCTTCTCGACCTCTTGCTGAACAGAATACAAGGCGGTACTGTCTGCTTTTTCGGACAGTTGCTCGACCACCTCGTCCAAGGTTTCTTTGTCAGCTTTCTTGTCGATTTCCTGTTCAAAAGTTTCGTTGCTGACTTTCTCATTGAGAGCCGCCTGTATAGCCGCTTTATCGGCTTTGTCAGCGAGTTTTTCGTCAAGGGTATCTTTACTTACCTTGTCATTCAAATCCGCTTGTACAGCCTCTGCATCGGCTTTCTTGGCGAGTTCTGCAATAACGGTGCTTGCATCTGCTTTTTTGAGCAGTTCTTCTGCCATCTCTTCCTTGTCCGCTTTTGAGGAAATCGCATTTTCAACATATTCCTTGTCGGCTATGTTCTCGATTTTGCCCTCGACCTCATCCAATGCGGCGAACACCTTGTTCAGAGTGTTCACCAAGTCATTGGACTCGTCCCCAGCGTCAAAGGTGAATATCTCGTCACGCAACTTCTTGCAGTCCTCGTAGAACTTTTGACAATCGGTGAAGTACTTCAGGGACTGTGCCGTGTTCTGCATCATCATGCCCACCCATGTCTGCATAGCCACGGGAACATAGTCCTCCGAGTTCTCTACTGACATAGAAACATAAGTGGTATAGGTTGCGCTCTTTTGCAGGATGTTATCGAAGTAAAAATTTATCTCGACAGCACCCTTGCCGGGCTTGCAGGTTTCCGCCGAACCGATAGACCATACAAAGAAGTGCTTGCCGTTCTTGACGACGAACTCTCCCATGCAAGCGTAAGGGTATGTTTCGCCGCAACGCTTATTGAGAATGATAACGGTGCAGTCTGAAAGACCAGTAGCAGGGAAGTACACCTGCGTGTTGCCGTATTCGCCTTGTTTGCCGAGGTGAAGGACATCTACTGGATTTGTTGCATATATCGTTTTCATGCCTTACCCCCCTTGTTTAGTTTTTACAGAAGTGAAGCAAGCTCCACCAGAGCATCTTCCAATTGCTGGATTCGTTCTTCAACTGTAGGTTCTCTATTCAGTTCCTCTTGCTCAATTTCCTGTGCAATGCGCTCATAGTCGGCTTCCTCTTCGGGAGTCATCTCACGCAGAACGCCATCTTCTTGGATGTATCTCATTTTCATTAACCTCCGGGGTTATTTTTTAATATCGTAATCCGTGTCGATATCAGCCCAGAACTCGACTACCATTCCGATAGCGGGCATTGACTCGGATGGGATATACAAGCCTTTGATTGTTTTTTGAGAGTTTACATAAATGTAAGAACTGCCATAATAGTCCTTGTAGTAATCCGTGAACGGTGAGCCGATAGCGTGATACTGTTGAACAGGAGCGTAATTCGTCACCAGCGAAGTGGTACTGCTGGAATGGGACTGGTTGAACTCGCTCACCTCTATATCCCAGTATGACATCTGTTCATTTAATGAAAATCGGAAAATCATACTGCGGGTATACACGCTGTTCATCGTTTGTTCTGGTATCCGTATCGGGAGTACGGTACTCGGGGAAGTGCTTGTTTCAGAACCGATAAGATACATCGTGGATGCAGGCTTCACAAGGTTCTTACCGCCAGCTTTCTTTCCGTTATACGAGATACGGATAACACCAGACTTGATACCCATATCCGCAAAGGATACAGGTTCTTCTCCGAAAAAGTCAGACTTGAAAATGTTCTTATAGAACTTACTTGAACTCTTTGCTGTGAAGTCATAAAGCCCATCGTTGTATGTGAATGTCCCATCGCCGTTGTCCGTGTATCCTGTCATGAAACGGTACTCTGGTGAACTGTCGGACGGATTTGCGTAATACAGAACCTCGTCCTTGCTGGTCTTTGTAATCAGAATACTCGGAACTGCTCCGTCAACAGACTCCGTTCCATCGGTTGATAGTGAACGACCTACTTCGTTTGCGGTGAACTGGTGCGTCCATATCTTTGCCATGCTTTTGTTGTCTTTCAGAAAGTGCTTTTTCCCGTTGTAGACAAGGGAGTTTATGTACTGCAAAATAAGCACCCCCCAATTAGGCTTTTGTGCCGTAAATAGTAATAGTACCTGTTTGGTATCCTGTGACGGTAATCGTCTTACAGGTGTTTCCATTTGCGGTTGTGATGCCGCATCCGTTCGTGTTCATACTCTGGGAAACTGCGCTTGACGTGGTCTGAGTAGTATTGCAGAAATAGGTTCTGTAGAAATTAGAACCGATGCAGTCAAACACGCCGAACCAGTACCCACTTGACGCAGTCCCTTTCAAACTCATTGTACAAGTTTTTCCACCCGCAAGAGTCAGAGTGATTGTTGTAGTGTTAGTACCAAGAGTACCGCCGTTATAAGTAATGATAAGGTTTCTGTAACCCGCCGTATCAGTATATACCATAGTCCCAGATGAACTCGATATAGTGCCGATTGTTTCGTAATTCCCGCCGTCACGGATATCATACTCGTTTCCGTAGACTTCGATTTTGTCCAGATAAGCCATGATTATCCTCCGTTAAACAGGCACTCCGTATACCTCAAGAGTGCCTTTAAAGTTGTAGCCAGATGTTGTTGGATTGGTAATGTATAACCCAGTACATCCACCGTCATAATGGGTGGTCTGCATCATACCGCCGCTTGAGCCTCGAATATCATTATTTACCCCAAGCTCTGTCATCCACGATTTCATGTACCCTTTTCCGAACTCCACATACCCGTGCCAGTCGAAACTTCCTGCAACCTTGTTATCCGCTGACGATAGCATAAAGATGCGTGGAACACTTGTGCTGTTGTTCTTTGCGGGGTCGTTTTGCAGGAATATGTACGAGTTCTTTCTCGGCCCGTGATTGCTGGAGTTGCAATCTATGTGGTAATGAAAATAAAGTTTTCGCCAATGCGTTATCGTTTGTTCTCCCTCTTGAAGTTTAAGGGATTGTATTACACTTGTACCGCCAGTAAGGTTTATATCCATGATGTGGACAAACTCTGCGTGGTCTACCAAGTCGTAATCAACCCCGAAAACTTCCATAGTGTCGATATACGCCAATCAGTACGGAACGCCGTATACTGATAATGTCCCGTTACATCCGAGGCTTGATGACCAGTATATATACAGACCAGTTATGCCGCCAGAGTAATCCCTTGCAAGCCCTGTATTCGAGCTGTCCGTATATAAGTTCTCGTTCCCGAAGTTCGAGTTCCACGACAAAACCTTTGTCCCATTATCAAGTACACAACCCATGCCGTACCATTTCTTTCCTGTTGTCGCCTTTCCAGTCATATTAACACGGAACCCGTCCGTGTTCCCCATTGTTCCTGTCTTGAAGTATATTCTGTATCCGTTTGATTTTAGCGAACTATCAGCCGAGGTAAATTCGAGGTATACCATTCTCCACTTGTTCACCGTTTGTGTTTCGCCGTCAATAGTAACGCTTGCGGTAAGCGTTTTGCTTTGACCTGCCGAAACATCCTGTAAAACATAGTCTGCTATATGGACAAACTCTGCTTTCTCGCTCAAAGCATAATCCGTACCGAACACTTCAATGCTATCTATATAAGGCACAATCGCACCCCCGTTTCTATAACCGTGCGACAGGAGTTATTCCCTGCCGCACGGTTTATCTTATCGTTTGATAATGAACTCATTGCCGTTGATAGCGAGATAGGCAATGTTCTCTGCCATCACTTCTTTCGGCTCGAGGAACGCCCGATAGTAAATCAAAGATACCATCTTGTCGTGTTCATCGTTCTTAATTTTGCACCCTGTGCTTTCAATGAAATCCCAGACATATCCGTCCTGCGTTCTCTGTTTAAGAGCGATAACCATAGTTTCCCCTCCGAAAAGTAGCTTTTTACTTGATTATAAGTTTGTGATTTGCCGTGTCAATGTCGGTAACTGTTTCACGATTCCAAGCAGTCCAGCCAGTTGTATTGCCAATGTAGATACGCTTGTATGAAGTTGACAGCGGTAAAGAAGTAGTCGCTGAATATCCCGCCGTAAAGCGTTGCATAACTCTTGTAGGAGTGGAGTGCCAGTCGCCGGGGATAACTTCCAGATAACCAACAGGATGTCCGCCACTATCTGTTGTGGGGAAGTTTGCAGAGGATGCAAACAATGTTGTAGTATCGAAGTAGTAGTGACCTGCGGTAGTGAAACTGTTGCAGTCCAGAACCTCTGTGGACTCGCACACGACTTCGATTTCGCTGTAGCTTGAGTTATCCGTAATCTGGGCAATCTTTGTCTTATTATCATTTCCGTACACAAGGAAACAACCGAAGCCATCTCTTGCCCGCTCTGCAATTCTTATCCACGGTTTCCATGCACCAGACGCATAGGAACGCATAAACATTGAAGTGCCAGAAACGGAAGTATCCAGAGAAGTGTAAATCTGGATTGAGCGTGAACCAGAAGCTTCAGCGGAGTACACTTGAAGTACGCCGTACTGGGCAGTTGCCTCGCTCGGCTTGTTTTCGGTTGAGGTATTGGAAATGTAGTAGATGCCCTGTGTCTTGTAGTTGTTCAAGTCCGTATCCACTTGCGTAATGGCATATTTTTCCAGACGAGAATCAGCCACATCTTTGACTGCTTTCGGGGTTGCCGCAAGGTCAGTAGCAGTAGAAGAGGTACTGCTTGACAGCTTGGTAGCACCGTATACGGAAGTGGTAGCGACAGGGATGGTTGCGGTATCGCCAGAAACAACAGAAGCCGTTCCGACCTTAACATCGGTAATGCCGCCGCCCCCGCTCACACTCTGATTATCAATACGAGTCCAAGCGTTATAGGAGTCGCCGTTTCTCGTTCTCATCCACATAGCATTTGATGCCAGACGGAACAGAATCTGAACCATGTACTTGTATGTGCTATCGTATGCGTACTGGCGCAGAGTGTAGTATGTCGCTGTGTTTGGTGCATCAGATGGTGTGGTGGCGGTATCGAAGTAAGCAGGAGCTTTGAGGTTGCCGTAGATACCGTACACTCTGGTTGCCAACGGGAACTGGTCAAAAGAAACAACATCCACTTCAGCATCGTTGACCGTTGCTTTCTTGAACACATCGGGTGTAGAGTCTTTCGTTGTCTTACTGCTATAGTTATAGACCTTTGTGATATTGGAAATGCCCGCATCGAACATCTTCTTGTCGTTGGCAATTGCCAGTCCGTTGGCAGTAGAAGTTACCGCAGGAATGGTGGAGAAGTCAACGGAAATCTCGCCGTTGCTCACGGAGATGTTATCGCCGACCTTGACCAGACCGAGTGCGCCTGTAGTTGCGGCGTTATAAGCCGTTCCGAGCGCATCCCACTTTGAGCCTGTCCAAGCGTAACTCATACCATCGGACTCTGTCGTTCCGCTCCACACATTAACAATGTTTCCGGGATGGATTTCTTTGTATCCAGTAGCAGTAGTGCTTCGTGCGGTAACTGTGCCAGAGGAGATGGAGTAGAACTTATTGGTAGCGGTAATCTTGTTCATTTCTGTCGTACTCTTGACAGAGCCGACATACTCGTATGCGCCGCTGATAGCGGTTGACACGGCAGAACTGATTGCGCTTTGAGTTGCCTTTGAGGACAGCACCGTATCGTCTGTATCGGTAGAAGAAGTAGTGGACAGCTTCACCAGACCAGCTTTAGTGCTGTTCGCATTGGTAATAGCGGAAGCAGTTGTGTTTGCGGCGGTCGCAAGGTCATACGCCGCCTTAACCGCCTTTGCGGATGCGATGGTGGTAGAGGATTCGGAGTTGGTGGCATCGGACATAAGGTTATCTGTAAGAACCGTATGCCAGCTTTGCCAGCCAGTATCCCCGACAACCTTGACTCTGTACCACTCTCTATCCGTTTTAGCGACATTGGAAATCTCATACAAACGCTGAACCAGTCGCCCGTTACTGTTTGCGTAAGAAATCACTTCGAGTGTGAAGTTAATAGCAGAGGCACTTGTAATCGGGAAGTTATTATCCGCTGTAACACTTCCTGCGGTTGCGGCGATGTAATAATTACCATCATCCGTATAGGAGTTGAGGTTCATATCCGTACCGCTCTTTGTGGCAACTGCGGCTGACGCAGAACTTGCCAAATCGTATGCGGCTTTAACGGCACTCGGCGTTGCGGCGGTAGTAGTGCTTGTGCTATCGGTTGCAGTTTCCAGTTGAACAGTACCGACTGAGCTTGTGGATGCGGCGGTAACGGAAGAACCAGAAATCTTACTTGTACCAGTAAGGGTAATGCCCTTTTCAAAGGTTGCGGCATCCTTAAAGGTAGAAGTTGAGGTCACTTGCAATGTGCCTCCGACAGAAGCGTTTCCAGTTGTTGACAATGAAGAGGCGGCAAGTGCGCCATCTGTCACAGTCACCTTGGAGCTACTATAAGTCTGCGGGTTTGCCGCTTGTGAGGTTGCACCGATAAGGTAAATGGCACTCGTGGTATTAGTTGAGCCTGCGGTATTCTTTGTGTTGGTATCGGAGTAGTAGAGGTCTGTAGATGTGCCGTCAATCGTGATGGTCGCAAGTTTCGTACCAGAAGTAACAGCCCGCTCGACAGAAACCTTTGAGGCATAATCCGTATCCAGAGAAACTGTTCCGTTTGCGGAAACATTGATACCTGTGCCAGCCTTTGTGGCAACGGGCATCCAGCTACCCCAAGAGCTACCATTGAAAATGCGGATAACGGCATCGTTCGCTGTATCAGTCGGTGAGAACCACAACTGCACACAGTAAGAACTCGCCGCAGGAGTATCATTTGTGTTGCCATTGAACACATGAACGATACCCACGCCAGTAGATGGCTTGTTATGCGTGCTTGCGTTTGAGTCAGCATTCGCATAATAGCGTCCTGCCGCCTTGATGGTGTTCATGTCAGTTGCGGCAGTAATCGTGGCAACCGCTTCTCTGTTAACTGTCAATGCTCCGTTCGCATCAACCGCCATTCCGTTTCCGGGCTTCACAACGCCGAGAGCAGAGGCGGTGGCAGTATCGGCGGCGATTGAAAATGCGCCAGTAGCAGGTGTCAGGGTAATGGCACTTCCCGCCGTGATGGACAATGCGGAAGTTGAAGTGGCAGGATTAACTGCCGTTCCCGCAACTGTGAGTGAGGAGAAGTTGTTCGGAATATCTGGAATTGAATAGGTCAATCCAAGGGCATCCCAAGTAGAACCAGTCCAGACATAATTCATGCCATCTGATTCAGAAGAACCGCTCCACACATTCATCACATCGCCTGTGCGGATAAGAGAGTACCCAGAGGCAGTGGTGGTTCTTACGGCAACTGCACCGCTCGTAATCTTGTAGTATTTGTTTGTGGCAGTAATCTTATCCAGTTCCGTTTTAGTCTTAACAGAACCGACATAAGAGAACGCACTCTTAACACTATCGGGCAAGGCGGTGATAGGGATGTTGGTCAATCCAGAACCATCGCCTGTGATTTTCTTTCCGCTTGCGATAGTGACATCGCCGTTAAAGGTTGTCGCCCCGCCAACAGTAAGGGAATTAGTCACGGCAATATCCTTTGCGGACAGCTTGCCGCTACCGTCAATGGTAACTTGACTATCGGTAACTGCACCTGTCATAGCCGTTGTAGGTGTAGTTCCTGTAGCCAGAACAGGTGTAGCAGAAGACGCGGCGGTAACTGCCACAACGGTATCCGTCAATCCAGAACCAGAGGGAACATCGACCTCGGTCAGAAGTTTGTGCCAGCTTTGCCAGCCGTCCTTGTTCTTATAACGATACCAAGTCTTTCCCTCATTGCCGCCTGCGACCTTGTAGAGTTGCTGAACGGTTCTGCCGCCATCTGCGTTATACACAGACAGAACATAACGACAATCCGTTGTGGAGGCTTCGGGGAAGTTATTTTCAAGAGTAACCAGACCGCTTGCATACTGGAAGTAGTAAGAACCAGCAGTCGTATAGTTATCGAGGTTATTGTCTGTCGCTCTTGTACCAACCCAGTCGGGAATGGTAATAGAAGTAGCTGTGCCGCTACTCGGGGTCATCGTGATGGTGTTGCCGCTTGCGGATACGGAGTAAGACAGAGAAGTCTGGCGTACCCAATCGGTAGCTTTATACAAATCACCACGGGAATAGTTTACCGTTTCGCCGTCCTTTGTGTAAGAACCATCGGCGGTGCAGATATACAAAGTTCTCGTAAATTCCTGCTCTGGAATGCTGATGTTCTGGGTAACGGTTCTGAATGTCTGCTTGTAGATACGATAAGCAGGGTATGTTCCACCATTGGAAACGGTATAGGTTGTTCTCTCGACCTTGATAAGTGCGAGAACCTTTTCATAACCCGCTGGTGTATTTTCACTCGGACTTGATGCGTTGTAAGACAGCAGATAGTCCCCGACATAGGAGAAGTCTTTCTCGCCGTGCAGGTTGTTCAAGTTCGCACCGACAAGTGTAGGGGCATCGCTGTCATCCAGTTTAACCCAAGCCGCAAACACGCCCGCCACCTTGAAGCGATACCAAGTATCACGGGCGTATCCGTTGACCACACGGTACAGTTTCTGAACGCCGTACTGCTCCGCCCCCGTGCCGTATGAACGAACATCAATGATGTAATGTTCCTCAACGGTTGTGGAAGTCGCCGGGGAGTTCAGAAGTGGTGTGCCGCTCGGTTTGTGAATGTAATATGCGCCGTTAGTAATTGTCGCACTCGTATAATCGTCAAGATTATACGAAGTTCCCTCTCTTACGCCGACATCAAACAGCAGACCATCTGAAGCGGCATTAGGAACGATGTCCAATGCGCCGCCGCCCTCAATGGTAATGCTATCGGAGTTGGTATCGGCTTCGAGAGTAATGTCACCAACCACGACCTTGTCGAACTTCACAGAAGTGGTATCGACTACATCGTAGGTTGTCGAGTCAATCATGACTCTGTTAATCTTCTTGTTTTCAGCCATACGCAATCACCCTTTCCTGTTATATTGTTTCAAAATCGGCACTCTTTGTATCTGTGTTAGAAACATCGGATACCTCGATTTTCAAACTGGCAATATTTGTCAACTCAATCCAACTACCCCACGACACAGAGACTCCGTTCTGTTTGCCAGAACGCCGATACATACGACCGCCGTCTGTTTCGATGGTTTGAACGATAACGCTACCGTTACCGAGCAGGTCATCGTTGTTCACACGAAAAGCGTCATCCGCAAAACTCAACGGAAGATTTTTAGTCGTGGTTTGTTTAGAGCCAACAAACATCGCTGGACTTTCGGTGAACTCGTTCATATCCTCTTTTGCACTGACCACCAATTTGTCCATTATACCAGACAATTCTGCTTTTGTATCTGACAATTCTGCTTTCAGTTTTCGATACAAGCTGTTCGCCGCATCTTCGACAGGTATCATCTTCTCACCACCCTACCGCACAACGGTTTTTGTTTATTATACATATAGGTTTAAAAAATTCAATGAAAACCGCACATCGCCGATTGTTAGTCCTTGAGCCATTCCAGTTTGGTTTCATCCACAACATCCGTTCCTGCGGAAAGAGCGATAAGTTTTCTCTGCATCGCCGTTATGATGTCAAGCATCTCGGACGCACTCATGTCCTCAAGTTTAGTGTCGATATTAAGGGAATGATTTGACACGGAATGGGACACCTTATCCCCGACACCATCCTCTATTTTCAATCCCAACTGTTCGAGGGTTGTTCTGTGCGGGTTCTTGTAGTCGGTCAAGTGCTTTTCCAGTACCTTACCGTACTTCTGTGTGGATTCGGCGTACAATTCGTCACGAACGCTCTGTGTGACCTCTGCCGCCCCGCTTGCGTACACATGGTATCTGAACCGCAACTCAAACACTTCGTTTCCTGCTGACGGTATCTTTATGCTTACGCCGTCATCCTTTTCGTACTTGCAATGCCCGTATGCGTACAGGATGTCCTCGTTCGGCGGTGAGCTTATGTCAATATCATTCGACTGTCCGATACTGCAATAGATGCCGACCTCTGTCCACTCGAACTCTTTCTCCATGAACTCGTTGGTGAAGATGGCGTTTATCTGGGCGTAATCCTCGTGTTCATCAACAGTAACGGAATCGACAGGCACGCTCACCTCCCACTTTCTTAAAGAAGTCGCTTTTGTCGGGTCGGTTTTCGCCTTTGAAATCGGAGATGCACCAGAACCCATAGCTATCTTTGTGAACACAAGAGGAGTGCCTGCGAGTGCCTTGACCATTGCGTTAAAACCCGCCTCCGTCATTACTGGTTTCATTACCCTGCCCCCTTTCTGTTATTGATAATGCATCAGCACCAGACAGCGACCTTTCCGCTATCCGATACAAGTATGTCGCCACGCACAAGGTTCTTTGGTGACTTGATTGCCGCACTCTCGCCGCCTCTTGGCACAAGAGCATCGCCGTTAGAACCACCAGTATACACTTCCATGCATTTGTCAAGTGTATACTTGTACAAAGTTTTATAGATTGAGTTACCGCTCGTATCCGTATACCCTGTGAACTTTGCTGTTGTTGTTGAGTAGGTAAACGACTTCGCCCCATCCACGGAGTTTCGGATATGAACAACCTTTATCGTTTCGTCTTTCAGAGCCTCTGCTGTATCAGCATCCAGCGTGTAGATGTCGCTTACATCAACCTCTTCAAAGTAAGGTTGATAATCGCATCGAACACTCACACCACCGTACACGGAACGCACAGCCTCGCTCTCGCCCCCGTTATAGAAAGCGGAAAGGAATGTATCAAGCGTACCATCCGTTGTCTCTGGGATGCTTAACGAAGAGTCCATCGCTCTGTCTGCTACGACAACGCTCTTGCCCTTAAAACTGAACTTGTGATACCATATCTGCGTTACCATAAGCAGGTTGGTGTATAACGCACTCATGGGGCTTACCGTGCTTCCGTCCTTTACGGCATACGGATTCCATTTTTCTGGTAAAATTTTACCTTGAGAATACCACTTGCCATCGCTGTAGTTAAAAGAATCGCCCGCCCATTTATCGTAGTCGATGCCACTCGCATTTGCGATAAGGCGGCGCATATAAGATTTTCTGCTGACAGGAGATGACTGTGCAAGGCTCGTGTCAGCAGAACCGATATTCCCGTTACATATCATGTCTTGGTACGCATCAGCGAGTTTGTCGCCTACGCTTGCGTCCGTAAAACGGTACACAGTCGTCCAGTTTCCATCGTACCATGAACTGGCACGGACTTCTTTGCCTGTCTGGTCGCCAGCGAACTTGAACTGGTCGGGTTCGCCGACTTCGCACAGCAGGTACATTGTTTCTGACATTTTCAATCCCCCTTGTTATATCTCAACGAGGTGTTCATCGCCGATAATCACATCACGCTCCTGCTCGGATTTATCAGCAGTTAGGATATTGGATGCCTCATTCGCATAGTAATCGTGAACGAGGTGCTTGTGTTCGTATACATACAGGTCTCCGTCTGCATCGGCGAGGATGTTCCCGTTCTCGTCCACCAGCCATATATGACTTGCATTATTTTCATTCCAGCTACCGAAAGGCTCAACGGCACACTCGATGTCAATCAAATTCTTCGTCAGCATCTTGAAATATGTGTTGAAGTCCTCTGCCGTCCATATCCTATAGCGGATACCGATACCGCCGCCACGGGGAATTTTTGTTTCCACCATAGCGTTGATTTCCTGCGAGGTCGGCAACGGGTTATCATCAGAAGTTCCATCGCCGCTTTCCACGATGATTGCGGCTGGATGCTGGACTTCTTCTGTGATATGGAAACCGAGAATATCCCTGTCGTTTCTTGGCACGAAGTCACTTTCTTCACCCACACGACTAAAATACAAGCGGAGATACTTCAAGATGTCGCCGTATGTACTGCTACTGAAGTTCAGCATGATTTTGTAGTACAAAGCACGGCGGTAGAACGCATCGGATAAGTCACCCGTTCTGTTGAACATCCGCTTTGCCTCTGCCCTTGTCATAGCAACGATACTGCCGATGTAGTCAAGTTGTATTCCGCTTGTTGTAGAAAGCGTCCTGTGTATCATAACGCTACACAGGAACGCCTTTACATCGTCCAGTTGCTTACCTATCGCATCGAGAAGAAACGCCGTCTTTTCCCGATTCTGGTACTGGTGGGGCATATCATCGTGCAGAAGTTTTCCGTACTCTGATTGAAAATCAATAATCATCGCTCTCACCGTCTTCTTCTGGCTCTTCACCCTCGACCGTAATCTTTATGTTATCGTCCGAGGTCACCGCTATCTCGTTGTAGTCGAAGTACAGGTTCTTATGTGTGGTGTACTCACGGGAAGTAACCTCGCTTGTAAGGTTGCCATCCTCATCCGTATCATAGAACTCGATAACATCCCTGTCCGTCCACATACGAACCTTGATGTAGTCGATACCGCTGACATTCTTATAGATGTCTGTCATAAACAAATCCTGCGGGATAACGCTCTCGCCCGAAGCGAGAGAGTTTACCTTTTTGATAATGATTTGCTTAATGACACCCTGCCAGCCATTGAGAGAAGTATCATACTCCGCTGTATTTGCATCAATCGCCTGTGAGCCATCGTCCAAAGGCGAAACCTCAACATCGAAGTTTACAATAATCTTCTTTGGTCTGTTGAAACGAATGGGAACTTCCTGCCCGCCGTCTGTTACAAACAACTCCACATCGCCGTATGTATTGATACCAGCGGCTTTTGTGTTGAATATCTGTACTGCAATCTCGTCCTCGTTGCCGCCCTGTACCACTGCCTCAACGCTGTGAGGCGGTCTGCCGTAGCTATCATAGAAGTCGGTTATATTTTCAAAAACACGACAGGAGATAACATTCGGGACATTGTTGAGGATTGCGCTTCGGATACTGTCACACATACGGTTGGAGTGCGAGAAGATTCTGTCGATGTAGGATTTGCGGAACTCCGTATCCGTTTCGGCAACACTTCCGGGAATGTAGTTGCCGACATTCACCACGCTTTCCAAGCCAGACTCGTTTCCGTGAATAGCAGTAACAGAGCCATTCGGAAGATATATGTCGCCGTAATCCTCGGTCATGAAAGTGCATATCGTAGACATACGCTCCGTTGTAAGCTCTTTTGATAATGCGACCTTGTGGTTGCCTGTCGCCGTTTTCGCCGTGAGCAACAGGTAGTGGATTGTTTCACTTCCGTTCACCCTCGACTCGTACTTTGCGGTGAAGTAATCAGAACCCACTCCGCTTGCGTTTATCTGCTTCTCAAACTCCTCGAAAACATACTTTGCATCGGGGATACGACTGCTTTCCGTAATCACCTTTCGGTACTGGATACCATCTTTCTCGTATATCTCCGTTGTTGTGGTAGTGGTAGTGCCATCATCATTCTTTGTTACCACGGGCGGCTTTTCGAGGTCTTTCCGTCTGTGGTTCTCGGCATCCTGCACATCATCGAAGTCATCTGGCAGTTTATCGGAAGCCGACTCGGACTCATAGTCCCATTCCCAGACATACTCCGTTACTGTATACTGCTTTTTCCCGTTCACATGGAAACGCTCGCCGTCTTTCAGTTCACCGCTTTCAGGGTCTTCACGCCCGTTAATGGTAATGTACAGTTCGTCATCCACGCTATCATCCGTGAAATACTCGTCTGTCGGGAAACGGACTTCGGCGTAATTTGTTCTGTCCAACGACATCGGGTAGGACTTCATGATAGTGAGGTATGTGACAGGTGACATGGTGAGGTTCGTGGAAACGACAAGCCCAGACGGGATTACATTGCCGTCACGCCCAGTGCATTTCAGATAGTATTGAGATTGTCTGCCCTGACCACGATACAGCCCAGCGTACTGTGCGGCATTATCAAGATATACTCCCTCTGCCGTCATCGGGAACGCAGAGTAGTAAATCTCCTGCCCAACTTCCCAAAGTTCTGCTATTCTATCCGAGAAGTCCGTAATCAGAACATTCAGATATGACTGCGGGTTCTGACGGGTATTCACTCCCCACTTCTCCGTCAAGTCATCGTGAATCTCGTCCATTATATCAGAAAGCCGTTTGATGCGGATACCTTTTTCTGTTAAACCGTAATCTTTCATTGGTGTTCTCACCCCCTTGTTGGAGTAGTTTACTATTTAAGTTTTCAGAGAATCAATGAAACAGACATTGAAATTCTTTTCGCAACCAACTTCCGCATCGAAATAAGAAAGGAACGCTCATGGAATCGCTGACAATGATTACTACATTCACTGGTATAGGTATGCAGGAACAAGGGTTCAAAAACTCTGGTTGTTTCGACCTAAAGGTGATAGGTACTTCGGATATAGACATAGACTCAATCGTATCATACGCTGTGATACATTGCGGCATGACCAAGGAAACGGTTCAGAACTACGAGTACTACCCATACATCGAGTGTATGCGTGACGAACTGTCGGCGAAAAACATCGGGTACAATTTCAAAACGAAAGAGAAGTACGACTGGCAGAATGCAAAAGAACCATTCATCCGCAAGGTGTGGCTTGCCGTTCATCTTCAGCAGAACTTCGGCGACATATCGCTTATCGACCACTTCCCATACTCCGATATATTGACCTTTACTTTCCCATGCACAGATATAAGCTACATCGGGGAACGGAAAGGTATGTCCTACGAGGCATGGAAAGACGGCAATCCTACCCGTTCTGGTCTTGTTTGGGAGATAGTGCGTATACTGAACAACCAAAAGGACAGAGGCAAATTGCCGAAATTCCTTTTCCTTGAAAATGTATCACTGCTTATGTCAGGCGCATACATCGGGTTATTTGAACACTTAAATAATCTGCTTTCTGACATCGGGTATAATTGTTCCTATGCCATGCTGAACGCAAAGGACTATGGTGTTCCGCATAACAGAAAGCGGGTATACGCTGTGTACACAAGGAAAGACATCGGTTCTGGCTTCACTTTCCCAGAACCTGTGCCGTTGAAGCGGCTATTGAAAGATGTTCTCGATAAAATCCCAGACAGAAAATACTTCTGCACCCAGCTTACACAAGACCGTTTCGTCCCAAGGGAGCAGGAAATGATAAAGGATAGCAAACGGCACGATATAACCATCGTTGGCGACTGCGGGCTTCCGGGGGAATACAAGATGTACAAGTATGTTTTCGGAAGAGGCGTTATGGGAACATTGAACACGAAGTGCGGCAAGTACATGGTCTTGTGCAAAACGGATGGGACTACTCCGTACATAAAGTCGGATGCCATTACCAAACAGTTAAAGAAGTACTTCGGAGACAAGGGCGATGTCAGATACGCCGTCCGAAAGATGTCCCCAGAAGAGTGCTATCGGCTGATGGGGATGCGTGTAAACTGCAACGAAATGCGAAAACTCGGTGTAACCGTGCCGCACATATACAAGCAAGCGGGAAACGGTATCGTCACCACCTGCGTCAAACTCATTGCCCAGCATATATACAAAGCATTCTACGATGATTCTTTTGTCTGCGAGGATGCCCTCGCACACGGTGAATAACAAACACCCCCCTCGCCCATCACGGGTAAGGGGGGTTGTAGTTTACTCGCCGAAAAACTCATCGTAGATGAATTTCATAGCCGTCTTGTTGCCTCTGACAGCGTTGGCATCGCCGTTAGTAACGCTGTGTTCCAAGTCAAACTTGATAAGGTACTGGTAGTTGTTGAGACTCAACATCGGCAGGGTGTGGCGGATAAAGGTGTACATCGTTTTTGCAAAAGAATTGAACAGTTCGGACTCGCCGATAAGTTCCGCTCCACGCATCTGTGCCTTGCACACGCACCGATAAAACGCTCTCGAAACCATCTCATCGTTCATCAGCACCTGACAGGCAAGCATACAGCCCTGAATCTCGGCGATGTCCTTTTTCACATCCACGCCAATCTCAGCTTCTGCCATTGCACAGGGCATACGGACATTGATGTTCTCGCTGAACACCCTGCTTGCCTCTGATACCGTCCCGATGGTAGACAGGGCGTTTCTGAACGCCGCAAGGTCGCCGCCGATAGCTACACAGGTTGCCTTGTGGGACTCGTACAGTTCCTTAGTAAACTTATTCATTTTTTATCTCCCTTTTTATCAGCCCCACAGCGATGGTTTAGGTCGCCGTGGGGTAAAGTTTTTACTCGTCCTCGATTGCGAGTGCCTTGCGAGCCGCCGCCCCTGCATGAGCAGGATAGGTGCTGATGTGACCCTCGTGGTTGCAGAAAGCTACCAGCTCATCAGCAGTAACAACTCTGACCATCGTATCGTAAGAGGGTCTGTCCTCTTCATCGTATTCTTCCATAATGCGCTCGTACAGGTTGCCGTCCCAGCCAGCGGCGGACTGGGGGTTCTCGGCGAGTCCTTTCATCGCCTCGGCGAGAATGCCACGGTGACCGTACTCGAAGCCCTCGAAGATACCGAGGCAGTGGTCGAGGGCATCGTACAGGCACAGGAACAGTCTGCCACTGTTGTCCTCATAAGCCTCGGTGTACTGGGTGCGACTGAAGTCTGTGTAGTTGTTCATGGTAACTCTCCCTTTCATTTTTTAATCCACGCATCCCGTGTGGGATGCGTCATTTTCGGTCTCCCGATAGTAGTATAATAGCACAAGGAATATATCTTGTCAATACTTTTTTGCAAAATTGCAGAAAACTTTTTCGTTCCCAAAAGATAGCAACGCTCCGATTCGCCACAACGCCCGTATACCCTCGTAGAACGCTCTGTAAGCGGTTTTTGTCTTGGGTGGTATCCTTGTATTCCAAGAGGTCTAAAACGCTCACAGAGAGCGCAGGAAGCGGAACAGGCGGCGTGTGGGATGGGATGGCTATGTGCAGGACAGGAAAAGCCGCTGTAGAGGCTCTGTATCCTTGCTATATGACTTTTGTGTATAGCTAATAAATGCGCCCGCACGCCCGTGCTATCTATAAGGGATAGTAGGAAACTAGGTATAGAATAGTCTGGTTCTTTTAGTATGGTTCTATTTAGTCTTGTTAGGGGAAAATTCCTTTACATCCAGAGGGAAAAGGATTTTACATCCAGATGTAAAGCCATTTTACATCCGCAGAGCCTATAAGTGTTATCGGGAAATTTGATAAATGCAAAGTAGATGGGGTATGATGCGAAGTAATGCGAAGTAGATGCGAAGTAAAAAGCAACAACGCCCCTCACGAAACCGCAAGAGGCGTTGTATGAGAAACCCGAAATATGGAGAGTAATCAATCTTGGTCTATCACCTGTATGTACTCCATCTTTGATGGAAGCCAGCCCTCTTTCTCGGACTTGACCTTATAATCAAACTTGCATTTGCGGGTTTTCTTATCGAATGAAAGCACGGTAACTTCGGACTCTGTGACCTCGTCCACGGAGTTTATAGCCTTTCGGAACTCGCTCCGTATGATGTTGAGATTGGGGTTTTTAACAAACACCTTTTCGAGGTACGGGATGCCGAACTGCGGAATGAACCGCCACTCTTTTGACCACCAGTTAAGGCGTGTAGTTACCGCTTGCGGGACGGATTGCGTCAATATGATGTCGCCGTCCTCTGTGAGGGACAAGTCCCTGTTGTCATCAATCAGTATATCAATCATTTACTCACCGTCCAGTATCCAGATGTTCTTTCCGTATTCCTTTGCACACAGGTATTCCAGTCTGCACCCTCTTGATTGATTATAGCCTTTTGCGAACACTACGATATCCGCATCAGCCATAACCTCAAGTGCTTTCGACAGGTACAGTAAAGGTTGCGCTTCCTGTTCTGGGTTTAATTCTGGAAAAAAACTATCCAGTATCTCTGCGTTTTTACTATACTTTTTTATCTCTGCTTTTACCTGTTCACGCTCGGAAAGTATGGTTTCAGTTGTCTTTCCGCTCATCGGTTGCGAAATGAAGTAACGCACCAAATCACCCCTTTTCCGAATTATCAATATACTTGTCGAGGATTTGCCGCATCGTTGGCGGGGTCTGGTTAATCACGACAAGTGTAGCGGATATGCCACGCTCTGTATAGGAAACATCTTCCAGTTTGAAAGTAGTGCCCGCCTGTAGCAGAAACTCCTGCTCAAAGCCTACTCTGGGAGCGGTAGAAACACCGTCAAGGTTATCCCAATTGATGCCGTTCATTCTGTTGCCGCCACCATGCTTATCCGCACCGTAATAGCTGAAAGGTTCGAGGTATGCGCCCATCGTGCCGACAGGACATACAACTCGCATCTTGACGGGGAAGTCGAAGCTCGCACTCTCGGTACAGCCGCAGGAAGTGAACGCCTCGTCCTTTGCTACCAGACCTTTGATAATGGATATGTCAAAGGTGTAGGGGTTTATTGTTTCCCGCAACTCGTCTGGCAGATTAAACATACGGCAGAACCCGCCGATGGTTATTCCCCGCACAAAGGTAAGTGTCTGGTTCAGCTTGCTTTTCTCAAGTGCGGATATCATGTGCTTGATATCGGTCAAAGACTCTTCTGTCATCTTGCCGTAATCATCGCCACGGATAACCCTGTTCACATGACCACTACCCGCTGTGTAATTGAACATGGCAACCTTTTCTTCTTTCGGAAGTGCTTTCCACCAACGCCCTGTAATCGGTCGCATCATCTTGTCGAACTCCATACCGTCCGTATACTCGACAGAACTCTCTATCAGCTTTCGGAACTGTTTATCCGCAGAAGAAGTACGCATAAAGTTTCTCGCTCGTTCCGTTACGACATACTTCTCAAATTCCTTATCGTAAAGATAACACTCGGTGAATGTTTTGCGTTTCATCTGAAAAAGCCACTTGGAAACCGCCCCGATGCTTTTGCCTGTAGTTGCTTTAGACAAGTCATCCGTTTTCTTTGCAACCAGATAGTCGATAAGTGTCTTGGATGCAGACAGCTTGACGAACTTCCCACGAAGCGTATCCATATCAACCTCGACATTATCATTCGTAAGCAGTTTGCCGCTCGGAGATGGTCTGTACTCCACGGCATCGGCATACACAGTCGGGCACGGGAAAGAATACTCGAACAGTCGTTTTTTGAAGAAGTAGTTAAACGCCGAGAAGAAGTCCTCGATTGTGTTGAGTGTCACTCCCTCGTCCTGTTCGACAAAATGATAATGGGTAACAAAACGGCAGTAGAACTCCTCGAAGCCTATCTTGTTTACATCGGATGAAACCCTTAACACGCTGATTTCTCTGCCGATGAAGAACTCGCCGTCAACAGAACCGCCATCGCTCACCCATCTGTCCTTGATAGGTTCGTACTCGAACTTAACGCCGCTACACAGTATGATAGTACCATTATCAAACCTGTTCTGCAAACGCCGTATCTCATCCTTTGTGCAGGTGTGTTCTGTGAAGTCCTTGCGTTTCATAGCGTTATACAGAACGCTTGCGCTATCATCCTCTATCTCAAGACAAACATCGCCAGATGCTATCGTTTCTTCTATCCTGCGGACAACGCTCTCGAAGTTGTAGTACCTGTTCTCGGTTATGTTCTTTGCTATCCCGTAGTCGATGAACCATATACTGTCATCGAAAAACATCATGCGCTTGCATCCGACATGGAAGTAATCGCCGCCGACATCTGTAACAGGTTCAGCCTTTATGTCGAAGTCCTTGTCATTATCAAAAAACTCACGAAGCGGGTTCGCCGGGGACTCCACCTCCGAGTATCGTCGCTTCAACTCCACATACTTCTCGCCGTAATTCATCGTATCACCTCGCTATGATACTGGCACTTCTCATCGCCCCACAGTATCGCTTGTGGTTTCGATACTGTGTAGATTGAGCAAACGCCATATACAAGCCCGTAATCGTTTTCCCTGTTGCAGAAACAATTCCTGCACTGTTCTGTCTCCGGGCATACCGTCTTTATCTTCTCTGTGTGTATCATATCACCGCCGCCTTTTCGTTTTATATATTGACAAGCCGCAAGTTTTGGTATACTATACTGGTGGTCTCGATGGTTATTTATGTTCCTTTCTCGAAAACGCCGCCGCTATCATGTGGTGGCGTTTTGGTCTTTTACCCGCAAAATTATTTTACAGAATTGCAAAATAACTCTTGACAAGTGTAGTCTGAAGTGCTATTATATCTACAGTACCTAACACATTAAGTCACACCCCGCATGGGGTGTGTGGATTAAAAGAAAGAACACGGAAAAGGAGTTTAACTATGACTATTAAGGAAATGCTCACCGCTACCGAGAAAGCCGAACTCAAGCAGAAAATCTACGATGCTTACGACAGAAGCTGGTACAAAAAAGCCATTGCCGATGCCGAATACAAGGCGGGGTTAATCAGCGAAGCCGCTTACAAGGAAGAGGTCGAAGAAGCCAACCGTGTGATGGGTGTCTGCGCCGATGCCCTCATATCCCTCGCAAAAGCCGGGTACTTTAACACGGACGCTACCGCTCCCTAAAGTACATAGCACAAAACGCCCACACAGGTCGTAGAGCCGCCTGTGTGGGCGTTTTCTTTTTAACTGGACTTGTTATATGCCGACAATCGAAAACGCCCCAGAACGGCGTTGTGCGCCCGTTGTGGCAATCGTATCAATCGCCCATCTGCGCCCACTCTTTTTCCATCAGTTCTTTAGGTCTCGGGATATAGTTTTCGCAGTACGCTCCGTTGAGCAGAACACGAGTAGGTTTCGTATCGTAAACGATGCACTTGCCGAGAGAACCGCCGTTCACTTTTATCTTGCCGTTCTCGATGATGTTTGCTTCTTTGAAAATACAGGTTCTGCACTTTTCTCCAAGAATCATTACCGTCACCTCTTTAATAATAGTAAACATTCATGTGGGAAGATGGTTGAGTACCCTGCGGAAGACTCTTCTTAACGCCCTCTTCTGTTACTTCTAATCCATATGTTTTTTTCATATTATCAACAATATTGCCCAATGCGGATTTCGGGTCTTGAGCTATGACTCGGCACTTTATTGTTGAACCAGAAATTTCGTCAATTTGCAACGAGGTTCCAGCCTGCATCAAGTATTCTTTTTCTGCGTGTCCATAGTGGGAAATGTCACCAACATATCTTCCATGGGCACCAGTCGGAACTGATATTATCATTCTGAACGATTTCGAGAATGCGCTTGAACTTGCCAGTGAAGTTGACATAAAAGCATTTTCCGTCAAGATAACGCCGGGCTTCAAATCCGCCGCAGTATTTATTCCATCTGGGAACATTCGTTCCAGCACGCCTGCGCTCACACCTCTGTAGACGGTGATTGGCTCTGAAAGTTTAGCTTTGTCAGAACCTAAGTATTTCACAAGCGTGGTTGCCTTATCGGCGACCTCGGCATCCATATTCATGACAAGACCTCTCATACATCCGTTCATCAACTCGTCCCCTCGTTTGGTGTACCATCTTGCGCATTTGCCACCAACACTTGATGTTGAAGATTTCGGAACAATGCTCAATGCGTGGTAAGAACCGTCTTGTTTCACCTCATAATCGCTAAACTGCGTAGTTTTAGCAACTGTTTCATCTGCTTGGTAGGAGAGATATATATCCTTTCCGTTCTGTGTATAAGTAGCTCCCAATGAATCAACTTGGTCGATGGGTATTTTAGTAGCGATATGTCCACCACCGCTCATAACCACGAAACCAGTTTTTTTCGCCAGCCCGTCAGCAAACTTTTTCATTGTCGCTCTAATCGGAACGCCATCCTCTCCACGAACAGGAAGAACACCGTATTTTGCAGATTTCAGCATAGCCGATAACACACTATCTTGAATAGTGCGGAAACCAGTTTGTTCGTACATCATAATGTCGCTACTATCGTTAAATTTAGGGAAACCAGTTTCGCCCGTAAGAAGATTGACATTAACGCCGTTGATGCAAGTATAGGGAGTTCCGTCTGCGACATATTCCAACCGTTTTGAATTGTCAGCTTTTAAGAGAGTGTGCAACAAGTCGTCCTTGGTCACAGGTCTCATTATACCTTTGAGTGTTCTCTTTATGTCATCACCCGTTAGCTGAATTGCTTTAGCGTACTGCTTCTTTTCCTTTTTGACCTGTTTCTTCTGTTCTGGCTTCGGTTCTGGCTTCGGTTCTTCTTTTTGTTCCTCCAAAGCAGTAAACACCCTACAGGGTTGCCCATCAAAGCTATCGAGGTCTTTTTCTACTATGTTGTCCAGTAAGACTTTGCCAAATGCATCGCATTGACTAACCTTGCCAAAACCTGTATAAAGCCAAAACTTACCATCAACTGCAAGCAAATGTTTTGGAGTATCGAGTAAGCCGAGTTTAACCTGTTTTTTAATCGCTTCGTCAACTTTCTGGTTTGTGTTTATTTTAGACGCTGGTATAGTGCCAATCTTTCCCTTAACTATATCAACTATTTTGGAAGTAGTTTTAGTTTCTGTCGGCTCTAAAGGTACGCCAGATGGGAGGCATTTATACCAGACATCTTTGTCTTCCCCGACATTTGCCCAGCAATTCATATTAAAATCAAGTGCTATTACGGTTGGGATTTTGCCAGCATTTTCTTTATGAATAGCCTCCACCATTTCGGGTGATGGCTCAATCCATCCGATTAAATCTTCCGTTTTTATTGGTTTAGGTTCGGCTTTTGGTTCAACTTTCTTCTTGGGTTCTGGTTTTGCTTTAGGCTCGGCTTTCTTCTTGGGCTTCTTTGCAGGAGTTACACCGTTGAGTTTGTCGGCTTTCTTCTTCAGCTTTTCCAGTTCAGCACCGTATCCAAATTCCTCAAACTCATCGGGACTGCTCTTCTTGTATGCTTCAAGATTATCAATCTGTTGCTGTATCTTCTTTAAAGCCTTTTCCTGCTTCGGGTCTTTGGCTTGAGAAGTTCCTTTCTTTGCGAACCTACCGTTCTTATCTCGTGAATGTTTTTCCTCTTCCCATTTTGTTTCATCAAATTGTTTCAAAACAACCACCGCCTTTAGTTATGTTTCGGGCTGAGTATATGTCGCAGTATACGGTTTTCTGTCCTCTGTGACTGCACCGTCAGCGTGGACATAGTTGCGACTGTACACCTTTTCCGCATCCACATTACGCACTTGAAGATTACCAATAATGCGGACATCGCCGTGTATCTCTATTCCGTCATCTTGATTGACAGAGATGCTTTGCGTTCCCGCTCGTATGATTACTTTTTTCTCAACACAGGCATCATAGAAATCTGGATGGGCGGCACGGTAAAGTCCGGGGATACAAACTGCGTTCGACAGGTCGTACTTCAAGTTCGTATGCGTTATTTCTCCACGCCGCCAGTAGTCAAGTGAGTTCTCCGCAAACACAAGTAGACAAGAGTCTCCAACGCACACGGGAAAGGTAATTGCCGCATACTGGGTATTGCCCTGCGGAAACATAACAGGGATGTTGTGTATTTCTGGATACGGATATATCTCATTCAGCTTTGTCTTATAGTACATAACTGGTTTAGCACTAACCGTTCCAGTTTCATAGTTCACCTTTGTAATCATAGCAGGGCAAGCGGTGTGGATAGTATCTACCGTTTTCCGTGTTTGATTTTCAAGTGCCTGTAAAAGCTCATTCATCGTTTAATCCTCTCATGCATACGGGTCGCCGAGGTAGTAATCATAGCAATCGTCAATGTATTTAAGCGTTTTGCAGAAGTCTGGGTTCTTTGTTTGATACTCCGAGGTTTTGAAAAAGTGCGAGGTAAGCAAATCCGCCCCTCGTGCTTTCCGTCCAAGCGTGCTGTTCAACGCCATATTCGGGTCAGCTACATCGCCATAATACGAAGTATACTCTTTCGGCAAGCATCTGCCTACATTTGTTTCGCCGTTTTTCTCGCCGCTCCAACGCTCCAGAACATCCCTTGCGATTTTGCACAGGTCATAACCATGCACCGACTTCGTGGGATAGTTCGGGCTGTAAGCTACCCAACTCATCGGTCTGTACTTGCAGAAAGCGGCTGGACTTTGATAATAGGAAGCGTTGGCGTTCCCGCCCATCACCCTGTTATCTATGCCGTTAAGGATAGTCCATATACCACACGCCCAGATAAGTTCTGCGGAGATGTACTTCTGGAAGTTTCCTTTCTGGACTGTGCTTGCGTATCCTGCGGAGTCTGCGTAATAACTTCTCCCCGCTCCCCACTCACCGTACATCGTTTTTGCCAGTACGATAACATCCTCTTCGGTGTAGTGCTTTTGCCCCCGACAAACATACTCTTTGAAATTGTTTGCCGAGCCAGCACCCAGATTGCTGGATGACCACGAGGTTGGAGTAGAGGTTGGTAACTGCGTTGTAAGACCGCTTTGAGTAACATAATACCCTTTGGTCATATAATCGTACAGTTTCTCCGTGTTTGCACCACCCTCTAACAAAGGAGTGACACGAGCCTTGCATTGCCAGCCGCCGCCCTCGTTATCGCCATTGATATTGACGGAAGCGACCGAGAAGAATCCGCTGTACCTTTCGGAGCGTATCTCCACGAAATCGCTGACTCCTATCGCTCCGTTCAACAGGAATGATACATCAAACCCCAGACCATAATCAAGGAAACTTGTTACAGTCCAATCCAAGTCCGCATTCCGTATCTGTTGAGGAGAGCCTATCATACCAGTTTCACTTGAAATAAGATAGCAGATGTTCTGGTTCATAACCTCGCCCTTGTGTTTCACCTGCACAACTCCGTTCTGCACACTCCACACCACGGCATTGGACTCGCATATCTTGTTAAAGGCTTCTTTTGCTGAACCGATGAAACTGAATCCATCGGTGCAGGTCTTGAACTTGACGGTTTCTGTCGTCACATACAGTATGCCTATCTGCCGACAAACATCTTTGAAAATGGTTTCCCACGGCGTGTTCTTATCAAACGAACACTCAACATAAGTGCCGACTATCTCCGTCTGGTTGCAGATAACATCGAGCGTGGTACACCAGTCCGCTCCTTGCTTTGTCGATGTGCAGAACATAACTGTACCAGTAAATATGTTGAAGAGCCTGTCGCCGTAGCCCACGCTCAATTGCACCGTTATGTCCCCGACATTTTCAAGAACGGATATATGCTCATCGTTGAGGTTGTAGATGTTTATCTTCGCATTGCCCAGCACATTTGTCGCCGTCTTGTTCACCGTGAATGTGATATGCGGCGGTTGCGGGCAAGCCTCTGTGCGTTCCCCTATCTCATATCCTGTACCACCCGCTGTTCCGAAACGCAAGCGGTACTCCCGCATAAACTGCTTATAGGACTGATTAGGATTTTTGAACGCCACGAAATCACCGCCATCAGAATTGAAATTCCAGTCCTCAGAGAAGTACGCCGTGGTGCTTACGGAATAGTAATTACTTGTCGCAATTGCACTCGCATTAGAAGTACCTACTGGCGTCTCATCACTTGCCATCGCCCCGTCCTCAAGTACCATAGCCGTGTGGTGTTGCGATACAGAAAGCAATACATCTCCGACTTTCAGATTGTCCGATGACGATAGGTAATTTTTTCCAGAAGAATTATCCAGAGCCGAGAACCCAGCGTTGGTGAAGTAAGTGAGCATATTCTGCGTGGACGGGGATTGGTTCTTGCTTATCATCTCACGGAACTGTGAAACTCCAGCGCAAGCATAGCACAAGGTCATGAACGCTGAACAGTCGGTGGCACAGTCCTGTGTTATGTTTGATAATGCCCAGCCGTTGCTCTCTGCCTCTCTGGATGCGGACAGACGGTTACTTTGGCTATACCCTATATGATTGTTGTTGCATCCTTTCTGGCACTCCTGCGCCGCTCTACGGGCTACAGACTCGTCTGGATGCCGAAGTACATATCCCCAACTCTGTGTGAAATACGGTTGGATTAAAACTTCTGTTCTGCCGTCAGACGAAGTGCCGTGGTCGCCGTTTCCGGGATGTCCTCTGTCGCTTGCGGCGTGTCCGAGCATTACTGCCATTTCCAATCCCTCTTTCATATATAGCACAAACAAGGCATACAAAGTCCGAGTCGAAACGCCCGTCTTTCATAAGCCTTGTCGCTATGCGTTCTATACTCACCATGTTCGTTTCTTTTTCCACGGGGTATTTGGATACGAGGCATAGCGGTTCGTGTGGTTTGCGCTTTCGTAGTCCAATTCACCCTTTATGAAGTCTGGATGTTGCCAGTAGTACGCCATGTTCTTATAAAACTCTTCCTTTTCGTAAGGAGAACCATAATCAAAATACCAGTACTGTGACCAGCAGTTCGCCGTACCGTGGGTATCCGATGACATGAAATACGACCTGTTCTTTTTCCGTTCTGGAACGCTATTGTTGTCGGAGTTGCAGGATTTGTAGAAGATGAAAGTTCCCGTTTCCTGCCCTCTGATTTCATTAACGCCATTCGGAAGTCTTGGGTTCTTATACGCCAGTACACGCCCGACATTCGACTGCCCGCTCTTTTCCGCACTCCAACGGCTGTACACATCCCTCGCCAGTTCGGTAAGGTTTACATTCCTTGCGGTATTCCACAAGCATCCATCTTTCCAGTAAGTTCCGTTGCCACCTCTTGCCCTCGATGCCCATTTTCCCGCATAAGCGCAATGGTGGTTGTTTGCGATATGTGTACGGAAGTCGTTATAAGACCAGTTCTTAACCTTGTTGGTATGCCCGTTATAATCAATGATATTGCATTGAGACCAGAACACCGCCGCAAACAAGGTGATGCTGGTCTCCGCAGAACCTATTTCCGTGAACGCAGAAACCGCCGCACACTCAAGCACTTGGTCATTGAACAGGGTGTTGTTTGTAGTATACAACGCCTTTGGAAAATACGGAAGTCCAGAGTTCGTCATCTGCGGGTTATCACAGGTCTGCGCCGATGCCCCGTTCCAGTACGAACCAGCCCCTGAAGCTCCGTAAGAAACATTGTTATTTGTCCCGCCGATTGAAAATCCGCTCTTCGTCACGGTAAGCCCACTCTCTATCATCTTGCTCAATTCGAGGTCGCTATAGCCGCCCTCTTGCAGGGGATAGATGCGTGAAGTACACTGCCACGAACCGCCCTCGTTATCGCCGCTTATACTTATTGATGCTACAGAAAACACGCCCTCGAACCGCTGGCTTTCCAGCCGTATCTTTGAACCAACGGCGATGAACGGGTTCATGAGGTAGGTAATATCAAAGCCGAAACCGTAGACCAGCCCTGTCGTGTTCGAGGTATCAAACTGGGACGCACGAACCATACTCGGTGAGTTGATAAGTCCCGTTTCGGGAGTAAGATGCCATGCGACACTCGTTTCCATAGCCTCGCCACGGTTCTTTATGTGGATAATTCCGTGCTGGATACTCCATGTTAGCTTGGCGTTGCTCTCACAGATTTTTGTCAGAATGTCGCCCGCTTGCCCGATGTACGAGAAGTCATCCACCGTTCCAGACAGGTCTGTGTTCTCGGAAACGATATATGTAGTTCCGCATTGTTTCGCAACATCGTCAAGTATCGTTTTCCATGTGGTGTTCTTATCGTAGGAAAGCGCAACGGTCGTTTTCTTAACACTTGAAAATCCATCAACAAGCTCGATGGTCGTTTTCCAGTCCGCTCCCTCTTTGACAGAGGTGCAAAATGTCACAGTCCCTTGAAAGATTAGCGCAAGCCTGTCTCCGTACCCTGCGTACAATGCACACACGGTGACACCTATATCCTCAAGTTTATTCAGATGCTCCTGCTTTAAGTTCCATATATTTACCCTCGCCGTGTTCAGGGAAGCGAGGTCGCTTCGGGAGATTGAAAATGATATATGCAACGGTCTGCCAGTCTGTCCCTCAAGGTTTCCTACCGCATATCCCATGCCGCCAGAGTCACCGAACTCGAAACGGTAACTGCGGTAGAAGTTTCGGAAACGCCTTTCCGGGTCAATCCACTTGCCGATAGTACCGTCCGTATCTTCCCAGCCCTCGCCGAAGTATTGCGCCATCATGTACTCGGCGGCATAAGCGGCGGTATCGGTCATGTGACTATCTTCTTCTTGAGATATGTACCCAGAACCAGAATACCCCTCGCCGCTCAACTCAAAGGTTGAAGTAGCAGAACCATTAAGTATCCATGTGTATCCATACTCGTTGTTTCTGTCGGCGGTATACACCTGTTTCGTTATCGGAGAAACACTCGTTGGCGGTCTGCCAAATGCGCCCCCGTTTTTTGTAGGGTTCGTATATGGATAGTAGTACCGAGGGTCAATGTACGCACCGCCACGGTATGTCTCAAAATGAAGATGGATAGGAAATGCAGACTCTGTTTTGCCAGAACCACCGATAGTGCCAACAGGCTGACCAAGAGAAACGGTATCCCCGACCTTTACATCCACACTCGCAAGGTGCTGATAAAGCGTTTCAAACTTCTGTCCATCGACTGTGCCGTGGTCTATCTTAACATACCGTCCTCTGTCGCTACTCAATGTGGTAACAACCGTTTCAACAACACCGTTCGCAACAGAGTATGCCTTTATACCAGTAGCCCCACTCGTTCCAATATCAATACCAGCGTGGTTTCTTGAGCCATTTGTAACACGAGTTCCGAAGCCGCTCGATGTATTCGTCCTGTGTCGAACAGGCCAGCCTAATGTTATGCTCACTTGTCGTCACCCACCGTTCTTACATAGGAAAAGGTAGCACTTCCGTTCTGGAAATCAAATCTTCCAATTCTATCCAGTTTACTTTCAGCGATGAAGTAGCCGTCAAAATCGAAGTGACCGTGGAACAGGTTCAAGGGAACATTCGGTACTATTTTCAATCCAACCATGATAGGGTTATCGTCCGTGTCGTACATCCCGAAGTACCAGAAATTCCGTGTGTCGTTATATGCGAAACGGATACGATAGTTTGTTTTGTCCAGCTTGATGGTTGACACAACTGCGTTGCCAGCAGGAACACTTATCGTAGTCTTGATTCTTTGCATTGTATCACTCCCACTTCGTACTGCTTCCGACCAAGTCCCAAGCAGAACGAACCGCACTTTGAAAATGCGTTCCGTACTTATACTTGGATGTACACATGGTCTTATACAACCGTTTCAAATCTTTCCAAAGCAACTGGGTAACGCTCTGAAAACTCGGAGTATATTCTACGCCGCCGATGGTTATCTTCTGGTCGCCATTTATTTTTGTGATAAACGATGTGTAGGTCAAACATTTTACTCTGCTTGTGCTGGTTGCAAAGTTGTACGCCGCATCAGCCTCGCTTGTGAACACTCCGAACTTCGGAGCGTAATAATCACTACCGCTTTTCGTGCCTATAAAGTAGCACCCGTAAGCTGATTTTTTCTCTCCGTAAACAGTTTTAAGAACGCCCTTTATCTCGTAAATTGGGGACAACTCGAAGTCATCAATTATATCCGCACTCGTTGCAACATTATGCCCCGTGAAAGCGGCATCGCCCTTGCTGGCAACATCTGTTATGTTTGCCCAACTAAAGTCCGTATACTCTTTGTACTTCGACCTATTTCCAATCAGAACACGCTTTATGGAAAATTCTGGTGTAAAAATAGGATAGCGTTTGTTATACAAAACTTTCCAGTTTTTCGCATAGTACCTGTATGAACCCTCGGTATCAGCTTGCCCCACTGCTCTCCACTCGCCCTCTTGTCTGTCGCCAGCGGCTCTTATCTCTGAAAGTTTCGAGAAATTGTCGTTGTTATACAAACAAAAGCAGTATTTCGTTTCGTTAGAGGTTCTTTTTTTGAAACGCACGGCAACAACGGTGTTATCCTTTGAGATATTCTCGCCGTTATAAGTGTGGGATGTCTGGGAAGTTGATACGGATGTTTTGTTGCTCTCGTAAGATTGATTGGATGAAAATCCAGTAGGTTCTTCTGATACGCCGAGAGTCTCAACGGTATCGTTCACATCGGAACTTCCTGTCAATTCTGGCAAGGCTTTTCCGTATGTTTCTGGTATCTCCACCGTCTTTGCTTCGGTAACTCGAACCTGTTGTAACGCCATAGTGACCTGACGGGAATATCCTATTTCTTTGCTTTTTTGAATAGATATGCTTGTAACAAACATATCCTCATATTCAGCTTCCCGTGTGATTACGGAGAACAGTTGCCGCTTATAGTATAAGTCCCGCAGTTTATCAATCGTTTCCAGAGTATGCCCTGCGCCATGCCCTTTCCGCTCGTACCAAGTGACAGGTGTGTCGGTAAGGAAAAGGGTAAGGTTCATTGTTTCTGGCTTCAGCACGATGTTGTCGGTGATGACATATCCCTTTTCTACCGTATACTGCGGTAAGGTAGATGTCATCTGCATATCAGCCTGAATAAGAGCATCGAACTCTATTCCTGCAACGACAACAGGTTGCATTTCCAATTCTACCTTTTTACCAGACCAGATAGATACGCTTGTTTCCTGTGCCATTTAATCACCCCGCATTCGGTATCATCTTCGTCATGTGGTCGATGAAGTCTGCGAAGTTGGTTTCCGCTTCTTCCATGCCCTTTGAAATCTTTTCTTGGTCAGAGGCGTTGCCCTCGTAGGTGTTGTTGAATGTGATGTAGTTCTGATTGATAATGGATGTCTGCGAGGAGAACTGGTTGGACAGTTCCTGTAGCTTACCCAACTCATCAAGTGTTATCTTGTTGTCATCACCGATACCACCATAGCCCATAGCCGCCGTGAGCGACTGCATATTGTATCCAATCTTGCCGAGAGCATCTATGGTATCGCTACCCAACTCGCTCAAGATACCGCCGTTCGCACGGTCTGTGAGCATCGCCGCAACTTCCGTTGCACTCGCCGCAAAATCACCCTTGAATGCTCCAAAGGCTTCTGTAAGCCCGTTATTGACCGCTGTAATCGCTTCTGAGCCGCTGTAGTTTCCATCGAGTACACTACCTATGTACTTGCCAAAAGCGTCCTCTGCGACCTTGTCTGCGCCCTCTGTGGCGGGTATATTTCTCATGTCCACATCAAGACCTTTGAACAGTCCGCCTTGCCCCGTCAGATACTTTGCCACTTCACCAAAGAAAGTCAAAGTTTCTGGTTCTTCAGTCGGAGTTGTTTCCGCTTGACTTGCGCTTTCCTTTGCGGATTGCGACTTCGTAACACTACTTGTCGCATCCTTTCCAGATTTTGTAAGTTGAGAAAGCGTACTGTTCATCGCCGTGGTATTGTAGAAAGCGGTAGCGGCGGCATTAACACTTTCCGTGGACTCTTTCACATCGTCCATAACGGACATCATGCTCTTGCCGAGGTCACGCCACTTGCCGTTCACCGCCTCGATTGCCGCCAGTTGATTATCATTAACCATACTGCGAAACGCCTCGCCGTACTCTTTCATAGAGGAGCGGACATTGGACAGAACCCCGCCATTTCCTGCGGCGATTTCTTCTCCGACCTGTGACACGGAAGTGCTTACCGTTTCCGCAGTACCGATTGCCGTGGCGGTTATTCCATCCATCACGGAGCGATACTTGTCGGCTTGCTCAATAAGATACCCGTTCATTTCGGCGGCGTTGGCTATATACTGGTTATTTGTAGAAGTTATATATCCGTTTTCGTCAAAGTCGTATGTGAACCGTTTTCTACCCGTGTTAAGGTAACTCAAGTCGGAATTGATACTGCCACGCATAGCGGCGATGTATTCCGCTTGGGCTTTTCGGACATCTGCCTGTCCGAACTGTTCATACGAACCGAAGTCAATACCAGATGAAGTGGACTCGTTTTTGCCGATGTACTGGGAAAGAAGCTCTCTGTCTTTTTCGGACAGGTTGAACTCCTGTGCGGCGTTTGCAACAATCTCCTCGTTCGTGCCAGATGCTGTGGTAAGGAACTTTGCCAGCTCGCCTCTATCCACATCGTTTGATAATGGAATAGTGTCGAGGCTTGCCCGTGTGTTTGCGAAGCCAGAACCTCGTGAACCTGTAGCACCGTTCGCTCCGAAATCGTTATCGCCCGTAGCTGTCTGACCGCCATCAAGGAACGGGCTGTTCATGGTGAAGCTACTCTGTCCCTCGAACTCACCAACGCCGAGTTTCTTCTTGACAAAAGAAGCCAGCGCACCGAATGGGGATTTATCTCCGAGCAGACCTGTACCAGCACCAGCCGCCATACCGATTGCAGGAGCGGCTGTCATAATTCCTGTTCCCGCTATGGTAAGACCGACACCAAGACCTGCGAGAGGCGGGAACAGAGTGCCGAGAAGTGTAAGGATAGAACCGATAGCCGCCGTAACTGCACCGACAAAGGTAAGAACTACCTTGGTTGAAAATGCCGCCGCAATAGCCAGTCCAAGTCTGTGAACAACCGCTTCAAGACCGCCCGCTTTTTCCACCACTCCATCAAGATACTCAAGGAAGTCGGCAGTCCTTGCGATAACCGCCTGTATAATCGGTTTCAACTCTTCCCAGAACTGCAACATAACCTGTGCTATGCGGAAGAAGTTATCCTGCATTTCAGAGTCGGCAAGAAGCAGTCCCCACTCGTTCTTAATCTGTGTGAGCGCATCGCCTATGGTTTCCTTGTAGTTGTTCATCGCATCGTCTGCGACATCGTTCAAGGAAAGCATAGCCCGCTTGACATCCTCGATGGAGTACATACTCGCATCAAGTCTTGCCCACAGGTTGGCATCGTTAGCACCTTTGCCGCCGAGTGCCTTTGCCAGTTTATCGGCGACATCCGGGGCAATCGCACGGATTTGCTTCAGGTCGTTTGCGGTCATTCTGCCGTTGGCGGTCATGTTCGCAAACGCATTTTCAAGTTGCTGGATACCAGACTCGCCCACGCCAGTCGTTTTCGCCAGCGCACTCACAGTCTGCAAGAACCGTGACGCATTCTCGTCATTCCAGACTGCGGAGTTTGTCGTAATCAGTTTCAGAGCCGAGGACTGAACTTGCGCATAGGAAGTGTTCGTTTCCTGTGCTACCCGCAAGAACTCCCTCTGCATCTGGGTTGCATTTTCAACATTACCAGCAACCGCTATCAACTGCAGATTGAGTTGCTGGAATTCTTCTGTTATTTTCCTGACCTCGTTAAAGGTTACGGCGACACCGATTTTCGCAAGCATGGACTGCATATTGTTTGCGCTTGCTCTTATCTGGCGTTCCGCATCCCTCAACGACTTGTTGTCAAGCATGGTCTTCAAGAGCATGATGAAGCCCTTGCCGTCCATGCCGCCTCCTGCTCCAGCCGTTCCTCCTGCCATATAATCACCCTTTCCAGATGGCAGAAGTTAGGTATTGCTCTTTGCCCTTATCTCTTCTGCCTGTCCGTTTTTAATGTCTGTTTCCATTTGTACCAATGCATGAAGTTTCAATGCCTCTTCCAATGTGTACCATTCTTCTAACTCGAACTTCGATGCATACCGTCCCTTGATTAAGGTATACATTTTCAATTCAAGTGTTGTATACTTTGATGAATCGAACTTGCCCCACTTGCTTACGCCATCTCCGCTCCCATATTGCCGATGAGGTTGCCAGTACGGTTCATCAATTTGGAGAAAAAACTTCCGAAGTTGAGCTTCACCACCTCGATGCACAGAGCAATCATGTCCTGTAGGTCGCAACAGAAAATCTCGTCAATAATATCCCTTGACAAAGGAACATTACGGTTGTTGGTTTCCTCACCTGCATAGGTGACATTATTGTAGGTCAGCAAAAGAACGGTAGCCAGCTTTTCCAGCTTCTCGCCGTCCAAATTAGCCAGAGCATCGCACGCTGTTTCAATAGCGTTGTCCCCTATCTGCCCAATCAGAAACGGTGACAGACCGCTCACAATGGGTGCTACCGTGCTTGCGATGTCGCCGCTGATTCGTGCCGCCGTGAACGCACCAAAGGGTTTGATATAAAAATCCCGTTCACCGATAGTGACTTTTTTGATTTCCATCTGTTTCATAGCTGTTACTCCTGTTTAAGTTTTTGGAAGTGTTTCCTAATTTAAAGTATAACAAAAATCCGTGGGTTTCAATGAACCACTATCCCATTCAACAAGCTATCCGCAAAAAACCAAAATTTTTTACGAAAAACCCTTGACATATTCGGATGATGTGGTATAATACAGTTGTTCCGAAAGGTTGTGCTTCATGACTTTCGCACATCGGACGAAACTCTCCTTTCTATCACAAAAGACCCTCTACTCGCTTCTGAATCACGAGTAGAGGGTCTTTTGCATTTTCTGGCAGGGATGATTGGACTCGAACCAATGGATACAGGAGTCAAAGTCCTGCGCCTTACCGCTTGGCGACACCCCTATAATGATAATGTTTTTCTGGCGGACAGAGTGGGATTTGAACCCACGCAACGAGTTTCCCCGTTCTAACGCATTAGCAGTGCGCCCTCTTAACCACTTGAGTACCTGTCCATGCTCCCCGTTTTTTGAATGGGAAACGGAGAAAACCCTTTTTATTCTTCCATACGGTGAATTTCAGCGTGACAATTAGAACACAATAAATCACATTTTTGAGCTTCCGCTAAATAGTCTTCCCAAGAATGAATATTTTTATCTGCGCTTAAAGCGAATTTTTTCTCTTTTGGATTACGATGATGAAACACCAAAGCAGCTATACATTTATTATAACCACATCGGCAACATTTACCGCCTAATCGTTTTACAACTTCTTGTTTCATTGCTTTTCGCATTGTTTTAATTGTTTCTGCTCGACTTCCACCTTTTGGATAAGATGGACTACACTCAAAACAGTATTTACGGCTATTTCCATTTGTTAAAGTTTCAAATTCTGCCCCACAAATTTCACAATTTTTAATCATAGTAAAAACTCCTTTTTGTTTCTGTTTCTACTATATATAAAAATCTATGGTAGAAAATTTTTTAACTTACCATCGCTCTACCGATTGAGCTAATGCCCCACGAATAAAAGCCGAGCCAAGTTCTCGGCACGCCATTTTTAACGAGGTTTTTCTCAAACAGAGCAGGTATTTACCTCATTTTAATCCACGCACCCGTGTGGGATGCGACACGAAAATAATGGCGGGCATAAAACCCAGTCCATTATTTTGGCGGAGAGGGTGGGATTTGAACCCACGGTACTTTCGTACAACAGTTTTCAAGACTGTCACCTTAAACCGCTCGGACACCTCTCCATTTGTTTCTTTCTTTTAATCCACGCACCCGTGTGGGATGCGACACCACTCATGGTACAAGATGTCGGAGTCGAACCGCTTTACAACATCCCAAATGTCGTGTGTTACCGTTACACTACATCCTGTATATATGCCCCCTTGCGGGGGCGAGAATAGGAGGTAAATCAACTTTTTTTCCACATACCCTTTTTTAATCCACGCATCCCGTGCAGGATGCGAGTCCCTGAATGAATGTGTCGAGAAGCAGATTGATAATGCTACCCGCAAAAAGAAGACTGGAGCTGGACATGGGACTCGAACCCACAACCTATTGATTACAAATCAATGGCTCTGCCAATTGAGCTAATCCAGCGTATTATTATTCGCAACTCCAATACTAACCAATAGGCGATTACAATAGGAAGGACATTGTAATCTTTGTGCTGGCTTTAACGGGTCAGCCGTCCGACATTCACCGATGAATTATTAACTCATCTTTCTGCAATATGTTTATCAGCTCGATAGTCTTAGACTTCCTTCATTTTGTTTAAAACCTCAAGTCATGCTACCCCTTTAACCCGCAATTGCGGGTGGTCTGAGTGGAGAGACCCGAACTCTCGACCTCTTGAAAATCAAGTGCGCTACCAACTGCGCCACACCCAGATATATGTCCCCTTGTGGTGCGAGTTACACAAGGGGACGAACCACAAAATAAAGCAACTTTTAGAACATTTCTGTCAGTACTGTTTTAAGATTCGTTACTTCGGAAGCAGTGTTTCCGCACAACTATGGGATTGTGCAAAGTAAAAAATCTGGGACATCTTCAAAGGAAGTTGCGAGAACCTTTTAGATGCCACATGAATGGGTTTCGTGTTGAGTTTTTTGGCACGAACCGATGCCGTCTGCAGGTCTTTAGCTAACCCACTAAACACACTACCTTTTGGGTAGTAGGCATCACCGACATAGGTTTTGAGAAAACCTACAAAATCTTACTCCTGCTTTATATATCGTTCCTTTCACCCCATCGTCCTTTGCGAGGTTCGGAGGTGGCAATCTCCTGCGGTTGTGGCTACTTGTACTAAATCACTACGCTCCTTGCGAGATTGTAGCGTCATCATATTCCAGATGAATAAGTCGGTTTTCAAGCAGAAGTCGCAAGCACTTTTGCTTCTTGTAGAGTCTTATTTACAATATCAAAGGTTATCCAGCCTGTTGTAAATCAGTACATTTGTTAATTCTTTCACTTAAACCACGAGGCTTGCGTTAGAACTTCCGCTCCTTTTGAGAACAGCCCATTCTTCGCGGTTTTGCAATCCTTGGCATTGAATTACTGTACAAAATCTCCATGCGTTTCCGCTAAACAGATTAACTTTGCACTCCACACAGCACTTTGTTTTGCCGACATCGCACCGTATGTCAAACAATCTACCCTACCATTTCTGGCTTCGCTTCCAGACCGTGAAAGCTGAAACACCTGTGCAATTAGCAGTCGCCCTCTTGCATACGGGCGTTCCCAAGATTGTCTGGTTTTCTGATGAACCCTTTTCGCAAAGGTCGGACAAGAAGCGGAGTACTTCTTTATCCTTTATCCTTGTTACCAAGTTTATCTAACGAGCCGAAACCGCCCGTATCTGTTCCACAACATTATCGTTTCTGCTGACAACAATGTGCGAGCATTTGTATTTGCACGAAAATGAATATTGAATATGAGCGTTTCAACGGAACAGATATACTCCCTTTCGGGATGGCGACACGAAAGGGACTCGAACCCTCGACCTCCGCCGTGACAGGGCGGCGTTCTACTCTGCTGAACTATCGTGCCGTATTTTTTTGGTGGCCTCGCACGGACTCGAACCGTGAACCGTCCCGTTATGAGCGGGATGCTCTAACCAATTAAGCTAAAAGGCCATTTGGGGCAGGAAACACGCCGCCGACACCTGTTGGGAATCGGCGGCGTGTGCCATCAACATCAACCCAACAACGAAAGTATAGCACTTCGCTGTTGATTTGTCAACCCTTTTTTGCGAGATTATTCAGAGAAACCACTCATTCCGTAACGAGCCTTTTCCTGTGCGGAATACTCGGAATAATCAAACATGGTGGACTCATCGTATTCTGCATCAGCGGCAGAAGTCATGATAGTCCACTGGCGGGATTGAGCTTCACGACCGAAGCCGTGGTCAGCCAGTTTGGACACCCAGCAACGGGGGCAGGAGAAAATGAAGCCGCCGTAATTATCGGTAATGGTCACGGAGAACATACCGTTGCCCTCTTGACGGTCTTTCCAGAAGCGGTTGGTCAGCCAACGGCTTGTAGCTGAAGTCTGCAACACATTCAGACTCAACTGGAAAGTTTCATCGGGCAGGATGGAACGGACGACCTCACCGTCACAACCGACACGCTTGGTAATACCCTCGCTTGCAAAAGTGATGGAAACGAAGCTATCCTCGGCGTAGCCGTGAACGATGTGGCTTGCGGGGCTTTGAGAGCCAGTAGAAGTAAAGACGATATTCACTTCTCTCGGACTATAAGTATGGACAATGCTTTCAGTTGATGCCATTTATACCATCTCCCTCTCTTTTAGATATCTTCAACTTCGGTATCACCATAGGCAAGAGTGCCTGTGATTTCGGCAAAGTGAATTGCACCAGTCAGTCTGGCACGGAAAGAAATTCCTGTCAGCTTTCTGCGCTGACGCACATAAGCAGGAATATCTCTGGCTCGTGGATACTTGATGGTATAGCCACGGATTGTGTTATCCTCTTCATCGGTGTATGTTCTGATGATACCGCCACGGGTCTGACCGTCAACCAGAACGCCACGGACAACGCTGGTAATCATTGCGATACCCTCATCGGTGAAAGGAATCTTTGTAGTGCGGATGAACAGGGATGCCACACGCTTGCGCATCTCGATTATCAACCAGTCACGGAAACGAATGATGTCCATCCACTCGCCGCTCAATGTCTTACCGTTCAGAACGATGCATCTGCCGCCAATGTTGGTACACAGGTTGTAGTTTGCGCCGTCTGTCTGATGCAGGGGGTCAGTATCGGTAAGGTCGCCGCACATGAACTCGGTGAACTTCTCGGTGTAAGACGGGGCGGTTGCACGCTTCAAAGTCTTGAAAGCGGCGGTTTCTGTGCCAGACTCATTTTCAAGCCAAGCCAATGCCCACTCGACATTTCTGTAGTTGTCGTATGCCTTTTTCGCATAGTTCAGACTGTTGCCGTAAGCGTCCACTTCCGTACTGAAGTATTCCTCTGCGCTCTCGGTATAGGGGGCATAGATAACTGCGGTACGCACGAAGTTGCCGTTGTTAAACATGGGGCTTCTGAAAGGCAGAGCGGTCTGACCGCCGTCCTCGTACTTATCCAAGTCAAGCTGTTCGGCGAAACTGCTCATTTCTTTGAGAATGTGAGCATCGACATCCTCGGAGTCGGAATAACGAATGCTACCTGTATCGCACATAATAGCCATCTTTTCCGCACTCTCAATGGACTCGGAGATGGTTCTCAACTCGTCCAGAGTGAATGAGTAGTCGTAATCGTCATCAGTTTCACCCTTAATCTCGCCGTCAACGGGGCAGATAACATACCACGCATCGTTGACCATGCTCTCCTCAAGAGCCTGCTGAATAGCCTTGACACCAGAAGTGTACTCGGTGCATTCGGTATTCTTGGTAATAACGAAGTTGTCGTTATTAGGAGAGTTCAGGGAGAAGTAAACATTCAGAGTGTAGATAACATCCTCGTCAGCGGGAAGCACCCCTGAAGCCACGGTGGGATTGATACCAGAAGCATTGGCATACGGGTCGGTTTTCAAGTCAACAGTAACGGTAGAAACATCCAGCTTCTCATCGCCGTTCTCGTCAACCACGACACCCTCAGAGTAGAACACGGGAGTGACCTTGTTGCCCTTGACCTTATAGGTATAGTATGTTCTCGGATGCTCGGTTGCCTTTTCCCAAGTTTCATCTTGATAGGGGAAACGAACGCCCAGTTTGAACTGCTTCTCACCGTCAACCTCTTCAACGGTAATCGGGAACTCTTTCCAGACTTCCTCGTGCTTCATGCAGGATTTCATGGTAGAAGCATTGATAATGCCATAGTTGCCGCTACTGGTCTTTGCATAAGCGAAAGGAATGACTGTTCCCTCGGCAACTTTCAGAACAAGAGTAGCACTCTTATCCGAAGTGGCGTTAGTAAAGGTTTCATCGAAATTGTAAGCATAGACCTCAACCTCGGTGTCGCTGACCGCAACGACATACTTGCCCTTGCTGTCAATATCCTCGCCGTCCACGCCGTCCAGAACGCCGTTCTTATCGCACTTCTGAAGAACGCCGCTGGTAATAACGCTGTTCTTTGCACGATAGGTCTTGTACTGGTCGCCAAACTTCTCCACGAACACAATACGGCTGTCGGAGTTGGTGTACATGATGACCTTACGAACGGTGTTGATGTCGATATTATCAATACCGTTGTATCCGTAACGGACAGAAGAGTGCTTTGAACCTGTCTTGTAAACATAGTTATAAGGCTGACTGCCGCTTGATGTGAACATGGGGCGGACATAGCCAGAAGCCTTAAAGTAGTTATAGACATCGGCAAACTGAACGGGGAAAGAAATATTATCCGTTCCGCTGAACTTCCAATGCAGGCTTTCCACATCAGCATCGTTGATGGAACTGATAACTTTTCCGTACTCCTCGCCAGTGGTGTAGATAGCACTCTTGGGAGAGAATGTGTAGCTTTTATCGCCAGAAGTGGCGGTAAGACCGATGTGTGTCTTCAGCCAGTTATTGACAATGGCTTCGGATGCGCTCTTGAGTGTTTCGTAACGCTCGCCTGAAGTGGAGATTTCGGGGTGGTTAGAGGACACACTGAAGCGCAGGGAATATGTGTACTTCTCAAGGGTTTTGCTCTCAGAGTTGGATGTTCCGTTCATCTTTCTTGAGATGTAAACAATAGTGCTGGTCTCCTTGCCGTCTGCGCCTGTGACACGGGCGTACACGGGGTTCTTTTCCAGCTTCAGACCGTAAGTGTACACATAGGTAGGCCATGTGTTTTTTGAAAATGCCACGGTCAGGGCGTTGTAAATAGGTTCTTTCTCGTATCCAGTAATCTTGTTCTTTTCGATATGATGCTGGAAACTTGAGAAAGATGACCACCGATGAATACCTGCGAACTCATCAATGTTTGTTTTCGCCATAATCATAATGCCATCAATTGTTGAAGCCTCGTTAATGGCTTTCTCGATGTCGATTTTGACATTTGCGAAATAGTCGTAGTTGGTTACGATACGAGAATTCATTTTCTGTTACCCCTCCAGTTTTTCGCAACAACAATTATTGCCGTTTTCGTTATTCTTTTCAAACACACCATCCAGATTATCCTTGGCTTCAAGAAACTCCTTTAAGCCGTCTCTTGGAAATCTCGGATAGTGTATCGGTCTATCTGATTGGATAGATGGGTCGAACCAAATTTCCGCACAGTTGATTGGCGGGATGTCCTCTTTTGCGAAATGGGTAAAATAACAATCAAGAGAGCATCGTGACCTATAAGCGTAATTGGAGTCATTCACAACACCTGTGGCATCTTGTACATCCTGACTTACAAGAATTGAGATGTTGTGTTTAATCATCCACATATATTGATTTTGGTTATTCAAGAAATCAACAAAGCCTAACAACTCGTCCACGGCATCGTTACCATAAGCGATAAGGTTTCCGCTGTTGTCGTAGAAAGGTCTGCCGTTTGTGAATAAATCCACCGTAACGGGAACACGACATTGGTAGATACCCCAGTCGTTCTCCCAATCAATCATAGGGGCGTATGGTCTATGTACCGCTCCGGGAGTAAGAACCACAAGCGGAACATTAGGCTTGACCACTCTGTTCTGGTTGGCGAATATAACTTGAAAATCCTCAAAATACTCATCTGCCTTTTGCCAGATAAGGTTAAGAAACTCAAATTGTATCATCCGCTCCACACCTCTGAACTTTCTGCGGGCGCACTCAAGTCAAAGGTGGTATGTGCATCACTCGGTACAACTGTAAAGGTGTAATTCCAATGGGTAAGTATGGTATCGTGAAAGAAAACAGAAGAAGTACACTCGTACCATTCTCCTCTGTACCACACCAAATCACCCATCTCGCCCTTTGCTTGGTCAGAGGAGTGTAACTCTACCATCCCCTGCCCGTTGAGCCGCTTGACTAATCTCTCGCCCTCTGGTGCGGGTTGCATACTGTTGCTACCCGTAGTTTCGATGTGAATGCTTATAATGGTATCTTCTTTCTGCCGTGTGAGATAACCGCCAACATTCTTTATCTCGCTGAAACGGCGCATCCAGTAGGACTTGTTCCACATCATTATATTCATCGCTGTTCACCGCCCATACTGTCATCTCTTATTTTCAACTTCTTTGACTGTTCGTCAAATTTGGGAGAAATCTGAATGGAGTCAAGACGCTTTTCTAAATCGGCGATACCAGCCGTTCCAAGCATCGTGGCAAAGCACTCTTTCAGTTCATCACCGATGTCCTCGCCCGCATACCCCATAACAGTCTTAAAATCCTGCCCTTTGAGAAGCCGTTCTAATGCACTGTTCTTTTTGGATAACAGTACCCACGCAAGACGATTTCGATACTTCCGCTTAAACTCGTGTATCCACGGTTTTGCGGCTTTCTCGCTGTTTCCATACTCGACTCCAATCATTTGATTTTCAAGACCTTTGTCGTCAAAGGAAACATCGAATAGAACGCCGTCCATCTGCATGATGTTTCCGTCAGCGATAAGATGCCGCAGGAAGTCGTCTTTGTTTGCGATGGACGCATCGAAACCGTCTGCGTAACTGCCGAAGCCAGTCAGAAAAGAGTCGTATTTCGCCATCACATCACCATACCGTACATCCACGGGAAAGTAAGTTCGCCATCGAAGCTACCAGTGATATGTATAGCAATTATACGCATTCTTCTCAATGTTAAATACTGTAAACCATACACAGTTGCGGCAAACTCTGCATCGGGTGCAGAGTTGGAACTCTGGTTCATGCCGAAAGACACGCTACTGCCGCCCTCGGATACTGAACCAATACCAAAACCGACTGTAAACGGGTTCATAACGCCGAACGGGTTATTACCCAATCCAGACACCTTTAGTTTATGAGCAACAAAGTATGCAAGCGCAAGCTCATACACACGCCCGAACTGTTTTCTGCTGACAAGCGGACGATAGATTTCGATGTACTGCCGAAGCGTTGCATCATCAATATCGTTAAATTCCCTCGCCGTCAAGCGGATTATATCGAAAGCGTTCAGATGTGCCTGTTGCCTATGGTGCATACAACAAACCGCTGGTTTTCCAGTAACAGGAAGACCAGCGGGTGTCATAAAAAAGGCATAAGGATTATCAAACTCGGTAGGCATCATAACACTTCACCCCCCGAAATCCAGAATTGCGCCGAAGCGCAGTACCTTTGTATTAAATATGATTAGGCAGTCACGCCATCAGCGGGCTTGTCCTCTTCCTTATTGGCTTTAGACTTTCTACCACGGATAGTGGTAGCGGCAACGGGGTCATGACCAACGGCGAACTCGGGAGTCTGTTCAAACATAATATCCTGCTGTGTAGGGGGATTAGATTTGACTTCTTCCTTGACCTCTTCTTCTTTCTGGATATCTTCCTCATCGGTGCTTTCGGCGGTGATGGAAATATATCCACGCATAGCCATAGCACGCAGAGAGGGGTTATCTTTCAGAACGCCAGAAAAGGTCTTTTCCTCATCGGGCATGATGGTAACGCTACCCACGCTGACAATCTTGTGACCAATGTTCTTAATTTTCATTTGTGTTTTCCTCCGTAGAAATTGGAACATTGCGAACCGTTTTCGCAAATACAGTATACGAAACTGCTATGCTCACTTCAATGATGTTTACTTCTGGCGGCAGAGTGTGCGAGACCCTCTGCCGCCATTGAAAATCATTTAGACTGTCTTATGACACGCCGACTGCAATCAGGCAGGACAGCGGGTAGTAAACGATGACACCAGCGGTACGGGCTTCGCAAGGAATGATGGTTTCCAGATTGCGAACCTGCAGGGGATACTGGTAGAAAGGCATGGGGTTTTCCATTGACAGCTTGCGAACATCGTTCTTGAACAGGAAAGCAACGCCAGCACCCTCAACTTCGTTACCCTCATCATCAACAGTTCCGGGGACAACGGCAAAGGGGTTGGTCTCATAACTGTCGGAGTCCAGTTCTGCGGCGGACACAACATTCTTGATGTAAGGAGCGTGGTCGAGCAGATACTTCAGAACGGACATGGAAGTGTGGGGGATACGGCGGGTTGAGATGTCCATGTACACATCGGCGGGAACGCACAGAGTGTCGGGACGCTCAACATTCTTGGTGACCTTGGCAACCTGTTTAGCCATGCCGTTGATATCCAGCAGGATTTCATCGGGCAACTTTTCAGTCCACTTGGTAGCACCACTCCACTGTCCGGGAGTCATGGCGTACATGGGGATGTCCTGACCATCGGACAGAACGCCCATCAGACCAGACTGCTCATCGCCTCTCCAAGCAATGGCGTTGGTCAGATTATCAATCTGATAACGAGCGGACTCTGCCTTACGAGCGTCAAGGCTCTTGCCAGCCAGACGAGAAGCACGCATCTCCTGTGCAGAGTATCCATAGGAGTCACCGATGGACTTAACCTTTGCATAAGAGGGCTTACCGCTGACATCAGCACGAGGCAGGTCGGTGGAATAGTTATCAATGATTTTTGCCAAACCATTGCGGTCATAGGTGTAGTAAGTAACGGTTTCAGAACCGGGGTCAGCTTCGGAAGTCTGGGGGAACAGGGACAGGGCTGTCAGTTCGGGGTACTCGACATCATAGGAGCGAGCCTTGACATAGTCCAGTTCACGGGCAAAGAACACGGAAGCCTCTTCAGCGGAGTCAAAGCGTGTTCCCTCTGAAGCCATAATAGCACTGGGAATAGCAGAGTTCTTCAAAGCACGAACTTCTGCGGCATCATAATGATAATGTTTTTTAGCCATCGTTATCGTCCTCCTTATTCAAACTTAACCATTGTTAGCTTGATTGAAGATTTCAATCATAGCAACATTAGCCTTGGGGTCAACACGGCTCACGAACTTACCGTTCACCTTAACGGTGGCGGCAACGGTGTGAGTCTTGGTAGTGCCGCCGCCGAGGTCTTCATCCCATGTGGCTGAACCATCGACATTGGTGAACTTACCAATCATATCCTCATCGCCATCAACGACAACATACAGAGCATCGCCGTACTTGGTGTTCTTGTTCTCCATCATATCCTTGAAGACGGTGTAAACATACACACGACCCCAACGCATAACTCCGCAACCAGCACCGAAGTGCATAACCAGCTTACCAGCGTTCTGGAAGTGACCCAGCTCGGTGGTACGGTTATTAACTGTGACACCCAAGAATTCGGCATCGGTAGTAGGAACGGTACGCTTGTCGCCGTAACCATCCTCGATGTTGGGCAGAACGCAGTTGTTCAGCTTGGTCTTAACCTCGGTAGGCTCGGCAAGGAAAACGCCGTGACCGACATGCATATCACCAGTAGCCATGCCATTGATGAAAGTATTGGTTTCGTGGGGAGCGAGGTCGAGAATTCCACCCGCAGAACCACTTTGAGCGTTAAAGGAATAAACAGTTTGTGCGCCCATTATTATCACTCCTTGTAGTGTATTTTATATAGTTTGTTTTTATCAGCAAGAACAGCAAGCTGGCTGAATCTGGTTATACAACTCAATCATAGCGACATCGGAAAACAAATCGCCAGAACTTATGTATCTTGCATTTATACGAACAGCTTTAACATCGCCTACTTCTGGTTGGTTAGAAAACATTCCCGCACATTCAATCGGGATGCCGTACACATTTTCAACAACGCAATGCTGCGGAACAAGGTAAACGGGGTCGAAATAACTTATCATGTTGTTTCTTAACCCCATAGCAGGAACGATTCTTACGAAAATCCGCCCCCAACGCATAACGCCTAATCCTGCACCCTTATGGATAACAAGATTGCCACGGTAAAGTTGTTCAGTCGTGCGGTTGTTGGTGACTACACCCAGAAATCTACAGGCGCAGTCATCTTCAACCATATCCCCCGCTAAATTATATGGAATGCCGGGTACTACAACTGTACCCGCCTGTCCACCAGAAACAACGCCAAGTCCATAGGACATCTGACCAGTTTCCATTCCGTTGACGAAAGCATTTATTTCATGCGGGGCAAGGTCTACAATTCCACCCGCCGCCCCCATAGGGCTACGGAAACTATACCTTGATTGCGCTCCCATCACCTCACCACCTTAATAGTGGATTAGTAGCTATGTTTAGCCATGCGCTTCAGCATACGCTCACGAGCGGCATCAGCGGATGTTGAACGACTATCGGCACGGCTTTCTTTCTTCTTGCTGTTGAACATCTGACGCTTCTGATAAGAAGTACCCTTATGAGTCATGGCATCAATGTCGTTGCAGGCATAATCGAAAGCGGCGTTGATGTAGGCATCAGACTTGCCGTCCAGATTGACGCTGGGACGGACAGCTTTGATAATGCGCTTCTTGGCGGCTCTGGCGTTCATGTTCTCCAGACCGTCCATGTTCAACTGCTTGCCAATCATTCCGATGCGGACACGCTCACGAACGATAGCATCAACGCTGTCGGCATTCATTGTAGGAGCAAGTTTTCCAGAGTGAGGAATCTTGGTATCATCCTCATCGGTGTTGATATCCTCGTTCTCATCCTCGAATTCCTCGTCTTCGATGTCGTCTTCATCTTCCTCGAACTCTTCGTCCTCGATGTCATCGCCATCTTCAAACTCATCTTCGTCCTCGAACTCGTCATCGCCATCTTCGTTTTCCTCGAAGATTTCTTCATCCTCATCCTCGAACTCGTCCTCGCCGTCCTCGTTCACCTCTGCCAGTGACTCGTCCTCGTCCTCGATTCCGTCATCACCATCGGTGTTGCTCATGTCCTCTTTAGCCAGCAGAGTGTCGATGATATCGAACAGAACCTTAACATCCTCGTCCTTGCTGTCCAACTGCTTGCGCAGATTTTCAAGCTCGTCAATGGGTTCAGGCTCTTCCTCGTCTTCATCTTCCTCGAAGTCAAGGAACTCCTCGTCCTCTTCCTCGTCATCATCATCCAGCTCCAGTTCGGGCATCTTTCTGCGAACAGGCATCTTTGCAGGTGTCTTGGGCAGAATATCAACCTCGGCTTCGTCCTCTTCAGTCTCCTCTGTCATGTCCCGCTGTGCCAGCAGTTCATCCAGAGCGTCCATCAGAAAACCGATATCCTCGTCCATCTGAGCAATCATTCCCATTGCTTCATCCTCGTCACCGGGGTCACCAGCCTCATCACGGCGGTCACGGCGGTTCTTGACGAAGTTCAGCACATCTTCGGGATTGCCTTTTTCTTCCAGCATATCGGGAGCTTCGTTGTCGTCATCGTTTCCGATTTTTGCCAGAGCCGCTTTGGGGTCTTCTTTCTCTTCTGAACCGCCCTGCTTCTTAGCCTTATACTGCTCGATTGCTTCTTTCAGTTCATCGGGAGAAAGTGTACCGTCATAGCGGCGGTTTCCTTTTTTAGCCATCACTTTTCCACCTTTCAGTATTTTGTTTTCGTTATCTCTCCCGTCTATATTCAAACGGGCTTGGTCACCCGCTCTTGCTTCTCTGACAAGGGCGAGATGGTTGATACGGATATTGCGTTGGATAGCGTCATACGGCTCTCCGTTCCACACTCCGGGGGTTTCATCCAACTCAAGGTTGTATCCCAGAGAAAGTTCTTTCAGACCACTGCGCTGAAGTTCATCCGTATCGTGAATAACGATTTCCGCACGGACATCATCGCCTGTCTTATAGCCCTCGCTCAAAATAGTTCCAACGCTGTTCTTGCGGACATTGGTTTTGTCAATCAATCCCGCATCGTGGGTTATGATTATCGGTTGTCCTTTGTAGGATGCAAGGCTGTCTTTATCAAAAACTTCGTCTGGGATACGCAGTTCCCTGCGAACCGTTCCGTCATAGTTGTGATACTCGAATATGCCTATACTCGTCAAAATCGGTCGGTCAATCAGATAACCCTCTTCGGTATAGTATGTCTGTGTAAGCGGAATACTGTCAAGTCTTATAACTTTTTCAAGTTTAGGAGGCATCTCTCCGTTCTCCTCCTTTCTCAAGAATTTACAGAATTCATTCTATTTTCAATTCTTCTTTGCGGCGATGTCGTACTGCATATACTCCATGACCGCAAGAGCAATTCTGTAGGCGTTCAAGCACTTTTTCAGATTGGGTGTAACATCGACATCATACTCTGCGGAAAGTTCAGCCGCAGGAGTGATATCGAAGTAGTCATAGTTCTCTTTCTCAACGAGGTCTGCAATCTCCTCGAATGCCTCAAACTCATCATCGTTCAAGGCAAACAATGACTTCTTGTACTTGTCAAACGCATATTTCATGTCAAGTTTAGCCATATTGCCCTCCGATTACTTTTTCTTTTTCTTTGCGCTGGCGTTGTATTTGAAAGCCTTTTGCATCTCTTCCGCATTATCAACAATTCTGCCCTTTTTCTTGTGGAAGTCAATAGCTTTAACTTCTCGCTTTGTAGAAGCATCGGGAACAAACTGACCCTTATCGTTCTTCTTGGCTTTACAAGCAATCATCTTGCTTCCAACATACTTAATGATTTCGCCGTCTTCTGTGACAAAGCTCTTGGACGGACTCTGCTTCAGCAAACTTCTGTCTGCGCCGTTCATGCCGTGCTTGTTCTTTGCCTTGTTACCAGCATATTCAGCCAGATTGCGATGACGCTTATTCATTTCTTGGATGCCAGTCTCACGGCTCATATCACCAAGAGTAACATAGGAACGCTCGGCTTCCTGTCCGCCGTACTTCTTCATGAAGTCGGCTTGGCTGATTTTTGACTTTCTATTGGGCTTACCAGTTTTTGGATTACATCTAAACAGGTATCCATCAAAAGAACCAGCAGGAATTTCCCCGTTTTTCAAGGCTTTTGCGTTGCCTCTTGCGCCGCAGAAGCTCTTACCGCCGACAGTGATAATCATCTTGTTCTGTCCGCTTGCGCAAGTGGCGTTAGCCATAACTTTTCCGATAACATCGTTATCAATAGTGCATTTTCCCATTACATGGTTTGTGATAGCACCCTCGTTGGTGCGAGTGAAAATAGAACGGAACACGCGCTCGTTCATCTCCATCTGACCAGAGCTGGTATGAACATTTGTCACGCCAGCACCAGTTTCTTTCAAAACAGAAGAAAACTCGAACGGCTTTTTGTGGATATACTGGTATCCGGGCTTGTTTGCCTTTCTTGGGTCAGCGGTCTTAACATCCTGATTGATTGCATCATGTTGTTTTTGAGCAAATGCAACCAGTCTTTTTGCTTTAGCAATCTTGCGTTCGTCAACGCTCTTTTTCTCCAGTTCACGAAGCTCTTTTTTGGCTTCGTCAAGAAAACGCCGTGATTCAGTACGCAATTTTGCACGAGATGTGTACTGTCCGATTTGCATTCCACGACCGCCGATGTTGACAGTGTCGCCAGTTTTCTTGATACGGTAACCAGCACCGCCGCCAGCCGCAGAACCGCCACGCATTCCGGGACGACCCACATGACCCCAGTTACCGCTTGATGCAGTACCGTAGTCCATGTTCACTCCACGGGAATCAAGGCGATGCTGTCTACGGATATAGTACTCTAATACTTTATTATCCAAGTTATCACCACCAAAGTAGATTAGGCTTTATCGCCTTTCCCACGCATTTTAGATTCGGCAACTGAAATATTCAATGAAAACACATGATTTTTAATACCTGTGCAAGTTTTCGCATAAAAAGACCGTACACGAAATGTAAATATCCGTGTACGGTCTCTCCGTTAGTATATGCTTATAACTTTTCCGTTACCCCTGCAGTTGGCTTCGGATAAACGCCGTTCCAGTTCCAGTTCCGCTTCATCTGGGACATATATTTCTTTATCCTCAAATATATCCCGCATTGCCTTGTCATCCAGTTTCAGAACGTCCTCAAGCATCAGTAGCTTCGGCTTGCCTTTCTCATACGGTTCTGCCGCATAAAGGTCGATGTCATCCGCACCGAACATAGCCTGTGCATTCCGTGGATTCTGGTCTTTGGAAAAATCTACCAGCCCGATGGAACGAGGTGAACAGTCGAACCGCACATTCTGCATATACAACTGATACACAAAACGACTCGGACTAAGAAGTGGGTCGTCACCGATGTCCATTTGTACTTTTCGTGTCCCTATCTGTTTGCTTTTTCCATTTCTGTTAGGATAGGAATAGAAAACAAAATGCACAAGCCCATACACATCGAGCGTTACGATGGCGGCAAGGTAACTGTCGTCTATCACTATCTCTTCCTGCTTTTTCGGACTATTGTAGTAAATGTGAAACCACACATCCCATCCGAAACGAAAAAAATCATACTGCTGTCCGGGTTCTACGGTGAACAGGGTGAATGGGCAACTTCCCGTATCGTTGAAATCTTTCAGTAGCTTGTTAGGCTCAATCCCGATTTCTTCTACCTGTTCCAGTACCGTTTTCTCGAATGCTTCTCTGAATTCGCTGTACGGCACTCTCACACCCCCTCTGACGGCTTTTCGTCATCGGTAGTATCAGTACCCTCTGGCGGCACTACAAGCCGTGAGAGATTAAGTACGAGCATCTGTGCGTGTTCTACTTCGTTTAACAGAAGTTCAGAGTACAGAGCCGCTGTTGCCTCATCCAGTTCCATATCTGGGATAAGAGCAATCACCCTGTTCATAGTCTGGGCAATCTGCTCCGCCGTGTTCTTGATAAGATGCAATTGACCATCTCCTTTCCGTCTAATTATACCACGCGAAAAAGAGATGGTCAAGTATTTTTTACAATTTTTTAGAGTTCTTCTCCGCTACCCAAGTCCTCGAACACCCAGTCGATGCCCCATTTCTCGATACAGGCACGGAAGTCCTCGACATCGTGCGGTTTGATAAAGAAGTTCTCACCGCCATCGTAACCGATATGAAGTGCCTCGTGGAACATGATGCGTTCCAGTTGCTCCTCGGTAAATTCCTCACAGTTCGGTTCGTAGAAAGTGATGACGAAATCCAAGCTAACAAACTGCTTCAGCTTCGGGTTCACTTTCATGGTATCGGCAAAAACAATCTTGCCGTTGCTTTTCTTTTCCTGTGAGCTATACTGACAGCCGATGCGGCAATAGGAGTCACGCAGTTCCTCGAATTCATCGTACTTCGCAATCACATTTGCGAGCAGTTCCTCAAGCTCCTCGGAGCGGTTATACTCTACCATTATCAATCACCTCAACATCCCCAGCTAAACTCGTTCTTCAGCATACTAACGAACAGGTCGAATCCTGCTCTGAACGGCGGGAACATATTCTGACGGTTTTCTTTGAGCATCAGTTCATCCACATCCATGAACACAGGGTCTACCATCTCGACATTATCGCACTCTGGCTCACCCTCGTACTCGTTGCACAGGTAGATGTTGCCCTGCTCTCTGCCATTGATATTCTGGTTGCCACGCCCGATGTAAATCAGGTCTTTTGCTTTAATGCCAAACTCCTCTTCCAGTTCACGGCGGGCGGCATCTTCTGGAAGTTCACCCTCTTCGACATGACCGCCGCCACCGCAGATAAGACCGTAGCCGTTTCTGCTGTTGCGCCGTCCGACCAGAAGCTGACCATCCTTAACGACAATCACCCCGACACCCTTAACATCCTCGGTTTTTTCGGGATACATCTTGACCATTTCGTCACGGGCTTCTGGGTCAAACTCACGCTTGCCGATGGGGTCATTCGCATCGGTGCGCATCTGATTCTGGATTTCGATTGCCTGTGCAATTTCCAGTTCGGTGGCTTTGTACAAATCTTTTCTTGCCATTTCCGCTTCACGCTCCTCGGTTTTTTGTTTTCTTGCATTTCGTGCATTCACGAACAGGTTCTTTGCGTTATCGTTCATGTTGAAAGTATAAGAGGTTTGGAAAGGAACACTATCCTTTGGTTTGTCCGAAACTTCCTGTACGATACCGTTCTGTTCTGGCTTGCTTACCTCTGTATTTTCAATCAAAGAGTCCGTTTCCTTGCCCTTTGTGAAAGTGCCGACAATTCCGGGTGATTCCAGTTTATCAATCTTTGACTCGCCGCCAGTCTTGTATTCCGCATTGGACTCAACCTTGACGAAGTTACCGCCATGCTGGGCAAACTCCTTGTTTGATGGTTGTACCACCGTACTCTCCTCGATGTCAATAGCACGGGAGATTTCAAGCTCCTGCTCGCTTGCATTTTCATTCGCAAGGTGTTCAGCCCACTTCCGCTGGTCTTTGGGAGACATCTCTTCCCGCTTGTGGATACTGTCATAAGGATGCTCTTTTTTGTACTGTTCGTGTTTCAGCATATGAACAAGTTCATGTGCTATCTCCACTACTTTGCGGTTCGTTTCTTTCTCGGTTTCTTCTTCCTCGATGTCAATTGCCTGTGCCAGTTCAATATCCTCGTCATCGACTTCGGACTCCATGTCAATAGCTTGTGCCAGTTCCAGTTCTTCATCCGACACGACTGGCTTCTTATTATCAATCTGCTTCGGATTGAAGTCCGTGATAACATCTCCGTCCTCGATAGCAATAGCCGTAGCCAGTTCTATCTCGTCCTCGGTGACGAAACTGCCGTCCCCGATTTCCTGCATATCATCGCCCTGCGCTTTTTCTTCATCGGGTTTAGGTACGCCACCGCCGCCCATCATCGCCGCAAGCGGGTTTCCACCGCCGCCAGCGTTCAATGCGCCCATCGGGTTATCCCCGCCGTCTGGTGCGCCCTGTGCGCCGCCACCGCCGTCCTGTTGTTGCGGCATATTCTTCAGCAGTTCTTCTTCACTGTCGTACATATCGTTGAGCATCGTTTCGACATCGTATGTATCCTGCTCGGCGAGTTTGATACGCAGTTCCTTTGCATCAATAACGCCCATCTGCATATAGGTTGCGGCGACTTGCGCTCTTTGCCCCTCTAACTGCACCTTTTGGAGTTCCAGATTTACCTGTTCTGCTTCGGACATAGACCACAGGGAATTAAACTTAATGTTGATGTTTGGAATTTCCTGTATCTCGCCGCTTGCCTTTCCCGCACGGAAGATGATTGATAATAGATACCGCAGGTTCTTGCGGAGAACACGCTTCTGGATGCGTTGCACGAAGTTATAGTAGTTCTCGAAGTCTGCATCGCCCGTACTGTTCATACCCGCAGGAGAGCGTCCGAACAGAATTGTCTGTGGGATGTTCGTCAATGCGGAAACATAGTTGCAAGTCGTATTGATAACATCGCTTACACCAGTAAAACTGAACGACTTAAAATCATACTCCTCGCCGTCCCCGTCCAACAGGATACTGTTCATCAATCCTCTTGCCATATCAATTGTTTGCAGGCGTTTTAAGGCTTGGTTCTCACCATCCTCGGTAGACATAAGGGCTGACAAGCCTTTCATCTTGTAGATTGCTTGAACGGACTTGTCGAGCATTTTAGGGGCGATGCCGTGTGCCACTTCACTATCTCGGACGGCTCTGTGTATTCTCAAATATTCTGGGATACCCCACATCTGGTAGATACTGTTCTGGGTGTACTCTGGCAGAACGCCGTTCTGGAACACCAGCACACGACTGTCGTGTACCACAAAGCTACCATAACGACTGTTTACATGATAATACTCTGGCAAGCCCAGTCTGCTACCACGCATACCGAATGGTTCTACGGGGTCATACTTATACATAGAAGTTACATCTGGCTGAACAACAGAACGGTCATAGATGCGGATGTCGTCAATGCTCCGTATGTTTTTCCAATCCAGAGGTTCTTCCAGCCCTCTTCCATCATCAATCAGCATAACAGCAAGCGCACCGCCGAACAGTCTGCACCATTTGAGTGCCGTCATGCACCGTTCTTCCCAGTCCAGTTCATCAAGGGCTTCTTGGTAAAACTTGATTATATCCTCATCGGCAATTCCCTCAAGTTCAAAGCCGTGCCGCACCGCTTCTTCTGCGGGAGCGTCTATGATTCGTGCGAACAGACCGTTTCCCTCGTAAAAAGAGATAAGTCTTTCATCGGGTATCATCGGCTCTCTGGCAAATTGATAATACTCCTGCGTGTCTTTCGGCGTTCCGTACTTGTTCAGAAGATTGACGAAGCCGTCAAAACGCTGTGGTCTGACCGCTCTGCCTGTTTCCCTCTGAATAAGATGCGTGTACCGCCGCATACGCTCGGTTTGTTCGTTTTTTCTCGCCATAACTTATCCCTCTGTTTCATTGAGGTCGATAACATCATCGTCATCGTCCCAATATTTCCCAATCATAGCATCACGAAGCCGTTCGAGTTGCTCTTTGGCGTTTCCTGCGCCACGCTTTATCGCATCCGCCGCATTGTAAATCATCTGATTGCGCCGTTGCTTTCTGGTCATAGGTTTCTCTTCTGACTCGTAATCCTCTTCTTCATAGTCGTCATCTGGCTCGTATTCTTCTTCTTCATACTCCTCTGGTTCGTACTCCTCGTACTCCTCTTCGTAGTCATCATCCGAACCTTGGCGCAACATCATCTTTTTCAATTCCACAATAGTCTCGGCGATTTCCTGTGCCTGTTTAGCACCGCCCTCTTTTATCGCATCAACAACGGCGTTCTTGATTGCAGAAATCTTCCGTCTGCGTGCTTCACGCTCACGCTCCTTGACACTCTTGTTGATGTCCTTAACCATCTGTTCATAGGAACGCTTATCTTTTTCGCTGTCGTCCGTATCCTCTGGTTTAGGTTGCGGTTTTGTTTCTGGCTCGGTCTCGGCTTCGGGTTCTGGTTTCTGTTCAGGGGGTTGATAATCCTTTTTCTTGCCGTTTGACTTATCCCACAACCATGTGAGTCCAGTTCTTCTACTGTAGTCATTCCACTCGAACGGTTTCAATCCAAGTGCCTTTCTGCGCCTGTTCGCTTGACGGTACTCGTTCATCAAACGCTTCTCGAAGCTCTGGGCGATAACTCCCAATATCAATTGCCCGAAACTCGTTGGTTTCCAGTCGCCGTACTTGCTTTCCAGAACCTCTTCCTTTGTTTTTCCAGACTTCTCTTCTTTCTCCTCTTTATCCTTTTTCTTTTTCTCTTCCTTTTCTTTGCGCTCCGCTTCTTTCTTTGCCCTCTCCTCGGCTCTTTTTTTCTCCCTTTCGGCTCTTTCTGCTTCACGCCGTTCCTTTTCGGCTTGCTTTGCTTCGTTTGCCTCCGCTTTCGCAACCACTTTTTTCTGGGCTTCGATTTGTTTCTCCGCTTGCTGTTTGCGCTTGTTTATTACGGAAACTTTTTTCGCGTACGCTTCGTGTGAGTTGATATCAAGCATTTTTGCGATAGATTGCGGTGAAACATCATCATCAAGAGCAAGAGCTTCGATAGCATCGCCGAGGTTTTCGTGGTCACCCCAGTATTGCATAATATCATCCTCTACAGTCGCATACGCTTCTTCTAAAGCCTGTTCTTTTCTCCTCTTCAGCTTGTCAGCAAGCCCAGCGGCATTGCCCGTTTTTTTTACATCATCTTCCTCGATTTCCTTATACTCTTTGTATAATTTATCTTGAATGATTTCGACAACTTTATCATAGTTCTCGTGCAGATATTCCAAACCATCAATGTCGGCGGTAAACCGTTGTTGATAATCAGCAACCATCTTATCCAGTTTTGCCCGCTCGATTTCGGACTCTTTTTTCTGCGGTTTCGCTGGCTCTGGTGTTTCCTGCTCTTTTGATTCTTCTGGCTCTTTTCCCTGTTTGGATGGTTTCTGTTCTGGTTCTTCTTTTTTCGGGGGTGCTTCTTGCTCTTCCTGTTCAGTTCTCTCACGGGCATAGATTTCCTGTGCGCTTTTTTCCATAGCCTGTTTCCGCTCTTGAACACGGCGTTTCATTTCATCCACGGTACTTGGCTCAAGCATCTTCGCTACTGTACTATCGCCGATTTTACGCCCCTTGGACAACATGCCAACGCTTTCCATAAAACTATCCATGCCGCCCCATTGCTCATCAACAAGCGTACCAATAGCATTGTCTATACTCTGTTTTGCGTACTGCTGAACAATAGCCTTTCTGCGTTTTGCGGGAAGTTTTCTAAATTTTGCATCCTGCATCAGCCGTTCTTTTTCACGGCTCTCATAATCCCTTGTATATCCGCTGGCGGCTTTTTTCAAACCAGATATAACAATACTTTTAAGTTCTTCATCGCTTTGTCTTTGTGCGAACCGTTCATCATGTTCTTTCCACATCTGTGCAGAACCCTTTTTGGCAAACTGACCAGCGTTCGTCTCGTTTCCACGAGGATGGTCTTCCTCATTCCATTCTGCATCTTCTATATATTCCGACATTTCAATGCCATTGTCAATTTTATTTTTCATGTCCTGCCCCCTTGCCGTTTTCGTTATATTATCCCTTGCGGAGTGCATAATCTATGAATTTCAATGTTCTTGTATCCTGTTGACAAAAAAGCGAACCACCGTCACGACAACGATGGTTCGCTTTTTATCAGTCGTTAAATCACCCTTGCTTACCAATCGGCATTTTCGGGCATACTCAAATTGATGGTATCCAAAAGGTCTGTCATAGATTTGCCTGTCATATCCAAATAACGAAACATATTTTCCGCAGTTCCGAAGTAACTGGCGAGACCCTGTATTCTGGTGTCAGCAATCAGCCGTCCATCATCGTGCTTCTTCTCGTACTCTTCAAGCAGTTCGTTGATATCCATGTTTTTACCTCTCAAATATAAGTTTATACATCGCTTCTGCGAGTTCACAGGTTTTTGGCATAAACTCCCTTAACGCTGGCATAACAAGTTTACTCGCTTTATGTCCCGCTCTCTCGCCGATTTTGTGTTCTGAATAAATAGCAATCAATTCGGTGTAGCGTCTACGATTGACTCCACCCCACCAACCAGAATAATATTTTTTATTATACTCAGTGTGACCGCCAATCTGACACCTGTCGTCAAATGAGATGATGTCCAAGAAGTCCTTTACTTCTCTTTCTATCCAATACCTGTCGCAATCTGGAATATCTGGAAATGTCTTTTTAAAAAATTCATCTATCTCTTTATCCTTGCTATGTCTGATTTTTTTGAACTTCCCAAGTCCCATCTTTTTGAGCAAAGCATCTCGTTCAGCCATCAATTCTTTCTGGTCAACTATATCGTTTATGATTGGTAACAATCCGTAATTACTCTCTCCGTTATGACTAAACCTCATCTGGTCGAACGCTTCGTGTGCTGTTTCGTGAAAAACCGACCTCGTTGCAAAATCTGTATCGAAACTTGTTTTTAAATGCACATCATGTGTTCCGGGTGTATAATACCCGCCACAATTAGATTTTGTCGTTTTGTGGAACGAAACGCCAGAAAGTTGTTTGTGCCAGTTTGCTCTTTCTCTTTCTGACATCGCACCAAGCATTTCCTTTAGTTTCAAATTTCCAAAGCCAGACGGCAACTTCTTATGAATTTTCTCTGCTGAATCGGTTGCTTCTATTTTTTCTCCGGGGGATGATTTGGATGCATAGCCATCAAACATATCTGCCCCGATGTTCACCTTGCCCTCTTCAACCTCGAACGGCTTATCCTCTTTCTTTTCTTTTTTCTTCTTCTCTGGCTTCCCCGATGGCGAGTCAGCAGGTTTCTTTTCTGGCTTCTCTTCTGGTTTCTCTTTCTTTTCCTTTGTTTTAGAGAGTGCAACGCCAAGTTTTACCTGTTTTCCCTTGAATTCCGAAACTGGTTTAACAACGGTTTTTCCATTTTCGTCTTTTACCGCACGACCATTCTCATCGCACTTGTACAGTTTTCCTGTACCAAACCTTGTATACCGCCAAAATTCCCCATCAAGATTAACCATGCAAATCGGGTCTCCGTTTTTTCCGCTGAAGAGCTTCAGTTTCTGTTCTACAGCGTCATCAAACTCCACCGTTTCTGGTTCTTCTTTTTTGGGTTCTTCTTTAGGCTCGTCCTTTTTTTGTTCTGACTTGGGTTCTTCTTTCTTTGGTTCGGGTTCAGGTTCTTCTTTCTTCTCTGGCTTCTTTGGCTCTTCTTTTTTAGGTTCTTCCTTGGGTTCTGGCTTTGGTTCGGTTTTCTTGGGTTCGGTTTTCTTGGGTTCAGGCTTCTTTTTGGGTTCGGATTTCTTTGGCTCTTCTTTTTTAGGCTCTACTTTCTTCTTTCCGCCCCCGCCAGTCAGCTTTTTGAGTTGCTTTTCCAGTTTTTCCAACTCATCGCCGTACCCAAAGCTCTCAAAGGTATCTGGGTCACTCTTCTGCATCTCTTTGAGTTTCTCTATCTTGGATTCCAGCTTTTCTTTTTTCTTCTGGTCAGCAGGAGAAAGCTCTGGTGCAGATGTTTCCACAGTCCCTTTCTTTATGAACCTGCCGCCTTTCCCACGGGGATGGGCTTGCTCTTCTTCCACACCCCAGTCATCAAGATGCAACACCATACTATCACCATCTTTCCGACTCGACCTGTGGCATACTAATTATACCACATTCTGTATATATGTCAAGTCTTTTTTAAAAAATTTTAAATTATACCATTCTTAAATCAGATTGCAAACATTGAATGCGTTCTTTGTTTCCAGTTCTGTAAAGCCGTTTGAGAAAGCGTCCACCATGTCTTTAAACTTCCCGTCTGGGAAGTTCTCCAACTGGTACAGGAACGGTTCGTTCCATGCGCCAGCGACAATATCAAAGTTACCAGCCTGCCACTGTGCCGCCACTGGTTCTGCTCTGGACTCCTTGCTACCGCTTTCTATCACGGTAACGACATCGTATCCCGCAAGCATCTTGATATAGGTTTCCGCTTGTTCTTTACCCGCCTGTCCGGGGTCTTTCGGAAGTCTTACTCGGACTCTTCCGTACTTCTCTCTGTCTGCGGCGGCAGTCATAAGGATTGTTTTTCGGACATCAACTGCCGCCATTTGACGATTGATAACATCGGCTACGATATATCGACCATTCGGTTGTTTCCCGATAAGCACCCCAGCCGTATACGCTGGGTCACCATTCGGTGTTTTTTCTGTTGCCGCCAAGTCCCAGCACCGCACCCATTGGTTCACGCCAAGCGGTATGGTCGGGAGAACATCACCAAGCTGACTGCGCTTAAAGAACATTCCTGCGGCGGCTTTGATTTTCCAGTTGCCGTTCAGCAATCTTTCACGCTCAACTTCTGGAAGTGCTTTCAGGTTGGAAATATAACTTGGGTTGACTTCCATCAATGCTTTGTTATCCGTCAAAAGGGACATGATGAAAGTAACAGAGCGTGGTTCAGCTCTTTCAACTTCCGTTTTAAGGTCGAATCTTTCCCACAGTTCTTCTTTGGTATCAGCCCAATAAAGTGTTTCATCTCGCTGAACGAACCACCGTATCTTCCCGCTCCGTTCTTTTATGGGATACCCTGTTTCTGGGTCAATCCACCAGTCGATAAACTCCGCTACCCAACTATCGCTATCTGGGTTGCAGGTAGCCCTCACGAACGGTTTAACACCGCAACTGCTACGGTTACGGGAAAGCATATAAAAGAATATCTTTTTTGAGAAGTGAGTAAGCTCATCGAAGCACAACTCGGCAATCTGCGTACCTTGCCAGTTCAAAACTTCAACATCACGCTCTATGTGTGCAAAGTTTACCTTTGATACCAAATTGCCGTCTTTATCAAGAAACTGCCACTCGCCTTTGTTTGGCTTCGGAACAGCACCCTTTATTTTACCATAAATTTCCAAAGACTCATCCCACAAACCGCCCTGTGAGAAAATCTGGTTGAAGTTCTTACGAAAGATGGTACAACCGAAACCGGGTACATTCTTATACCGCAGGGCAGTCATCAGAAGTCCAAAGGAGTTATGGGTTATGATGTTACCCCTTGTGACATAAAGACCACGAGGGTCATCGAGAGTAATGCACTGGCACTCGTCAAATCCATTTTCAATAACAGCTACCAAGTGCTTCCGCTTCATATCCTCGAACGGCAACTCACTATCGTAAACGGGTACTTCTATGTAAAGTTCTTTCTTGAGAAGTTCCATAATCCCGCCGCAGGAGTACAGCTTCTGTTCGCCGCCCACATAGCAATGCCACAGATGTTCAGAAGTACATCGGGTGTATGTTCCATCCTCGAAAAGCACTCTGAATATCGGAACGATACCCTGTGGGTGTATCTGTGCCACCGTAGACAAGCCGTAGGGCGTTGTTACCGTATCGCCAATATCAATACTACCCATTGGAACAAAGCCGTCTGGGGTAAGCACAGGCTCGTCTAACGGCTGTGCCTTGCCCCCGCCAGCACCGCCGCCGTAAATACAGATGTCGGCAGGGGTTGACAGAAACTTCGTTTGAGGGCCGGGTTGAGGCTTTAAAATGTTTGCCATTTTCTTCTCCTTTCTCCCGAATTACATCTTCCAGAATAACACTATACTTTTCCAAGTCAATGAAAAAAGCGCACGATGATAACACCGTGCGCTTCTCGTTATAAGAAACCTAAAAATCTCATAACACTAAATACAGACATAAGAGTCGAGCTGGCTTTTTGAACCGTATCCACAAAACCCATTCTGGGGGACGATGGAATTTTAGATTCTGCGAAAATTGGTCAACCCCATATATTCGGCTTTCAAATCAGCAGGGGCAGGTCGCCCAGCTTCCTCTATAGCTTTCAGCAGGTACTTTGCGTGGCTTTTTTCGTCACGGATGATTCCGTTCAGAACGGCACTTGAATACCCTGTAGCCATAGGCAGGAGATTTTGATATTCCCTTATATCCCGTATTTCTTCTCGTATCTTTTCTACGAATCGGTTGTAGAGTTCTTCTGTCATTTATTAAACACCCTCTATGTCGCTGTACATCTTATCAATGTCACTCTGGCTGAATGTGAGGTTTACATCTACCATAGGCAATGTAACACGGAGTCCATCGGGCGGCATCTGTGATTTTATGGTGTCACGCAGAAGTTCAGTATCTACCATACCGTCTTTGCAAATACCGAGTGCAGAGGAAATTTCTCCGTTCAAGAACGGCTCTACACTGTTCTTCAAAGCTATGGCGATGGCACTTCCGACCAGCACCTTTTTCAATGTGCCGTTTGGCAGTCGATTTACAATCTCCCTGTCGGCGTAAACCCCGATTCCCTGTTTGAGTTGTTCGATATTTACCATATTTTACACAATCCTTTGAACATCGGCATACGCAGAAGAAATAACAGCATCTCCGTTTGTGGAAAGTTGCCACTGGATGCTTGCATCCTTTCCCCACGAACGCTCAACATGAATAGGGTAATGCAGTACCAGAGAGCGTCCGACAGATGTAACAATGTTTGTTTTGACGAAAGCACCATTCAATGCATCGCCGTTCACAAGCAGTTCAAGAACCGCATCCCCATCATCTTCTCCATCAAGAACAACTGTGCAATTGGTGTTGTACCACCCAGCTTCACGCATTATCAAAGCGTTATTAACAGCGTCCCAAGTGGTGTCGTTGTTTGTGTTGACGACTTTATCGAAAGCAACAACATCACTCCCTGTTCCGAACGCTGTTGTGGTTGCGTTTTTCTTTAGGACTACCATGTTACACCGCCCCCATCAAGAAATAGTCGTGCCGCCGCAACAACCGTGGCGTTCGTGTCCGAAGTTTCCGCAAGTCCCATAAGGATTTACAGGATTTACCATCGCAACGCCCCATCCGGGACAGACAGAGGTGTTGGGAACGACCGTCTTTGTGACCTCGCCGAAAGAGTTTGACAATGCGGCGATACTGGAGGCGTTGGCGGCGATGCTTGCGGACATCTGGGCGTTTGCCACAGACTGGGAAGTATTCCACGCATTCTGGTTGTCTTTGTTTGCATTAACAATCTCACGGAGTGCGGCAATCTCGCTGTGTGCCTGTCTGTACACTTCGGTCATCTTATTCTCGCTGGCTTGGTCTGCTTGCAGAATAGCGTTCTGGGTTTTCAAATCGCCTATCTCACGCTGAAGTTCAAATTCCTCTTTGGTGATGTATTCTGGCTTGCAGTTACCATGCATCATGTTTGATGCGATTGCACCCACGGCGGCAGAACCGATGGGACTGTTGGCGGCACTTGCGATTCCGTTCAGCCCGTATCCGTTGTGCAGAAGATTCACCGCACCCAAAGCAGTACCCACGATACCAGTTGCCAATGCGCCGTTGACCTTTGCATTGTTGTTATATTCCATCTCCATTATTCTAATCCCCTTTCTTTTTGTCTGCAATTCGATAGCTATCTTTTGATTGCGAGTAAATTATACCACAAAAAGAAAGAGGGATACCGTCAAGTATCCCCCATAAAACTTTCACTTTCTTATCAGTGCGTATCCATCCAGACTTCTTTTGCCGACCATTTTCTCGGCGGCAATATCAAAGAATACTGTTGTGCGATGTCGTACTTCGCTTTCAGCCTGCGGATGATTCTGTCCAATGTCGATAAACTCATTCCGAATGTGGTAGCCTGTTTCACCCTGCTCCATCCTGCCACCCGTGTGCGTATCACCTTTTCTTCTTCTTCAGTAAGAGATGCTATGCTTATGAACTCTTCAAGAATAACCTTGTTCCACGGCACTTGTATCATAGTAAACCCCCTAAAAAGAAAAGCCCGCCACGGCGTGTGACAGGCTTTTAGCGAACGCCCGTCATCCCGCTCTTACATGGATTTTTTTACCATCTTTCAGAGCAACATGAATCAGCCGTTCTTCTTCAAACATATACTTCTTTTCGACTTCATCCGAAATCGCTTTAAGGAACTGGACAGGCAGAAACACATAGGCGTTGTCCATGATGTATTCACAGAAGCCCACCAAGGTTTTACCCTTTGTTTCCCGAATTTTGAACGCATCAATGGTGCGGCTGAAGTCCATAGGATTACCAATCTCGAACCCGCCGCACTCCTTAAAGGCTATGCCGCACACCACCTCAAGTGCGCCGTCCACATCGGTGATATACCCATCGTATTCACCGTCACTTCCGATTTTTACGCCCTCTTTTCGCAAAAACTCAAACCATTCATCGTAGCTATCGTTGTTGCCGAAAATCTGGACACCGTTCACATAGGTTCTGTACGACATATTTCTGCCCTTTCTTTTTCAATCTGCATACCCCTTGCGGGGCGATGTCTTAATAGATTGTGTCTGGGTTCTGGTTCTGCTCTGGGTACGGAGCGTTGTCGTCATCGTCATCGTATTCGATGTCAAACTTCTCGTAGTCCTCGTACTCGCCGTTCTCGCCAACGCTACCCCAACGGATTTCCTGCTTGCTTTCGCCAAACTCTTTGTTCTCTTCAAGAGCGTTGCTCAAGTCGAAAACCATCTTTCCGAAACCGTCATGGTCAAGAGGGTAACTCTGAACCTTGTCACCCACTTTGAAAGCAAAGCCAGTAGACCCCTCGTCTTTCCAAGCATCAATCACTTCCTGCACATCAGCGGTTGTGAAGTTCGCCAGTTCGCTTGTAGGGGAAACTGCGGCGATGTCTTTTACACGGTTCTGGATATCCCGCTTTGTACTGCCGCTCATGCCGCCGCCAGAAGTAAATCTGCCGCCCTCTCCACGGGGGTGCTTTCCCTCGTCCCAACCATCAGAGTTGACCGCACCGCTGACAGCGTTTCTGCCGATGTTCGCAAACATGGAACGCAGACCATCAATGTTTCTTTCTTTGACCATAGACCGCAGTTTATCACCCTCTGTCACGCCGTTAAGCGCATCGTGCAGACCTTGTATATCACGCTTTGCGGCAAGTTCTCTCAACTTTTCATTATCCATGTTAATCTTCCTCACTTTCTACAACGGACGCAGATTCTACACTCTCAATTTCCGGGAGATAGATAATCACATCGTTTCCGTCTTCTCCGCTCGATACCGCTCCTGCCTGTCCGCCTTGGATAGCGGTAATCCTTGCTTTGGATTCCTCGTCCCGTCTTTCCTCGCCGGGTTCGTATCCCGCATATTTCATAAGGTTTTCAAATGCTTTTATATTGCCTTTTACCGCCATCGCAAACTGCTTCAGAATGATAGCCATAAGGTTTGTGCGCTCTTCTTCAACAATACCATATTCTGCCATAGTAGCATCAAGTTTTCCGGACGGCGTAAGGCTCAAGAGATAGCGTATACTGTCTTTTGCGCCGTTTGCATCGGTAAATTTTCTCCGTCTTGTTTCAGCCGCTTTCGCTTGCCACTCTTTCCGTTGTTCAGGAGTAGCATCGCGGAAAAGACTATTGTGCGTCCCAAAGGTTTTTTTAGGCTCTTCTGCTTTTTCTTCTTCTGGGACGACAACAATCTCGTTTTCGTCAATCATAACCATACCTCGCTTTCCCTATGCGGGACTAACCAAAGTTTACACCAAACAACCGAGATATGGTATGAAGTTTGTTACTTTTTCCGCAGACGGTGTAGCATCATGCGGTCAATACTCTTCTTCTCAATCAGCGCATCAATCGAAACGCCAAGGGCATTAGCGAGGTTGTAAACCGTGAAAAAAGAGCAGTTAGAAATATCCATCTTTCCAGTTTCTAACATACTAATAACGCCCTGCTCAACACCAGATTTTTGGGATAGTTCCACCTGTGTCATGCTTGCCGCCCATCTTGCTCGGCGGAGTCCGATACCCTTGGGCATCGGATTGACCACCTCAACCTTGCAGATTCTTAAAACCTGCCTTTTCACCTTTCTGGATTCTTCCGCTTTCACCCCATCGCCCCCTTTCAGATGATGCGCTCGACAAGCACGAACTTCCTGCCGTTGTCGGCGCACAGGTCGCACCGTGCGTTGGTGATGGAACGGACGAGGATGAGGTAGTCCTCTGCGTCCTGCACACCCCGTGCGGTGAGAGGGAACGCCTTGTCGGAAATCTTGCCGTGCTGAACAACACGGGCAACAATACGGAGGTTGGTGCTGTTCTGGATGATGCCAGAAATTTCGGCATCGGTAAGTCTGAAGTACATAAAAGCATTCTCCTTTAGCTAAATGATGTGGCACGGATTCTTTATCCGTTCAATAGCATTATACCACGCCGACATATCCGTGTCAAGATAAATTTGCAAATCTTTCATTTTTGTTATTCAGCAGTAAGGTGGGGTATAGTTTATTAAGTATGGTTTATTAAGTCTTGTTCTATTTAGTATGGTTTGGGGAAAGAAATTTTACATCCAGATGTAAAAGATTTTGCTACCAAAAGGAAAAGAAGTTTACATCCAGATGGAAACACTTTTTACATCCAGATGGAAAGCAACTTTACACTAACTGCCACAAAATAAACCCTCAAAATATAAAAAGAATTCAAAAAATGATTGACACGACAGAAACCATGTGGTATTATATACTCACGGAGTTAAATCCGACATAATTCTTACCTACAAAGGAGTTTACCTACCATGCACGAAATCAGATACGAAGTTTTCCCCGCCGCCACCACCCAGAAGAAGATGTTCGACATCTGCAATCGCATTGCCGTGCGCAATGGCGACACTGGTCACGGCATCGACAGTATCAGATTCATCGACAAGACCTTTGCCGATGAGTCCGCCGCCACCGAGTACATCCGCCGCAACGACAAGCACTTCTACGACTGCCTTGCGGTCAAGTTTCTGGAGTACGATGCTCCTGCAAAGTCCAAAAAGTTGGACGACATCGACACCCGCATCCTTGCCGAGCGTGAGAAACTCGCAGAGTACGAACAGGCGCACTCCGTAAAGGCTCTCAAAGCCGAGTTCGTGGGTTGCCCCACCTGCGGTAGCAGACTCAAGCGGGAACTCATTCATGGCAACGCTTGCCCCCTGTGCCGCACCGACCTGCGTAGCAAGACCACGCTGACCACCATTGAGCGTAAGCGTGTCACCATCAGTAACCTGCAGGAAAAGCGTGCTGAAGAAGAACGCAAGGTCAACGCCAAGCGCGAGGGGCGTGAGATGTGGCTCGTCAAGTTCGAGTACCACTGCTAAAGAGATGGCAGACTTCGGTCTGCCTTTTCTTTTTGCCCTCTGTAGGACTCCGTATAAGCCGTTTTCCGTTTAGGTATATACTTGTACTGTTGAATATAAAAAACGCCACACGGAGCGTTCTGGCGGCTCTGTGCGGCGTTTTGTGGTTGTTATCCCTCTTTGCCTGTGAAAGAGAGCGTCTGGATTTTAAAGTTCAGCTTTGTTATAGCCTTATTGAGAGCGTCAAGTCTGCCGATGCTTTCCCAGCAGATAGGTTCTAACACTCCATCATGCAGGGCGGCAGATATTGCGTCCTTGCGCTCCCTTGCCAGTTCCAGAACATGATAGATATCGTTTTCCTGCTCACAGATGTCTTTCAATCGTTTGAGTTCTTCTTCCTTGCCGTAGATACGCAAACGGTCAAGTTCGCAGTTCCCTATTTCGTACTTCCAATCAAGCAGTTCCATAGCAGTTATCTCCTTTCATTTCTCACAGTATACCACAAGTGTTTTTCTGTTGCAACTTTTTGTTGCAGTTCTTTCCGAGAAGTGGTATAATTCTAACGAGGTGATATCATGGAAGTTTATACCATCGGAAATGAAACCATTCAGTATGAGCGGCACGGAGAGGTTCTGGAAACCAAAGGCGTACTGTACAACGGCGACCAGTACTTCAGCATCTTCGACACAGAAATCCTCTACAGGATTATTGAAAATGCAACATCGGAGAACATCAACAACCTTATGCGCATACTCGAAAAATGGAAAGAGTTCATAGCAAACCTACACCCAGATGAAAGCAAGAAGTTCCTGTTCGGTGTTGGGTATTTCTTTGCGAGTACAGACGAAGATATTCTGAATACCAGAAACTGGTACAATTACTATCCGAACAGGACTTACTATATTCTCCATGTGACTACCACGCAGGACGAAGCCTTTGTGGAGTTCTCCGAGTGCAGACTCAGCTTGTAATCATTATCAATCTCGTTTCTTTGCTCCCCGCTTCAGTTTCATCCTGTAAATAGCTTCGAGATTAAGCCAGAACGCCGTAGGGACACCGAGTAATCTTTCAAGACGCATGGCGTACAGTTCGATAAGCGGCAGGTCGCCGTTCAGAAACTTGTCTGTGCATTCCGCATTCAGATGCAACGCTCTTGATAATTCCTCTTTGGTTATCCCATAAATTTCCATCTGCTCCAGAACCGTGTATCCGGGCGGAGTAGCTATCAATTTGTTTACTTTTCGCATATTTTTACTCCTTTGCAAACGCCGCCGTTCCCGATTGCGAGAACGGCGGCGTTTTGCGTTGTCAGTCAGTTACATAACACTTGCCAAAGACGAGGTCGATGTTGTCCCCGTGTCTGCGGATGCGGAGCAGATAGATGTCACGGTAGGTGTGGCGGGCGGCATCGGCGTTGCTGTCAAATCTTATTTCGACATACGCTTTGTGGTCAACGCCGTACTGACGGATGCCGAACAGGAAGTCGTCCACCTGCTCGTCCTCACACCGCTCGGTCAGCAGTTTTTCGACATTCTTCCAGTCGATAAACAGGTCGCTGGCGTATGCATCGCACAACCGCCCGACTTCCTTGATTAACTTGGACAGGATGGAGCTACAGTTGACGCAGTACTGGGTGTCGCCGCCGAAAAACGACTTCCCCCACTGCCCGCTCTCGGTCATCTTCTCGCCATCAAAGTGAAACTTCATAAGGTAACTCTCCTTTTCATTGTTCTATGCTATTATGATACCACACAAAACAAAGAATTGCAAGGGTTTATAAAAAATAAGTGGGCAGAAAATCCACCCACTTATCATTAGCCAGTACTGCCGAAACCACCCCGACTATTGCCATCCAGTTTTTCGACCTGTTCAAACTCGAAAACAGGCGGCTTGCGAACCAGACGGAATTGGCATATCCGTGTGCCTTTGGAGATGTGTGTGCCACCCTCACGCAGACAGATAGCGGGGAAACGCCAGATATCGTCATCGCCGCAGTAATCCCTGTCGATTATCCCGATGCCGTTCGCCATTATCAATCCGTACTTCAGGTACAGGGAACTTCTCGGCACAATCTCTGCGTAGTAACCATACGGCAACTCCATGCTGACCCCAAGGTCAATCAGAGCGAAACCACCCTGCGGAAGCGTGACATCCTCGGCGGCTAACAAATCCACCCAATCCCCATGCTTTTCCGGGAGAGGATTGCCGTGCGTGTTAATCCTTATTTCCATTCGCCTTTGCCTCCATGCGCTTTCTGTAACGGATACGAGCTTGCTCACGGAGTTTCGTGTGGTTGGCACGATAGTACTTCCTATGGTACTCGTTATAGGCTTCACGGTTCTCGCTACGCCTCTTTTTCTGATACGCAATGGCATATTCCCGATTGCGTTCGTACCATGTCTTTGCTCTGCTCCTATTCTCTTCTACTGTCATCGTTTACACCATCCAATGTGCTGTAATTCTTCTTCTGAATACTGGCAGAAATATCTCCGTTCCTGTTCGTCATCCTCACCGTAGAAGACGGCGAACTTCAGATTTTCAATCACATCGTTGAACTCGTTCCTGCCGAACTTCTCCTCGTCCATATCCTCAAGTATCCGCATATACTCGTGGAACATATCGTCATGGGCGGTATAGAAATCGTCACGAACTTCACCCTTGTGTACAATGCTTCTTTCTCCGAACTCGTCTTTCCAAAGACCGTAGCACACATACACAGGAGAAGTCAAAGAGTCCGCTTCCATACTGATATCCATAATAGCTTGCGCTATGTCATAGACATCGTATTTTTTTCCGCAGTCATCGAACTCGTGTCCCTCTCCGAAACGGCTGATGACATCTTTCTCTATCTCGTCTATATCAGAATCAGCGTACACATTCAACGCACATCCATTTTCAAGAAGTATGCGCCTTGCGATGCTCTCCACACTCAAGACTGCTCACCGTCCGCTTTCTTGCCCTTGCGCTTCGTCTGGTAGTGCCAGTGTTGGTACGCAAGGTACTCATCGTGTTTCTTGGCTCGGTTTGCCATCACATTGGCGATTATCTCGTCCCTGTGTTCTTGGTAGTATCTGCGGAGACATTGCTTCTGCCGTTCTGCCGCTTCCTCGGATTTGTGCCACGGTCTGATTTTTTTCACAGGTCTGGACACAATTTCCACATCAGTAATCTCGACTTCCATCTTTCTCCCCCCTATTGATAATGGCATCGCCGAACGATGCTCCTGCCAAAAATTATACCACGCTCACTCGTTCTGTGTCAAGCTGTGATTCGGCTTTTCACCAGAAAGAATGTCCGCAATATTAGCCAGCGCAGAACCGTGGATGTTGTACATACGGCGGGTGTAAGAGTCGAATTTCTCATCGTAGTCCTCGGAAGTGCCGAAGATGACACGGCAAACCTCGCTCCACTCCTCGACATCAATGTAGCGGATGCGGATAACGGCTCGCTCATACGGGTTGTTCAGCTTCAGAAGAACATTTTCAATCTCTGCTCTGTATCGCTTCTGGTAGCCGATAAGGTTCTGGATGTAGTCGTTTACTTCTTCTTTCTTGATGTAGTACCCAGCGTAAATCAGTTCATCGAATTCGTCAACTTCCTCACTCTTTGGACGAGAAGAATACACACTTGTACCCTCGTTCTTTTCGATAAGGTTCTGCAAGCGTTCGATTTGATTGTCCAGTTCAATCTCGTTCTCACGGTACTTACTTACCCAGTTCTTTGCCCGTGTGATATCGGCTTCTTTTTTTGAATCAACTGTTTGTCGAGCCATCGGTATTACCGTCCTTTGTTTGATATTGGCACTTTTTGGAAAGTGCTTAAAAAATGCAGGGGTCTGGCTTAAACTACCAGACCCCTGCATGGGATTACACTATGTAGTTGGCTATATTGTCCCCTCTGTATCAGAACGGCAGGTCGCCGTCATTGCCGAAGTCGGGCTGAAACGGCTGATTACCGAAGTTCCCACCGCCATTGGCGTTGAAGTTCTGACCAGAGGTCTGGTTGAAACCCCCATTGTACCCCTGACCATAGCCGCTGTTGGACTGGTTGAAGCCGCCGTTCTGCTGACCGTAGCCGTTGTTCTGACCATAGCCGCTGTTCTGCTGATTGCCGCCGGAGTTGTTGCTTCTGGATGGCGGGAAAGAAACATTGCCGACATTGATGTCCGTTGCAGTACGGGTATTACCCTCTTTGTCTTCGTACTTGCGCACTTGGATTCTGCCGTCCAGATGGATGCCGTCACCCTTGTGGAAATACTGTGCGATAAACTCCGCTTTCTTTCCCCATGCCATGCAGGACAGGAAATCGACTTCCTTGTCGCCGTTGGCGTTCTTGTAGTCACGGTCTACTGCCACGGTAAAGTTCGCCACGCAGTTATCCGCCCCTACCTTACGGATTTCGGGGTCTTTGGTGAGTCTGCCCTCGATGATTGCCAGATTGTAACTCATAAAAATACTCCTTTCGGCTAAAGATTGCCAATAGCCATTAACTGTCAGATGTCTTCAAATGGTAAATCTTACATAACGCCTTGTCAAGTACGATGCCGTTGTTGAGATGGTATCTATCCCTGAATGTGTACTTACCTATCTGGTGTACTTCCATGTGGTGTTGGCGGCAAAGCGGCAACACTCTCATGCCCTCATGGATAATTTCATCTCTGTCACGCCCTGTACCTACTCCGTCTACATGGTGCAGGTCACTGTGCGCTCCGCAAATGCAACAGACTTTACGGTTCAGACAGGAATATACATAGTCGTCTATGTCATCAGCCATATCTAAAAGACTTCTGCTACTTGGTATATCCCAATCAAGCATAAACTCAATCAGATACCGCTGAAATTCACACACAAGCGACATAGGCGCATCGGATAAAGAAAACACCTTATCCCCAGTCTGCTGTAAATCTTCTGCTACAAACTTCAGCTTCATGTACTCTTTGGCAGAGTCCACGCCCATGCCCGACCAGTTTGCTATATCCCGTAACAAGGCATAACAGCTTTTCCTTTGCTTGTCAGACAGCTTTCTGCTATCAAGCATCTGGACATTGCATTCCTTGTAATCACGGCGGATAAAGGTATTCCAGTCGTCATAGTGACACTCTATCAAGACAGTACCATCGGGGCGGACATCTACGATTTTCCCCTTAACGATGTCGGTGGAACTTTTCATATCTCCCCCTTTGGATAGCACCCGTTGTGCCATCATGTAGAATTATACCACCACCACACCGATTTGTCAAGTATTTTGTCATATAACTTTTCTACAAATGGTAAAAAACCAGAAAAAACCATAGCTTTCCCATGTTTTTGTTCCAAAAAAGTACCGCAAACTTTCAATTTACCGTCATATCGTTGTCGTTTTGCACAACAGGTATTTTCGGTTTGCTGATGTAATTATACTTCCTTTGTGCAAACTAACGATTTGGTTACACCAAACGGTTACGGATTGTTACTTGTTACTGTAGGATTATACCAATTCGTCTAATTTTGGTATAATTTTCTGGTAAAAAAATTTTCAGAAACCCTTATATATCAACGGTTTCGGGCTTCGTTTTTTTACCAAATGGGTACATTTAACTATTGATAAGATAGACGGGGGTATTTCATATTAAAATAGAAATGCAATGGTATTAGGCAGGAGCAAGGGGGCGCATCCGGGCAAATGCCGAAAACTGGCAAAAAATGGTTTCTGATTTTGGTGGTGCAAGTTATATTGCATTTTTGGCATGGATAGTGTAATCTTGGGAACGAGGTGATACATAGTGTACACGAGGTACGGACACTTGCTGAACGAGCGATACGAGCAAGTTTATTTTGACGAGTTCTATAAAGATTTATTTTCAAGTCCCTTGCCGCAGATGCAATTAGCGGATGACAGTTCCGACAAGGATAGATACATCGGTATAGTCCGCAGGATAGTTCGTTTCAAAGACGGGACGCACAAGGTTTTTACCGACTATGTGTATGACGGGTGTGAGGTTCTGGATACCATCGTTCATGACGATGCGAAACTGATGGCGAACGAGCGTACACGGATGACCGTAATCGCTCCTGTGAGTTATGCAGGAAAGCGAGCGACATCGAAAAACGCC
>JAZUGJ010000074.1:0-2281 GCA_045641145.1 Paludibacteraceae bacterium
ATGCAGATAAGCAGTCATATAAGTTGAGTTATGCTTAATCTTGACCGTATTGCCACCGCCGCCTTTGTAGCCCTTCTCTACCACTACGCCGTCGCCGATGCTGACCACCGGCGTGCCCATCGGAGCCGCATAATCTACGCCCGTGTGCGGGCGCACGGTCTTGAAAATAGGATGTTTACGCGCGTATGTAAAGCGCGACGAGATACGCTTGTAGTTTAGCGGAGCTTTCAAAAACGCCTTTTTCAGCGACTTGCCTTCGCCGTCAAAATAGGAGTGGTTATAGTAAAACGCTTCCTGCCACTTGCCGGCATGATAAAAGTTGGCAGCGTAGATACGCCCGATACCTATTGATTGCCCCTCCACATATTGTTCGTCAAAATAGACCCGGATGGAATCGCCTTTCTGCAAACCGAAAAAGTCGATGGTCCACGCGTATATCTCACTCAGTTCCAACGCCAATTCAATCGGCAAGTCGGCGACCACCATGGCATTCCACAAACTGCTTTCTATTACCGCTTCTGCTTGGCGGGCGAGGGTATCTACGGGTTTAACGATGCGTTCCACATGCAGCGAATCTTGCAGGTGCAAAATAACGGCTTCGCGTATGTCCTTCACATACACCCAGTAGCATAATTGCTCCATTCCATTGCTGTCGTTTTGGAAGAAAGCGTAGTAGTTTTTTCCTGACCGCAATTGGCGGTAGTCAAATTGGTCGCGCGAGAGACAGGATATCTGCGCTATCTGCGAGCGGGTAGCGCCCAATTTATTGAATATGCCGCCTAAGGTCTCGCCGTTTGCCACACAACCCGTATCCACACGGAACGAGTCCACCGGCAAACCATATTCCAAACGCACCGGTTTATCTTCCTCGCATGCTTGCGAACCTTTTTTCCCTCCACATGCCGTCAGCGCCGACAACACGCACAACAAACTTATTGCTATATGATTGGCTCTCATTCTGACTTACTTTTTCGGGTATTGTCTAAAAATGGAACTCAGCCGCAGTCGTACCACTCCCAGTAAGGCCTCCGAGAATATGCCGCCGGACATCTTGCTGGTGCCTAATTGGCGGTTGACAAATATAATCGGCACCTCCTTGATTTTGAAACCGATTTGGGAAGCGGTATATTTCATCTCAATCTGGAAGGCATACCCCTTAAAGCGTATCTTGTCCAACTCAATCGTTTCCAGCACATGGCGGCGATAGCCCACAAAGCCGGCTGTTGTGTCATATATCTTCACACCCAGCACCAAGCGCACATACTTACTGGCAAAATAGGACATCAGCACGCGTCCCATCGGCCAGTTAACCACATTAACGCCGGTCAGATAGCGGCTACCGATAGCGACATCGGCACCCATGTTGGCGATAGCGTCGTACAGTTTGAGCAGGTCCTGCGGGTTATGGTTAAAGTCGGCATCCATCTCAAAGATATACTCATATTCATGCTCAATGGCCCAGCGGAAACCGGCTATATAGGCCGTTCCAAGTCCCAGTTTGCCTTTGCGTTCTATCAGGAACAGGCGGTCTTTGCACCGTCCTTCCATCATCCTTTTTACGATTGCGGCGGTGCCGTCGGGCGACCCGTCGTCAATAACCAGCACATTAAAATCTATCGGCAGATTCATGACTGCGCCGATAATGGCCTCTATGTTTTCCTTCTCGTTGTAAGTCGGAATAATGACAAGTCTGGTATCCATGATTGTGTGTTTATTCGGTTATTATATCGTCGTCCAGCACATATACAGGACTGGCATCCAACCGGTCTAATGGGCGGACGAATACATCTCTGCCCGGAATAATACCCGCTTCCGTCAAGCGTCCTGCCACGGTCTGCATCGCCACCTCGGGGTCGTTGTTTTCCTTACTCAGGTGGCAAAGGAAGATATTTTTCATTCCGTAATGATAGTTACGCACCAGCAGTTCGCCACAGGTGGTGTTACTTTGGTGTCCGCGCGGGGACAGAATGCGCTCCTTCAGGTAGGTCGGATAAGGGCCGATCAACAGCAGTTGCTCGTCATGGTTGGCTTCTATCACCACATGGTTGGCGGTCTGTAAAAAGGCCTCGTAGTTATGGTTGGGTTCGCCACAGTCGGTCGCTATCATGAAGCGTTGCCCCATACAGTCAATCACATAGCCCAAACAGTCCGTCGAGTCGTGGCTGATGCCGAAGGTCGTTATCTGCATGTCGAATAACTCAAACGGCATACCTTTTTCAAAATAGCGGCGGGACGCGCCCAGTTTCTCGCGCACGCCGTAGTTACGGTCTATGCCTTCGTG
>JAZUGJ010000075.1:0-2404 GCA_045641145.1 Paludibacteraceae bacterium
GAAGAAATTATTTAACATTGAATAAATAAACACACAATAATATGCAAGCAGTTATTTTAGCAGCAGGAATGGGTAAACGCCTTGGCGAACTGACCAAAGGACATATATAGGTACAACGAAACAAAATAACAAATATATGAACAATATAGGAATTATAATCCAAGCCCGTACAGGTTCGACTCGTTTACCCAACAAGATGAAATTGCCATTTTATCAAGGGAAAAGCGTATTAGAAATTCTATTGCAAAAGTTGCTCACAAAATACGGCGCCCAACAAATTGTATTGGCGACAACTACTGCCAATGGCGATGATGCCATTGAAGCAATGGGGAAGAATGCCAATGTCAATGTTTTTCGAGGCAGCGAGCAAGATGTGCTTAACCGCTTTATTGAAGCGGCAAACACATACAGGTTTGACAAGATTGTCCGCATCTGTGCCGATAATCCTTTTTTAGACATAGACGGCTTATGGAAACTCACGGAACAATTCAAAACATCCGATGCGGACTATCTTGCTTATGCACTATCCGACGGCACACCAACCATCAAAACACATTACGGTTTTTGGGCTGAGTGCGTTACATTAAATGCACTCAACCGTGTCCAACAGGCAACAAGAGAAAAGGTGTATCACGAACATGTAACGAACTATATTTATTCGCATCAAGATATTTTCTCTTGCGAATTTATCCCAATCCCTCGTGAATTGGAACAAAATAAAAAGATTCGCCTCACGCTGGACACGCAAGAAGACTTCGATTTACAAAAAGAGATTTACTCTGCCCTCGCCAAACAAAATGAATTTCCCAAGTTAGAAGAAGTTATCGCCTACTTGGAAAAGCATCCTTCATACTACGAAATAATGCAACAACAAATTATAAATAATTCCAAATAATTATGGATAGTGTCTATATCATAGGTGAAATTGGTCAAAATCACAACGGTTCCGTTGATATTGCCAAATTAATAGTAGATCTTGTAGCAAGACCTGTTCACGAAGACTGTTTCAATCTGGATTTTAAGCCAATGGATGCGGTCAAGATGACCAAACGCGATTTGTCCGAGGAACTCACGACCTCACAAATGAATCGCATCTACGACAGTCCCAACTCTTTTGGTCACACCTACGGAGAACATCGTGCAGCATTGGAACTATCCGATGAGGAACATCTTGAGGTCTATAAACATGCCAAAAGCAAAGGTTTGGACTTTGTAGAAACTTTGTGTTCATTGGGCTGCCTGTCTCTGCTAAAATTGTTTATGCCTGACAAATTAAAGGTTGCCAGCCGGGATTTGACCAACCTGCCCCTGTTGGCAGCAATGGCAGAAACCAAACTTCCGATTATCCTTTCCACAGGCATGGCAGGTGTCAAAGAATTGGATGACGCATTAGAAGTTATTACCCAATACCACTCCGATATTTCTATTCTACATTGCGTATCACAATACCCAACTCACCCTGACAATCTGAATCTGCGTACCATTACCTATTTGCATGAACATTACGGACAATATACCATCGGATTCTCTGACCACACAATCGGCATTGCAGCCCCGATTGTAGCAGTTGGTATGGGGGCAAAAATAATCGAAAAGCACATTACCATAGACCGCAACATGAAAGGTACAGACCAAGCCGGTTCTTTAGGACCCGATGGCGTCAATCGCATGGTTCGCGACATACGCGTTACCGAGCATTGGTTAGGGAAAAGCGAGTTATATATCGACCCCTCGGTGAGTGCCGCAAAAATAAAACTCGAGCGTTCGATTGCCACTAAACATACACTTAAACCGGGAGATGTTATCCGTCAAGAAGATTTATGTATGCTCAGTCCCGGCGACGGCTATAAATGGTCACAAAAGAATGAAGTAATCGGCAAAATGGTCAAACAGGAAATTCCTGCAAACGAACTAATCTATCCTCAATATATACAATAATGATAAAACTTATTTTAACCGATATTGACGGTGTCTGGACAGACGGCGGTATGTATTACGACCAATCGGGCAACGAATGGAAAAAATTCCACACCTATGATAGTGCCGGTGTCTTATTCGCCCATCAACGCAATATACCGGTAGGAATTGTCACCGGAGAAGACACGGAAATTGTCAGAAGACGAGCAGAAAAACTAAAAGTAGATTATCTGTATATGGGTGTACAAGACAAGGTACAAGTTGCTGCGGACTTATGCAAACAATTGGGTGAATGCAAATAAAGATTTAGAAATGTATCAGTATGGTGAAAACTATTTTGTAGCACCAAAGAGGTAGATTATGAGAGCGTTAGTTGGATATACAGGTTTTGTAGGGCAGAACCTTTGGGCATCAGGGAAGTTTGATGCAGGATACAACTCAAAAAATATTGAGGAGGCATTTGGAACAAATCCAGACCTTCTTGTTT
>JAZUGJ010000076.1:0-38641 GCA_045641145.1 Paludibacteraceae bacterium
TGTAAAGAAGAAGCTGAAAGAGCGGAAGATTTCTTACAACAAATTGGCAAAGGACATTGGCTACACAAGAGATTCTATAGCGCATTATATGGCAGGGCTTGATAGTAAGTTTATGCCGATTGCATTAGCTGAATACTTGGACATAGACATTTAAGAAAGGGTTTATATGGCATACGAATTACAGACATTAACTAATAATCTTGATGCTTCATTGACAGCGGTGTCGAAAGCATTACCTAAAGACTTTAATCACGCAAGGTTCTTACAGAATACCATTGCGGTAATCAAGAATAATCCCCAATTAACAAAATATAATTCCAACGATTTGTTGAGCGGTGCGTTAAGAGGTGCGTACCTCGGGCTTGATTTTATGTCAAGCGAGTGCTGGCTTGTTCCTTATGGACAGAGTGTTAACTTCCAAATCGGATACAAGGGTGCGCAGAAGTTGGCAAAGAAATATTCCGTAAGACCTTTAGCGGATATCTTTGCAAAGGAAGTTCGTCAGGGCGACGAATTGGACTATGGAATCAGGGATAACAAACCTTATATCGAGTATAAACCTTTGCCTTTTAATGACGGTGAGTTTGTTGGTTGTTTCGCAATGGCAATATTCAAAGACGGTGGAATCCTTTATGAAGTAATGAGCAAGGCTGATGTTGATAAAATCCGCAAGACTTCAAAAGCGGGACAGTCAGGGCCTTGGAAAGATTTCTACGGAGAAATGGCGAAGAAAACAGTTCTTTTGAGATTGTCGAAGCAGATAGAAATTGACTTTGAAAGTGTTGAGCAGAGAGAAAGTTTTGACGAGGGTAACAAGGTTGATTTTGACTATAAGCCTACGGCAGATGTTCACGATCCTTTTGCCACAAAAGAAGAGGATGTGATTGATAGTGTAGCTGTTGAGATTGATTCTATGGAAACCCCATTTGATAAGCCCGAGGTGAAGTGATGAGCGAGTTTATTTTGACGAATGAAAATTATTACAGCCCCGAAGCTGATAAAGAGTTTATGTCAGTTCACCAGTACCTTGATTTCATTGGTTCTCTTGGCCGTAACGGTTGTGAAGAAAGAGCAATGAAGAAACTGTCAGGTGAATATAAAGAAGAGGTTACAGATGCGCTGTTAATCGGCTCTTATGTGGATGCTTATTTTGAGGGAACTTTGGATAAGTACAAGGAAGAACATCCCGAGTGCTTTACAAACAAGGGAACTCTCTATGCGAAGTACAACAAGGCAGAAAAGATGATTAAGCGGTGCGTTGATGATGACTACTTTATGTTGTTTATGAACGGAACAGAATCGAACCCTGCTGAACATCAGAGAATATTCACGGCAGAACTGTTCGGATGCAAGTGGAAGTGTAAGTTAGACAGTTATATTCCGGGAATTGCGATTGTTGATTTAAAGACAACAGCGAATCTGCATAAGGCTTGGCGAGTAGCTGATTACGGTTATGCATCTTTCGTAGAATATTGGGGCTACATTACCCAGTTAGCGGTATATCAGAAGATTGTTGATATCTGTACTGGGGAACATCTTCCTTGCTACATTGCAGCAGTGACGAAAGAAGATACACCTGAAATTAAGATTATTGAGATTGATGATTTTTCACTGAACGATGCGCTTGAGCAAGTCAAAATGAACATGCCGTCGGTGTTGGCGGTTAAGAACGGAGAGTATGAGCCTACTCGTTGCGGTCATTGCGATTATTGCAAGGCAACAGAAAAGTTATCAAGCCCGATTAACTACAGAGATTTAATTATGGAGAGTGAATAAATGGAAAAGATTACAGATGGATGCGTAGGATGCGGAAAGCCTTGCCTTGGCAATGCGTGTTGGTATAAGAGCCAATCAGTTTTTGTTTGTGATAACTGTGGCGAAGAGATTATCGGTGATGTGTACGATGTGTCTCTTGTTGATGCGATTGGTGGAGACCACCACTGGTGCAAGGATTGCGTAAATAAGAATATGGAACTCTTCAAGGATGAATATGCCGATGAGTTAAGAGATTTTATGTGGGAATGTATTAACGATAATTTGAGGATGGAGGGTTAACGATGGAACCAGTGAATTGTACTAAAGCCGTTTCAAAGACTTGCTATTGGGGATGCGGAAGTCAGGCGCAGGAAAGCACACCGCTTTGCAATTACTTGTATTACACAGACAAGATAAGACCTTGCCCGACAACAGCATGTACCTGCTATGAACCCGCTAACGGAAGAAAAAAACCGAGAATCCGTATGTCATTTTCGGGAAAGAATGGCAGGTGGTGGTAGATGCAATCGATATTGACGAATTATGTTGAGAATTGCGCCATATGCGGAACGCGAAATACCGAAGAGCATCATTTAGTGTTCGGTTCATTGAGACACCTCGCCGATGCCGACAAATTGATACTTCCGTTATGCAGGATATGCCATTCGGAACTACATAGGAATACTCAAGCGAATGAGCTGTCAAAGATATGCGGTCAGTTGGCATATGAAAAGAGCAAGGTTGCTGATGGAATGACAGAGGTTGAGGCAAGGGAAAGTTTCCGGGCGAGATACGGCAGGAGTTATTTATGAATAAGTTTGAAATCAAAGGCGAGTTTTATGGGAAGTTTTGTTTCCCTTCGCTAAACAATTACATTAACGAAATCGGGCGAAATCCCAAGACGGGTGGCAGATTCAAAAAGGATTATGTCAAGGTTGCTACGACTTTCATACGGCGCGATTTAAAGGGGTTTAAGACTACGAAACCTATAATTCTCCACTACACATTTGGAGAGCCGAATAAGGGGCATAAGCGGGATGTTATGAATGTGTTTTCTTTGGCAGACAAAATCATTTCTGATACCCTTCGGGATCTGAAAGTTATTCCAGACGATAACCCGAATTTTGTTAAGAACTGCACACACGAATTTGAATATGTTAGCGACCCTTTCATACGGGTCGAAATTGAGGAGTTAGAGAATGAAGTATGAATTTGATATTGAAGTCCCTGATAAATTCACGAAGTTGGATTTTGATGTATTTAAAGACTTTGTTTTTTCGGAACATAAGAATGTTTGCTTTACCTATGACACCAAATATGAAGCGCAGAAACGCAGGGCTTGCTTCAGAACGTGGTTAGGCAGCAACAAGATTTATAACATTGCAACCTCTATTGAGGGCAACAAACTTTATTGCGTGAAGATTAGTGAGGGCGCGGAATGACAGTAGCAGAATTAATAGGATTAAACCAAATGATAACAGATGTTGTTATTGAGGTTAGAGAGGGTGGAAATAAGTTAGTTGATGCCTTACATATCGGGTTGGATTACGGAGTTAAACCGCCTCATCCGCTGAAAGTATACGAAGGCAATAACACAATTGCTACGAAAGAAACAGCATATATCCGTAAGAGTATTAATTCGTGGGATGACGGTTCTGATTATTGGCAAGTAAAACCACAGAGATTACCGGCAAAGTGGCAGAGCCTTGAAGTGTTTTCTTTTCAATTCAGGCATGTGTATTTGCCACACCACCCACGCACAAATGTAAATCCCAGTAGAGAATATAACGGCATACATATTACCGCACTTCCATCAGGTGAGACATTGGCGGTAAAAGAATCCGTTAAAGACAATAATGATGTAGACGACAAGGGCCAGTTAGTAGGTCAGATGAGTTTTATGGAGGACTAAATGGAAAGCATAACAAAACAGATTGAAACAGTTGCAGAGAATATCTGCGATAACTTCTGTAAGTATCGCGACACCTGCGACGAAAATTGCGAGTGCGATTGGATTAGAGAGGGCAATAAATGCCCGTTGGATGCGTTGATTTAGAGGTGATGATATGGATTATTCATTGAAAATACTAAACTGTTTGATGCGGAATCGTAAGCCGTTAAGCACAAGCTATTTTGTGCAGAAATTTAATTGCGATAGAAAAACTGTTTGGCGAGCAATAGATGTGCTTGAGACATCAGGGTTCCCGATTGAGGTTACAAGGGGATGGCATAGTACACTTTATTTTCGTTGGACTGGAAAAGTAGTGGATTTTTTAGAGGTATAGTATGAGATTCAATAACTTTGATGTTCCCAAAGAACCGCGGGAGCGACACACAGAAGAACAACACTTAATTAAGGACCGGGATTGCATCGGATGTGAGCATTTATGCGACGGATGCAAAGGCAAACCACGGCACACACATTGTATTAACTACAAAGAGCGAAAGGACAGATTGAAGTAATGGCAATTTATAGGCAAGTATACATGAGCTTTTGGACAGACACAAAAGTCATAGATGATTTTACACCCGAAGATAGATATTTTTATCTGTATTTGTGTACGAATCCCCATACAAATATTATCGGATGTTACGAACTGGGGATGACTAATGCAACAGTGCAGACGGGCTACACCAAAGAAACGATTTCAAAACTGTTAGAGCGGTTTGAATCGGTGCATAAGGTTATTAAGTATTGCCCTGATACCAAAGAGATATTGTTGCTGAATTGGCATAAATATAATTGGACAAAAAGTGACAAATTGGATAAACCTATACTTTCCGCAATCGAGAAAGTGAAGAATCCTGATTTTAAGGCATATCTTGGGGATTTGTATAACGAAAGAGATACCGTATCTATACCGTATGAATACCCTATGGATACAACTGTTACTGTATATACTGTATCTGATACTGTATCTGTTTCTGATTCTGTTACTGAAATAATAGATTACTTAAATTATAAGACTAATAAAAAATATACATACTCTAATAAGTCTTATAACAGATTAATAACCGCAAGGCTGAAAGAGAAATACACGGTTGAAGATTTCAAGACTGTGATTGATAAGAAATGTAATGAATGGATGGGTACGGAGTACGAACAGTATTTGAAGCCTACGACATTATTCGCACCGTCACACTTTGAAGATTATCTGAATCAAACAACAGTCAAGGCGAAACCCAGTGTTGCGAATCGAGTATCGGATGTGGATGGTTGGATTTGATGAAACTATATATGGCGGTCACGGCAGACGAATACGAATTGCCTTTGATGGTTACGAACAGTGCAGCATTTTTGGCGGAAACTTTTGGGATAAAACTCAATACCGTATATATCGAAATTGCGCAGGGTGCCAATGGCAAGCGCAGAGGTTTTCGTTTTGTCAGAGTTGAGGTGGATGAAGATGAGGAATATTAGTGTGATTGAGAAAGATATTGCGGATACTCAAGGGCTTATTAATAGCACAGAGACTATTTTGCGTAGCCCCGGACATCGGGTATCGGCATTGGGTCAGTTATATCAGTTGGAAAGACAGTTGAATCAGCTTGAAGCTGAATTATCAGAAACGAAGAGGGAGATTGAAAATGGAAAAGTACAGTGATCCTGAAGATGCAAGAATTGTTTCGCGCAAGAATCGCGAAAAGTTACACGACGATTACAAGAGACAGTTGCTTGAAGTTTTCTTGGGCGCATCGGAATATGCGGTAGTCGGCAAGGAAGTTAAGATGGTTGTTGATTTTAATTTTATTCAGAATATTTTGGAGGGTTAAGTATGGCGAAAAATAAATGGGATTTGCTTATGGCGCAGGAGTTGGCGAAACAGCAGAAGGCCACAAAACATTTGGAACAGTTCACGAAGAAAGTAGTGCCTGAAATATACGCGTGCTTCTGTAAGATTCTCTATGAGGATTACGGATGGGAATTTGAGACCATCAAGGAACTGTTTTCAAGAACTGAAAATGCGTGGAACGAAAACGCAGATAGAATTGATGACATGATTACCGAAGTTGAAGAACTTACTGGAATCAAATTGATGAGTCGGGAGGAATATGACGATGCAGAATGCAATTGATGTTATTAAGGATTCTGAATGGCTCAAGCAACACGATGCAGAACTGATTGATAAGTGTCTAAACCTTGTGCGAGAACATCTTTATAATTTGGGCATTTTTGAAATACCCGATGGCATATGGAACTTGGGTGTTGATAACACTTGCGAGAAGATTAAGCAGGAGATGCAGAAAGGGAATAGTTAATTGGAATAAAAAGTTTTAAACCAATTATCTTTAAACGTAGAAATCTACGGATTTGGTAAGTATGAAATAGAATTTTAAAGGAAAAGAAAGGGAATAAGAATGATGTTAGCAATAGTTAAGCCAAAGCAAGAAGCATTGTTAAGGTATGGGGCTGAATTAAAGTGCTATGTATATCTTAAACCACAACAAAAGTGGATAGTACACGCATTAAATGAACATTATGTTAATTTAGAAAGCAAAACAAAAAAGATAGACATTCAAGTATCGGCAGAAGATTTTGGAAGGTTATTTGATTTTATTAGTTAAAGGGGCAGAAATGAGTGTAATGACAGAAGAAGAAATGGATTACCAGATTGAACTAGAGCAACTTTATAATAACAAAAATGATGCAGATGCCGAAAGAGAATTTCAAAATTCAGATTATTGGAATGATTATCTTGCAAAGGTTATTGCAGATGCAAAGGCAGAAATGATTGATGAATTCAAGAGAAACCTATTCAATAGAGAGTTTTACAGATGCACAGATGGAAATGAGTATATTGATGTGGCAGACATTGAATATGTGGCAGAACAGTTAAAGAAAGGGAATGAATGAAATTTATTGAATTTAAGTTCAGGCGGTATTCAATGCCAGTATATTTATTGCCGTCTGTGAGTATTTATATTAATAGTCCGATGTACGCACTTAAAAATTTTACTTTATGCGTACAGTGGTTGGGTTTTGATATCAAGTGGTTTTGGATGCATAAAACGAAAGTGTGGTGGGAATAAATGAGCAGAGAAGAATTTGCAATAATAGTCAAAGGGCTAAAGGCGGTATATACCAGTCAGAATTTTATGCCCGATAAGGATAGTTTTGATGTGTGGTTTGCGATGCTCGGGGATCTCGATTACAAGGTTGTGAGTATGGCAGCTCAACAGTATATGATGACCGAGAAGTTTCCGCCGACGATAGCAGACTTGAGAAACAAGTGCGCCGATATTGTTGCGCCCGTGGAAATTAACGAAATGGAAGCTTGGGCAATGGTAAGCCGTGCGATAAGGGATTCAACCTATCACGCGCAAGAACGATTTGATGCGTTCCCGGAATCTGTTAAAAAGGCTGTGGGTAGTCCTGATAATTTGCGCGCTTGGGGAATGTCAGAGGACTTCAACGAGAATGTAGCCCAAAGTCACTTCATCGCGACATATAGGCTATGCGTGAAGAGAGAAAAAGAGTATCAGGCATTGCCAGAGCAGATGAAAAAGGCACTTGATGCACTTTCCGTAGGTAGTCAGAAATTGCTTGAAAATAGCATATAGGGTTTTAAGCCCTCATACGCGCCGAATAAGCCACTTTGATATTAAAACGATAAAATAAACCTTTATCATATCACAAGTGGCAAAATGGGCGCAAGAGCAATGTCAGAATGGCATAGACAAGGAGAATAAGTAAAATGAGTTTCAATTTGACGAATGATAACGTAAAAATTTTTCGCAAGGATAAGGTTTCAAAGAGCGGAACATCGTACTCTACATATTGCATGAAGTGTAGTAGCAAGGTTAATGATGAATGGGTCAGCGGATTCTTTGATGTTATATTTCCAAAGGGAGAATCGGTGAACAACAAAGCTGAAATTGCGATAGAAGAGTGTTTCCCGATAGTGGATAAATACAACGACCGCGTGACAATCAAATGGTATATCAAAAAATACACGGTGTTAAGTCAGGGTGAAGTTGTCAGCGACCCGAGTAGCACCGACGATTTTGTGAATGTACCCGACGATATGGGAGACTTGCCTTTTGCGTTGCCACAGAGATAATTGCAATTTATGCGATTATTTGTTAAACAAAAAATGTGGGGTTAATTTAAGAGGGGAGCAGAAGTGACGAGACAGGATAAAAAAAGACTGCTGATGAGATATCCGCAGATTGATAATGCAACATTGTGCGCGATAGATGATTATAATATTGTTTTCGCCAAAGCGACCAAAATAACCCAAAGTTTCGGGGATGGTTCACATTCAAGCGGAAACACATCCAAAGTTGAGAAGTATGCCGATATTCTTTTGCAAAAGTCTAAAAAAATTGAAAGGTTGAAAGGCGACAAGCTCTTGGTCGAAAAGGAAGTCAGATTATTGAAGCCACATCAACGGATGATGATTAAAGCAATATACTTTGACGGAATACCGATTGAACGGTACGCGAAAATGTGTAAAAGACCAGTCGAAACTGTTAGACATTCCCTAAATCGGGTTATTGACAGTATGTTTGAATAAGCGCATAATATAACCATCTTTTCCCTTTGTGTGTGGGATTAGTGTTGTTGTGGAAGCCCGACAGAACATCACCTCTGCCGGGCTTTTGCTATGGCTTAATTAACCTTGCTTAATTTTTCATCAACCGCCTGACGAATGAACTCGGATATATTAATATCCAACTTCTTCGCAGCTTCATTCAATTTCTCTTTTGTTCCCATTTTGAACAGCACATTAACGCGCTCATAGTGTTCAGCCATATATTTGTTATCATACTTACGTTTGTCGAACTTTTTTTCTGTCATATAATCACCTCACTTTGTTAGCATATTATATAATTAATTCGCATATATTACAATTACGCGCTAATTACCTTAATCCGTTATCTTCTTTCATTTGCTCTACATACTCCATAAGCATTTCAATAATTTCGCATTCGGGAATGCCATTGTCTTCAGAAATTTTTTCAATTTCTTCTGCTTCAGTATCATAAACTAAAATTGTTTTCATATTAATTTCTCCAATCAATTATATTATGCACTATATCTGCCCTCACTAATTAGTCTGCTGATTGTCTTTTCCAGTGCTTCGTAAGGGAAAGTCAATTTTTCGCTGATTCCATTTTCATTGTTGAACTCGATTCTATGGCCTGATGCGTCGCACATTGCATGATGTATCACGCAAGGCTCATTGGTTCTAAATGCAAAACCGCCTACACCATATTCATTTTTCAAAAAACCTACACGCGCTTTAGGGCTGTCACATTCTTCAAAAAACTTCCTGATCCTTGCGATTCCATTCAGAAAACCGCTTCCGCGCAATGCGTATGCTTCAAGAACATCCCATTTTTTATTTTTATCCTCGATAAAATCAAATATTGATAACTGGTTCATTAACAAAACCCCCTTGCCGTATCTTCGTAGTAATCATCACACATACTTTTGCACCACGCGAGCGAAACATAACCACCATTTATTTTCACGAAATTGCTACCGCTCACTTCGTCTGTATATATGACGCGAGCCATATTCCAACCCATATGTTTTGAATAAAGCCATATCTTATAGCCTGATTTTTTCATAATCCACCTCGTTTCTTAAATCGGGGCTACAGTCGGAACTATAGCCCCTTTATGTATGCAATTAATAAGTGATTTCGTTGGTAGCAAGAGAATAATAATATGCGTGATTACCTAACTGGTCCTGCTCGCTTACATTACTACCGTTGACATCGCATACCATCATACCCATTGCTTCGCTATCCTGATGACCTACAATAGCGATAACCTCGTGAATAGAAGAGGGAAGTATTGTTAACTCGTCTGCACCTGATTTTTCACATATAGCCTTGAATATTTCGGGGAACATAATCGCAACCGCTCCGTTAACCCTAGATTCGTTGTTTGCCACATACATAGTTCCGTCATCACTCGCAAAATTAAGGATGTCATCACCCATCATTTCACGCATAATTTCAAACATTGACTTCCAGCATAAGGTTGACTTTGTATTTTCAAGTGCCTTATCAAAAAGCTCGGGCATATTGTAGAATGGATTTGTGGAATTAATCTTGAAACTTGCATCCTCTGATACCTTAACGCGGACATAGGCTTCCAAATCAAGATAGGGTCTTTTGAGGATATCCTCGTTACTGGGCTTTTGAACCGCGATATATGCGTTTTCAAGGATATAATCCTTATCCATCAGTTTGCTAACATCCAGAACCGGTGCTTCTTTCATAGCCTTAACATAAACGCGCTCGATTTCGTCGGCTACCTCGGCAGGCTCAAGTTCTGACCACTCATCATTTTCGTAAATGCAAGGTGCAATTTGTGATTCGGGCTTGCGGATTCTGATACCTGATAACTCAACTCCATTCTTAACAGTAGCCATAACCTCTACTTCATAACCTCTAGTTTCCAATACTTCCTTAACTCTGTTTAACATAACTTTTCTCCTTTGATTTTAAATTATAGTGTTGTTGTTATTTGCCCGTTTCAAGGTCGGTAGCACAACCTGATTAACTTAATTATGCGGTTATTACTTTGTACCACGCGCTTCTTTCGGGAACGGCTTTTTTACATTTAGGTGCATAGCGGAAACCTAGTTCCTTGAGCATTGCCTTGATAGGCTTTGTATTTCCATCAATCCAAAGGTTACAACCTCTTTTCTGAACTCGGCAATCAGTAGGGAATACAACCTCATCAATATTTTTAGGTTCGGCAGCCTTTTTTTCTTCAACCGCTACTGGTTCAGCTTCTACAACCTCGGCTACTTCCTCGGGAGCGCAAAGGGATTCAAGTTCCTTTCGGGAATACTTGTGACTGATGGGAAGTATAACGGATTCGATATCATCGTTATAAACCACGATAGGGCTTTTTGATTCTGATATATCAACCGATAACGGATTCTGAACTACCGCGAAATACTTGTTATTAACAACTACATCAACCTTGCCATTACGAATGTAGACCAGATTGTCTTTTTCAAGCTTGAAGTTTCCAACTACTGAAGCACCGACGGTTGACTTTTTAGTCATATCTTTCCACATATCCTGAAGTCTTAACATTTCGCCAACTTCCACATTTTTAAGTTTTGCTACCACATAATCAAAATCGCTATTGGATAATTTATAAATGGAACATCCGTCGCTGATAAGTGCGGTTTTTTCTGACTTTGCAAAGTAGATTCTCTTCACATTCTTCTTTGTACCTGAATAAGCCTTTACGATACCATTAAGTGCCTTTGTTAATTCTTTTCTCATTTCTTTATTCTCCTTGTTTGTGTGTTGGGGGCGGTTCTGATTGACCGCCCGATTTGTTGTTGTAATGTTACCTTACTACACTCTACGCAGAGTGTCAATAGCAAAAATTAATTTTTTTTCAAATTTTTCAAAACCTTGTTCTGATGGCTTAATCTTTCGCGGTATGAACCCTCTACAAGTCCTACGCAAAAGCCTGATATAAGACAACCAAACATAATAGCAATGAACCCGATTGACTGACTGAATGTGAACATCCTGATTCCCCTTTCCTAAAATCTATCTACATAATTAGCAACTAACTCAAAAAGTGTAGCTTTTCCATCAGTTATAAAAACCATTGTGTCATTATCTAACACACCGACCGCGTAGTCGTTAACCTCATCATCAAATAACTTAATGCCGTTGTTATATCGGCAAAACTCATTCCAGTTCTCGACGACCTCGTCGTTTTCCTCGTCCTCGAGATATCTTTTGAACATATCAAGGAAACTTTCCGATTCCTCTTTTGTATCTCCCAAAAAGTAGCATTCCATACCAGTCATAGTGCTGTAGATCCTGATTCCGTATTTTTTCATTTTTTCAACTCCTCTTGTGTGGGGGCTTGCGCCCCCTTTTGTTTTATTCTGTTACAACTTCATTACCGAAAATATAATCAATAGCTTTTTGAGCCTGACCGCATGCACTAACTATATCCATAGGTGCTTCAGCGAGGTGGTTTGCCCATCCCTGACAGTAGGCTATTGTGTTGCGCTCGGCTTTATCACTTTTGAGACCGAACATACTGCAAAGTGAATATGCACCAATCTCGGCTACCAGTTCCTCTTTTGAATACTCTTCATTACCAAAGAATGAGGTTGACTTAATACGGTCAAGTCTTTTGGTGTTGCCGGTGCTATGGATACTTTCGTGTGATTTGGTGAAGAAATATCCGACCTCGTCCTCGAACTGAACCTTTAAAGGTATATGTATCTCATCCTTTTTGGGGCTGTAGTATGCGCGGTCGCCGTGTTCCTCAAAGAAGCCGATACCATCGCGGAAGTAGTAGTCCGTTAACAGTGTTTCAATATCTGTATGGGTCAAATCAAAACCGCCAGTGAAGTCTACTGAAGCAATATCGTTTCCATCCTTATCAGTTACTTGAGTATATGAGAATACGCGGTACTCTTTGAGCACTGGCACGCATCTTTGCTTAACCTTGCCATCCTCATCTTTGACGGGGTTACCGTTCTCGTCCTTAACCTCATAAAAATTCATTTTCCAAAAGGTTATCTCATAGGATTTAGCACCCTTTTTTATCTTGTAACCCTTATCCGACCACTGTTTGAATGTGGCAAGGTCGCCTTTGGGTGCGCCCTGAAGTTCAAGCCATAACTGGTTAAGAAAACTGTACTGTTTACCGCTGAAGCGGTTGAAGTAACCACCGTTACCTGACCATTCCTTATGCCAAGGAATAATTCCCTGATTTAGTGAAGCAATTACCTTTTCCGCAATAGCGGTTGATATTTCTTTTGTTGTCATTTTTCTTTTCTCCCTTGTTTTATTTTTTTTGTGGGTCGATTGACCCTTGCCGATTGGCTGTGTGATGTTGTTGTGTGTTGCTGATAAGGCGACTATACACTCTACGCAGAGTATAGTCAAGTGTTTTTTTAAAAGTTTTTTTGGAAAATAAGGCAGCACTCCCCGAAAAGCCCGAAAAATCAAGGTTTCTTGTTTAAAAAATTTTTTTAAAACAAGCAAAAAACAATATAAAAAAGTGCGATTTTCGACGGCGAACAAACTTTACAAGCCAAAAAGCCGTGATTATAGTTACACTTGTAACAAGTCCAACTGGATAATCAAAATCATAACGTAAACCCTTTAGGAGAAAAGCAATCATATAACAGTGGTTGCTTTTTTTCGTTGGAGAAAGAACCGAGAAAATGAAAACCACAACAACAACCACAACCAAAGAAGAACTAGAAGAAAAACAGAGACGGAAAGAGAATAGTTTAGCTAACCTTAAACCATTTAATGCAATGAGCAAAGAAGAACATTCCGAGTTATCAAGAAGAGGAGCTTTAAAAACCGCTGAAATAAAAAGACAAAAAAGAACTATGAAAGAAAGCGCTTTGTCTATTTTAGAGTTAAGTGTTAAGCGTGAAGAAGCCGAGACTATAACAAGTAATCCCGAATTGATAGAAAAACTTCCCGAGGATTTACAGTTGCAGGACCTTATGAACTTATCACTGGCGAAAGAGGTTATTGAAAACGGCAACGCGCGAGCCTATGAAGCTTTGAGAGATACGAGCGGACAAAGACCCAAGGATCAGGTTGAGATTGAAGCGGATATAACCACTGAAGCGGATAGAGTGCTTATGCTAGCCTTAAAAAATCGGTTAGGGATAGAGGATAACGGCTGATTTATCGGCAATATGCACAAAGGTTTTGGAGTTGCAAAAAGAGTAAAAAGCCTGAAAGCCTTGATATTACTGGATTCTTTACCATCTATTCGTAGAATACGCATTTTGCGAATAGTTGTTTATAGGATATCGGTTAGGTTATAGAAGTATTTATTTAACAATCTATATATTTGTTGAACCTATAGTATATAACAATTATAACCAGTAATTATTTTTATACCCCTACCCCCTACCCCCTCCCCCAGCGCCGGTGCAAAGAACAGGATCGGCTAAATATCCTTATAGCCCGTCAGAAAATTTTAGGAAAAAATCGAATTGAACATACAAGAATTACGGGAGCAAGAGATAGCGTATTGTGGAGAGCATCCCGAGTATTTCATAACTACATATGGACACATAGAGGACAAAGATGCAGATGAGTTGATACAGCCATTTGAGATGTGGGGAGCGCAGAAAGAAGCCCTTGAATCGATAATGTGCCATCGACTAAATATAATCTTAAAAGCGAGACAGTTAGGATTGTCTTGGTTAGTAATACACATAGCTGCACATACATTGCTCACTGGTCATGGACGAACAGTAATTGGTTTGTCAAAGACGGAAGAGGAAGCCAAAGAGCTAATTCGAAGATGTGCTGTTGTGTTTAGATATATGCCCGCGTTAATAGCGGAGAGAGACTACGAGCCTAAAGGATGGAAAGGTGCGGTGTTTAGGGCTACGGCATTAACACTGACTATTACATTTCCCGATGGGCAAGAATCAGTCTTTAAAGCATTGGCATCGTCTCCCGGTGCAGGCCGTTCATTCACAGCGAACCTGATAATATTTGATGAATGGGCATTTCAGCAATTTGCAAAAGAGATATGGCAAGGTGGTTATCCCACAATCAACAGACCGAATGGCGGTAAAGTAATCGGCTTGTCAACAATCGCACGAGGAACATTGTTTGAGGAACTGTACACTGATCCTGATAACGGTTTCAATAAAATCTTTATTCCTTGGAACGCAGACCCGAGACGAGATGCGGAATGGTACGAAAAAACAAAGCGCGCGTTAGGCGACTTAATCACAGAAGAATATCCTGCTTCAGTTGAAGAAGCATTGATGGTTCCCGGTGGTGCGTATTTCCCCGAAGTAAAAAGGGAGACACACGAAGTAGACGAACCATTAAGCGGAATCTTGAAACGATATGTAGCACTTGACTACGGTTTGGATATGCTTTCTGCGCACTGGATAATGATTGATACGCAGAACAATGCGCAAGTATATAGAGAATATGATATGCCTGACCTCACGATATCGAGGGCAGCACAAGTTTTATTAAGCATTAGTGCGGATGAACGCATTGATGCTTTTTTAGCACCCCCCGACCTATGGAACAGACAAAGGGAAACGGGAAAATCGACAGCAGATATTTTCCACGAAAATGGAATCAACCTTACCAAAGTATCTAATGACATTTTCAATGGGTGTTTAGCTACGAAAGAGTGGTTGCGTGTTATGGATGACGGAAAACCTCGTCTGACATTTCTTAAAGACACTTGCCCGAACTTAATCAAGTGCCTACAGAAAATCCAAAAAGACAAGGTTAAACCGAGCATATATTCCAAGACACCGCATAATCTTACTCACGATGTAGATAGTTTACGATATTTCTCTGTTTATTGGACTGTTGCTCCTAAAGATAAGGGCAAAGTCAAGAAGAAATGGCGACAGAGTTATATAGATGACTATAAGCGCGCTTCAAAGGAAGTGAGGGCACTTATGGTTAAAGAACTTGGAGAACCAATGCTATGAAATGGTGGAAGAAAATGGCGAACAAAATTATGAATCCCGAACAGAACAAAGTGTTATTGGATTGGCAGAACAAATATCAGGATGCAAAGTCGAAGTATTCTGAAACACTCAATCAGATGGAGACATTTGAGAAGTATTACGACGGCAATCGTTTTGTAAAAGGCAATCCAAACAAGAATCAGGCTGTAACAAAGTTATCTGTTAATGTGCGTAACATTGCATATGAACTTGTTGAGTCGCAGGTTGATAGCAGCATCCCGATGCCAAAGGTTAAACCAGTGCATGAAGAGGATTTGGAAAAGGCAAAAATAATCGAAGAGTTCCTAAAGAACGAAATTAAGCTGACGGATCTAGCAGAAGTAAACGATATGCAAGAGCGCACTACTCCTATTCAGGGCGGTTCGCTCTTTTTAATTGAGTGGGATAACACAAAAGGTTATCACTGCACAATAGGCGACCTTGAAGTAACTGATATTCACCCGAGACAAGTAATTCCACAGCCCGGTGTTACAAGCATCGAGAAAATGGACTACTTCTTCGTAAGAAGCGCACAGACAAAAGAGTATGTTAAGCGCAGATTTGGCAAGGATGTTTCCGAAGAAATGGAAACTGACACCGATATTCGTGACGGAGTAGCCACAGAGGACATTGTTACTGTCATTACTTGCTATTTCAAGAACAAGGACAGCGGAATCGGCTTATATCGTTGGTGCGGTGACATCGAATTAGAGAGCATTGAGGACTATCAGGCAAGGCATTTATGTGTTTGCGCTAAATGTGGCAAGCCAAAGGATGGTGACGAGTGCGAATGTGGTTCAAAGAAGTTCGTAGACCGCAAGGATGAGATGACAACCATACAGTTATTCAACAAAAAGCAGGCAGGAATCAATCCTTTGACTGGAGAACCCGTTATTGTCGAGGAAGAAGTGGATGTTGAAATCCCTTATTACAAGCCCGATATGTTCCCGGTGATTTTGAGAAAGAACATTTCTAAAGACCGCTCGTTCTTGGGGCTGTCTGATATCTCTGTAATTGAAGACCAGCAGGACACAATCAAGAAACTTGGTTCAAAAATCAACGAGAAATTGCTCAAAGGTGGTTCATATGTAACACTTCCCGAGGATGTTGGTATTGAAACCACTGATGAAGAATTGAAGATTATCAGAATTGCTAACCCGGCACAAAAAGCACTAATTGATGTAATTACAGCGCAGGCAGATGCCACACAAGACCGAATAATGCTTGAAGAAAATTATCAGTGGGCTAAATCAGCACTGGGTATTACCGATTCATTCCAAGGTAAATACGATGCATCGGCATTATCAGGTACAGCAAAACAGTATTCCATCAATCAGGTTGCAGGCCGTTTGGAAAGTAAGCGCGTAATGAAGCACAGAGCATACTCAAGACTGTATGAAATGATGTTTAAGTTCGCACTTGCATATGCTGATGACCCCATCCCGATTTCACTTACCAATAAAGACGGTGAAATTGAGTTTTCACACTTTGATAAACGCGAATTTTTAAAGCAGGATTCCAATGGCGAGTGGTATTGGAACGATGAATTTATCTTTGATGTTGACCCTACAAGCACATTACTTACAAATCGTGAAGCAATGTGGAATCAGGCAGACTTAAAGTTGCAGAGTGGTGCGTTTGGTGCGCTTGGACAGCTTGAAACTAACTACTTGTATTGGTTAGAGCAGGAAAGAAACGGTTATCCTAATGCCGGGGAGATTAAGAAGAACATTGAAGAAAGAATTGCCGAACAGAAAATGCAGATGCAACAGCAGATGCAGATGATGCAGGCACAGCAGATGGGAGGAAATCAGGATGTTATGCCCCAAATGTAATACAGAAGCCAAGATATCCAAGGCTTTGAATGTTATTAAGGACGGTAAGCTGTTCCGTCGCATGCATTTTGCGTGCAGAAATAAAGATTGTGCTAACTACAACAAAGAGATTGGCACAGAGGACAAGGAATTGTCTGTTATAAACGAGTGATTAAAGCATTGTGGGAAACCACAGTGCTTTTTTCATAAATAAATTTCGCTGGTAATAGCGCAAAAATCCAAGGAGAACTAAATATGAGAGACAGAATGAAACTCAACCTTCAATTTTTTGCTGATGAAGATGTCAGCGCAGGCGCAGAAGAATCGAATGTCGCCGATTCGATGGAAGTTGAAGAGGGCATCGACGAAGGTGTAACCGAAACTGAAACAGTTGAGGAAGAGAAACCCGAGGTTGATGTCAACGCCATTGCAGCAGCAGCGAGGCGCAAGGCAGAAGCGGAAGCGAAAGAGGTCCAGAGATCTATTGATGCCGAGTATGTAAGACGATTCGGCAATCTTAAAAACCCCATTACTGGTGCCCCTATTCGTGGACAGAAAGATTACCTTGATGCACTCGATGCGCAGGAGAAGTTAAGACGAGAAAACGAGTTAAAGGAAAAGGGAATTGACCCCGCCTTAATTGAGAATCTTGTCAATAACAATCCTATCGTACTTGAAGCACAGAAGTATATGGCTGATGCAAGGGAACGCGAAGTGATGAATGAAATCAATGCCAGCGTATCTGAAATCACCGCGATTAACCCCGACATTAAGACATTAGATGATGTACCTCAAGATGTTTTGCAGATGGCCGTGGAGAAGGGATATTCGTTACCCGATGCCTACAAGATTTTGAACTTTGGCAAGATGACATCGCAGAAAGCAGATGCAATCCGTCAGGGCGCGATTAATCAGGCAAAGAGTAAAGCACACCTTGCTCCTATGAACGGAGTTGTCACAACAGACAATTCTATTGAAATTCCCAAAGAATTAAGAGGAATTTGGGAAACTGCTTTCCCGGACAAGTCCGAAGCAGAATTAAAGAAACTGTATAACAAAACACTTAATTAAAGGAGACTGAAAAAATGGCAGTTAATATTTCTAAATCCGCTGGTTTACTTGACGACCTTTGGAAACCCGTAGGTCAGGTTATCAATGCTTGCATCCTTGATGCAGATGCTGAAAAGACACAGTACGACAAGCTCGTATCTGATATCGCAATCGAAAAGAAGTCAAAGAAGTATGCTGAAAAGCAGGCTTCCGTAACCGCTTTCTCATCCTTCGATGTTGTTGCTGAAGGTCAGGATGCTCCCCAGGATGATTATCAGGAAGGTTATGCAAAGCTTATCGTTCATAGCGCATTTGCTAAAGATGCTGTTATCACCAAGGAAATGCTTGATGATGGTGACATCGATGGAATGAAGCTTCTTGCAAAGAACATGGTTAACGCATATAAGAGAACGCGTGCTGAACTCGTTACTAACGCACTTGTAACAGAAGGTACTACATTCACCATTGGACCTAAGGCTACATCTCTTGATAAGACCACTGGTGACCAGAAGGGTCTTTTCGCAACAGACCACCCCGCAAAGGTTACAGGTGTTGGCAACCAGTCTAATGTATTCACAAATGCATTTGGTAATGATGCTACAATGCTTGAAAGACTTGCAAACATCGGTCGTAACTTCAAGGCAGACAACGGTGTTGTAACTGGTTTCACTTTCGATACCATTATCATCCCCGGCAATACTCCTGCACTTGAAAGACTTGTTAAGTCAATCATCCGTTCTGAACTTATTGTTGGTTCAAACTTCAATGATGCAAACCCTGAAAAGGGACTTTGGAAGTTAGTTGTAGATCCTTTATGGCAGGCAGCATCAGGCGAAGCACCTTACATCATTATGTCAAGCGAAGCAAACAAGGCTTACAACGGTACTGTATTCTATGACAGAACACCTCTTGATGTTATGAGTGATGTTAAGGTATCCAGCCGTAACCTTGTATACAATGGTTATGCTCGTATGTCTTGCGGTTTCAATAACTGGAGACATGTAATCCTTGGTGGTGCAAGTGTAGGTACTACCCTTTCATAATTAAAAAAGCCATAGGTTGCCACCCAAGTATGATTCGTCAGAAAGGGTGGCAATTCTTTTAGGAGGAAAAATGATTAAACCAAATATGAAAGTTGGCGAACATTTTACAGAGGGCACTTTGGAATACGAAGTGCTTGTTGTGAACGAAGATGGTTCATACATCAGCAAACTTATAGGACACATTAAAGAACAGCCCGAACAGCCCATTGCTGAAGAAAAGGCTGTAGTGGTAGAAGAGAAACCTAAAAGGACTACTACCGCAAAGAGAACTACTACCAAGAAGTAAAGGAGTGCATTATGTCTGTCACTTGGGGAGAAATCCAATTAATTACATTACAGAAAATGTTTAGTGCGAATGGCGATCAAATTCCCAATGATGCTTCCACAAAAGATTATTTGGCTTCTATGCCCGGTGCTGCTAACGAAGGTCTTGCACTGTTAGCGACCGCAGGAAAGTACATTGAAAAGACAATTAATATCGCACATAATCCGCCAAAGAATTTGCTTCCTGATGGAGAACATATTCGTTCTCAAGAGCGAGGAGTAATGAAGTTTGAAGCCGAGAGAGCAAGGAGTTATACCTTTGAGTATTTCGGTCAAGGAACTTGCACAATATATGTTAACGGAGTGCTTGTTGACCAGTTTGGTCTTGACCCAGTTAAGGGTTACACAACAGTTAACGGACTCATTAGCAATCGTGATGATGCATTAGTAAAGATTGAAATTGAATCTGAATATCCCATTGCTGTAAAGGATATCGCACTTTATTCAGCTAACTTCCCGAGTAAAAAAGACATTCCACCTTTCAGCGAAAAGATAAGATACAAGTTAGCAGATTATGCACCTGACTTTTTCAAGTTGGCAACAGAGGATATTTATTACGAGGGTGATGCAGATGTAACACGATATATCAGAACTACCGACTACTATCAGGAAGGCGAGAATGTTCTTGTGCTTGATAGAGATACCCCCGGTAATTTCAGAATATATTATTACGCATACCCCGATAAGATTACTCTTGCTACACCCAAAGAAGCAGAGTTGGCAATCGATAACGAAGTATATCCCTTGCTTTGCTTGTATATGGCATCACAGCTTTATAAGGACGATGATAACGGTATTGCTACTGGTTATCGAAATGAATTTGAAGTTGGTTTTGAAAGACTTAAAGTAAGTGCTTCAACACCGAGTGCAGAGCGGTTTACAAGTGAAAGTGGGTGGATTTAAATGGCAGTACAATTTAGTATTCCGAAGTCTCCCAAGAGAACCATCAATACAATCGATGTGTTTCTTGGTGCAGACTTTACAAACTCTCCCGCCAATGTCGATATGCGAAGAAGCCCGAATGTTAAGAATATGATTCGTGATGTTCCCGGCAAGGTTCGTAAATGTATGGGTTGGCACATCGTTAAGACATACGAGAAAGAAAAAATAAACGGATGTCACTTCTTAAAATTAGACAGTAGTTACATTATTCATGCAGGTACTAACTTATATCACGGAGACGAAGTGATTTATTCCGATATGAACGACCATCGTTCTCGTTCTTGGCAATTCGGAGAGAAGTTATACATCATTGATGGAAAGAATTATCTGTGCTATTGGCAGACCAAAGAAGAGGACGAAATAGTACATCATGTCGAGCCTATTGAGAAAGTAGCATTTATTCCCACAGTTACGATTTCAAAAGATCCTGACGGTGGTGGCACATCGTATCAAGATTTGAATATGGTTCAGCCGGGATTTACCGAGTTGTTTCTTGGTAAAGAAGATGTCACAGAGTATCAGTTATCTTTTAGTGGATTAGATGAAACACCCGTTGAAATAGAAGTATTAAACGAGGATGGTGAGTGGACAAAGAAAGAAGAGAACACAGACTTCACAGTTGATAGAGAGACTGGAACAATTACATTCACCAAGGCCCCCGGTGTTTCCCCCGTAACGGGAGAAGATAATATCAAAATAACAGCATATAGAACTGTCAGTGGTTATGCTGACAAGATTAAGAAATGCACCGTTGGTATCTTGTATGGTATCAAGGGTGGCAAGGATAGATTATTTTTATCGGGTAATAGTGAGTACAGAAACTACGATTGGTATTCCGAAAGCTATGACCCGACATATTTTGCTGACACATCGTATTCAAGACTTGGAGCGGACAATTCTTCAATCATTGGATATTCGATTGTCAATTCAAGATTAGCAACACACAAAGACGATATTGAGCGAGACCAGAATGTAATCATAAGGCAGGGAACTGTTGATGATGAAAAGCGAGAGATATTTGTTGTAACAACTTCGTTGCAGGGCATTGGAGCAATAGCACCCGATTCATTCGGATACTTGGAAACAGAACCATTGTTCCTTACATCGCAGGGTGTGTTTGCTATAACCGCACAAGATGTTACTGGTGAGAGATATGCGCAGAACAGAAGTTATTATCTGAACGGCAAATTGCTGAAAGAGGATAATTTGAAAAATGCTTATGCGTGTGTTTACAACGATAACTATTGGTTGTGCATAAATAATGTTGCTTATATTCTCGATGGATTACAGCCTATGAGAACTGATTCGTCTGAACCTTATGCAACAAGACAGTATGCGGGATTTTACCGCACCAATGTTCCTGCAAATATTATGTGGGAATATGATGGTATGTTGTGGTTCGGAGATTATGACGGAAATGTGTGTAGGTTCTACACTGATAAGACATTGATTATGTCATACAACGATAACGGCAAACCTATTGAATGTGTATGGGAAACACCTGATATCGATGGCGCATTATTCTACAAGAATAAGACCTTGAGATATATTGCAACAAGAACTGAAGCTGCTGCTAAATCGTCAATAAGTATGTATGCGATGGAGCGAGGAGAATGGAGACTTGTCAAAGAGGATGATGAGTTTTCAAGATACTTTAGTTTTAGGCAGGTTAAATTCTCTGAATTAACATTTGCTCAAGATACAACCCACAAGATTTCAAGGGCTAAATGTGTTATCAAGCGAGTAGATAAATTCAGATTAAGATTTACAAACAAGAAAGTTGATGAACCTTTTTCACTGTTTGACATTGCGATGGAATATGTGGAGAACGGTTACTTCAAAGGTTAGAGGTAAATAATATGAACTTTACAAAAATAACTGCATCGGACCTTAACGGTAAAGGTGTTGTTGGTTTGCCAGATACTCCCGGCTTAACCACAACGGAAATGCAAGAGAAGTTTGACGAACTTGCCTTGGATGTTATCGTTCCAAAGTTTAATGATTTGTCGGACGAGTTGAGTGCAAAGGTAATTAACGCAGATGTATCAGGAGCGCAGAACGGTCAGTTCTTAAAGTATGATGAGACACTTGATAAGTGGATTCCCGAATCATCAAGTGCAACTGTTGAATCATTGAGTTCAATCAACGATGTTTCTTTATTGGCCGTTGAAGATGGACAGACAATTACATACGACATCGAGAATGAAGTATGGAAGAACACAACAATTCCTGCAAACATTTTCTACGATGAAGAGATTGGGGATATCCAGTTAAGAGACAAAACCAATACCGAGGTTATGTCATCAATCCATATGCCTAAATCGTCTGTCGGTACAGATATGATTTCAGAAGCTTGGAACGGCGCAAAGGAATATGCTATAGGGGATTATGCGATTAACGGCAATAATCTTTATAAAGCACTTGGCGCAAACATTAATGTTGAACCCGCATCGTCAGGATCTGAAACGATATGGGAAAGAGTGCTTGTGACAAGCGAGTTAAAGAAGAGTGGTACTGTTAGGTACAATTCAGAAACCGATAGGCTTGAGGTGTTGTATAACAACGACTGGGTGCCCTCGATTAATGCCAACGCACAATGGGATGGCAAAATCTATTCTTATGGCAATGAAGCCACAAGTGTGACAGGTGGATGGACTGCTAATGGGTATGCTATTGATGACAAAGTGGTTAGTGTCGGCACTAAAAATTCAGATAACCTTTATATGGTCGGCAAGGGTGGCTCTAATACTCGTAATATTTTTGGAACATCAACACCAATTAATTTGCAGAAATACACAAAGCTGGTTCTTACATATAAAACTGTCGGAAGTGGTGGTAAGAATATATTCATTTGCGATTCAAAGAATATAAATCCCGAATCAAATTATATAGTCAACATTGATGATTCAAGTAGTGTAACAACCAAGGTAATTGATATAAGTAATTTTGCGTTTGATAGTGCGTATATCGGTTTCAATGTATCAAATGCAAATACAAGAGGCTTATATGTATATGAAGCACAATTCATTGTATAAAGGAGAGAGAAAAAGATGAGATTCTATGTTTTAGCAATTCAGTACAATCGTGTGGCAGAAGCTGAAAATAGAACAGCACCCAAGGCTTACAACACAAAGGATGAGGCCATTGCTGAATGGCATAGGCAATTATCAACCGATATGAAGAATGATTCGCTCGGTTGGTCGCTGTGTATGGTATTTGATGCATTTGGTAATATCATCGCAAAGGAAAGATGGACAAGACCCGCAGAAGAAGTAGTGGAGGAATAAGATGAAGATAGGCTCAACATATACTGTTAAAGTTAAACTTGATACAGATATTTCGCTTATCGATTCGATAATATTCACACTTGTAAATCAGTCTGTGCTAACAAAGAGATTCCCGGAAGAAGTTGTGTACGAAGATGGCAAATTCCAAATCGGATTAACCCAAGAAGAAACCATTGAACTTGGTGCGGGAAATGTGCAGATTGAAGCACAGTTAAATTACATCAGCAAGGCCGTCAGCAAAACCACTGTTGACGGCTTTAATATTATCGGCTCTTTAGGCACAGAGATAATTGAGGGCAACACACCCAATGGAAAAGATGATGCGATTGTTGAACTCAATATTGATGGAACTGTTGTATATGCCCGAAGCGGAAGCGGTGGCAATGCAATGTGGGGCGACATAATCGGAACTATTACTAATCAGCGAGACTTGATGAACATGTTTGGCACCAAGGCTTCGCTTGATGCTATTCCAAAGAAAACAAGTCAGTTGGTTAATGATAGTGATTTCTTAACCGAACATCAGCCTATTAAGACAATCAACAATCAGAGTTTAATCGGCATAGGTAACATCACAATCGGTGGTGGCGGTGGTGGCGGTACAAGCGACTACAATGCGTTAGACAATCTTCCGCAGATTAATGGTGTTACATTAGTAGGCAATAAGTCATTTTCACAGATTGGCCTTGATTCGTATATTCAGGCTCATCACGAAGAATTGAAAGGTGACAAGGGAGATCCCGGACAGAATTACATTATCACTACCGCTGATTACAATGCCATTGCAGATGTTGTAATCGGCAAATTACCAATGGCAGAAAGTGAGGTATTCTAATGCGAATAACAATAGATAATTCTATCCTCACAGATATAGCAGATTCCATTCGAGAAAAAGGTGGGGCAAGTGGTTTACTTGCTCCCCAAGCAATGGCAGAAGCTATTCAGGCAATTAGTGGTGGTGGAAGTGATTTGCCTTTCAAGGTTGCATATGGTGATATTGTTTTTCAAACCGAAACCAATATTCAGAATTATGAGATTAATCACGAATTAGGAGTTAAGCCTACTCTTTTTGTTTTGTGGAAGAGTGATACAAATGATTTCGCTGGTAATGCATCCGTTAAGATACATTATGCATCTATTCTTAACGATGATTTTGAGAATGTGGGTATCAGAAGATACAGCAATGAACAGAGCTATGCGTTAGGTTATGGCAAGGGTTGGCTTACATCCGATGCTGATAAGGTTACATTCACAAGCGATGGCGCTGTATTTCCTCCAGCACTTAAATATTCGTGGTTAGCAATAGGAGGATGGGTAGAATGATGTTTTATTATCAGCAGATTGACAGTATCGGCAAACAGATAGCCCTTGTTGCTTCCTCTGTTGAGATAACCGATAGAGAACACTATAGACCGATTGATAAGGATTATTACGATGAAGTAATTGCTTTCTTGAGAGAGCAGGCGGAAAGCGAGGGCGAGTGATGGATACATTCCTTTCCGTATTGACTATTGTATGTACACCGATATTATCCGTAGTCGGAATAATTATTACACAGAGACACTTGGACAAAAGAGACCAGTTGAAATTGACAGCAGACAAAGATTCGTCTATTGATGCGAAGTTCAAGGAAATGTCTGACAAGCACGAAGAGAACCTGAAAGAGATTTCCAAGGAATACCGGGAAGAGTTCAAGAAAGTAAACGCAAGGCTCGACAATTTATCGGATGCAATCAAAGAAGTAAAGACAGATAATCAAACGACAGTCACACTAATTCAGAACGAAATATCCACATTATCGAATCGTGTTGAGAAACACAACAATGTAATCGATAGGACATATGCGTTGGAGTTAGCTGTGGCTGTTTTAGATAACAGAGAAAAGGTTAGCGAGAATCGTTTATCGGATTTAGAGAGACATGAAGAAAAGAAAAATTAAGACAAAAAAAGAATTTTCTAAAAAATTAGCATCGGCAATTCTTATAGTTGCGCTTATAGATATTCAGCTAACATATGTGCTTGCGTTCCTTGGGCTGTCTGACATAGCAGAGACCCTCTCTGTGGCACTTGTCACAGAGGTGGTAGGAGTTTATGGCATCTATTGTTTAAAGGCTTATATGGGCAAGAAAAACGAGGTAGAGAGCGAACAGAAGCAGGCAGAATTTGAATACAAAAAAGATTGGGAGGATTTGAAACTATGAAAGACTTCACACAGTTGTTTGAAGCAATCATTACTTTGTTGGTTGTACTGATAACCACATTTGTAATTCCATACATCAAGACCAAGATTAATGCCGACGATTTAGCAGAAGCAAAGAAGTGGACAAAGATTGCTGTGCAGACCGCGGAAATGATTTACACCGAAAGCGGTATGGGACAGAAGAAAAAGAATTATGTTCTTAACTTCCTTGCAGCATACGGCATCACATATGACGAAGAACAGATTAATGCGCTGATTGAATCGGCGGTTTATGAGTTAAAGTTGGAGCTGAAATGATACACAAGAGAAGCGAAGTAGTTAGATTAGCAAGTACATATATTGGCGCAAGGCGAGGAGATAATACACACAAAATGATTCTTGATGTTTACAACACATATAAACATTCGGGATGGACTGTTAAAACTCCTTGGTGCGCTATATACTTCTCATTCATTGCTATTAAGTTGGGGTATACTGATATTATTCCGACATCGGCATCTTGCGGTGAAATGATTAACCAGTGTTTAGCAAAAGGCATATGGATTGAGAAAGACGATTACGACAAGATTAAGCCCGGTATGGGAGTTATATACGCGTGGGATGATGGAAAGGATTATGCGGTAACTGACAATAAAGACGGACACGACCACATTGGATGGATTATTGATGTGGACTACACTAAAAAGAAGTTTTTGGTTGTAGAGGGAAATATGGGGTCTGAATCGGTTGTCGGTACTATTATAAGAGATTTCAACGGAAGATATATTCGTGGGTTCATAGATCCTAAATACGATGAGGAAGTAAAGCCTGAACCAAAGCCCGAACCCAATCCAAATAATCACCCGATTTATTACTCAGTAAAGAAAGGCGACACACTTTCCAAAATAGGAAAACAGTTTGATATCCCTTGGAAAGACCTTGCTAAACTTAACGGTATTAAGTCACCTTACACGATTTATGTAGGGCAGACAATAAGGTTAAAATAATTATCACCCAACAACTAAATATGGTAAGAAATATCGGGATTTTAATTGCTACGATAATCATGTAGGAGGATATATATATGGGTCTTTTAAATGATTTATTTAGCGGTAATCCCGATGTTTTATTTAACGAAATGTATAAGAACAATCCAAAGTTTCGTGATTTTGTCGACAAGAATAAAAACAAATCTGCGCAGGAGATTATGCAAGAGAATCACATTGACCCAGACTCCTTTAACAAAATGCTTGAAAGGAGATAACTATGGAAAGCAATTTATCTTTAAGTGATATCGCAGCAGTGACCGGGAACGATGGTTTCGGTGGAAACAATTCTTGGCTTCTTATTCTCTTGTTTGCGATGATTTACGGAAACGGCGGATTCTTCGGTGGTAATCGTGGAGACTATGGCCAGTATGCGACAGCCGCATCACAGCAGGACATCCTCTTTGGGCAGAAATTCTCTGACCTTGATAACAAGATGGACAGACTGGGTAACGGTATTGCAGATGCAACCTTTAGTTTGAACAATTCTATTACATCAGAAGGTCGCGCACTTCAGCAGCAGATTGCAAACTGTTGCTGTGAAAATCAGAAAAATGTTGATTCGGTTAGATTCGATATGTCTAACTACGCATCACAGCTTAACGCAAATATTGATGCCAAGTTTGCTGCACTTGAAAAGTCACAGCTTGAGCAGAGAATCGCAGAGCAGGCAGCACAGATTAACAAGTTGCAGATGGATCAGGCACTTTGCGGTGTTGTAAGGTATCCTAATCAGTTTACCTATTCCGCACCTGCAAATCCATTCTGCGGATGCACTTCAATGGCTACCATTTAAGGAGGTAGCCTATGGGATGCAAGAGTATTTTATACGGGGCTAATCAGGCTACACAGACAGTTGCCGTTAATGGTGTAATCAATTTCGGTTCAGTAGTTCGCAAGTACGGATGCAATGCTTATATGAGTGGCGGTAATGCTGTTATAACTGGTGTTGGCTATTACGATATCGATACCAATTTTCGATTAGTAGCAACAGCGGCAACAGCATCAACCATTACATTATACAAGGACGGTGTTGCAATCCCCGGTGCCATTGCTACAGTTAATCCCGCAGCAATAGGAGATGTTGTTTCTGTTTCAATTCCCGCGGTTGTTAAAAACTTATGCGGATGCGAACAGACAATTACAGCGGTTCTTACTGGCTCTGGTGCAAACTTGAGTGATGCTGCGATAGTAGTGAGGAAAGTCTGATGCAGAAAATTGAGAAGATAGCGCACCAAATCGAGGAAGAGATAGAGGGCGCAAGTTGCTATGCCGAGACATACATTGAGTTAGTGTTGGAAGGTAATAGTAGTTGGGCAAATAAATACCGAGATATGGCACAGCAGGAATTAACACACGCAACTTGGTTACACGAAAGAGCAACCGAAATGATACAGAGATTAAAAAGCATCTACACCGCTCCCCCCGAAATGCAAGAGGCTTGGGATAATGTTCATACCGAATATGTCGAGAAAGCCAAAGAAGTGAAGAAGATGCTACAGATGTAACGAGAAAGCAGGAAGATTTGTTCTTCCTGTTTTTTCTTGCATATAAATAAAAAATATAAGGAGAGAAAAGCTATGGCACTAACAACCGCAAAAAAATTGACCGACACTGGTTCGGGAAAAAGTTCTGCAAGTTCAAGTTCTGCGCTTACGCAGGCACAGAAAAACTACATTGCCAAACAGCAGGCCGTAACCGCATATAATATGGCTACTTATGGTAGACCTTATTCTTCTCCCAATGCTGATTTGAGTAATCCCCAGTGGACTTCAAGTAGCACACAGAAGAGTAAAGCGACAACAAGTAGTGGCGGAACACCACAGACCGTTTATCTTGATTATGGCGGTCCTGATTTATCTGCGTACAATGATGCACTTGCTGACCTCGATGCATCCAATGCAAAGGTACTCGCGCTGTTGAAAAAGAATTACGATAACTCCGTTAATTCAATCAACGGCAAGTATGACCTGACACAGAAAACGCAGGAAGCAGACAGCGCAAACGCATTAAGAGAAGCATATGTTAATTATATGATGAACCGTAGGAATATTGACGGGGATCTGAATCGTTCAGGAATGAATGGCGGTGTTGCTGAAAGTACAAGAGCAAAGATGTATAACAACTACGGCAACAACCGTAATGCACTTCGTACTGTACTTCAGAACAGGCTTGCTGAAATTAACCTTGGCAGAAACGAAGCACTTAATACTCTTGAGAATGAATATAACAATGCTGTTGCAAAACAGACTATGGATTCATTTAATCGTAGAGCAGCACTTCGTCAGGCTATGGCAGCAGCAATGATGTAACTATATAAGCCCTACTTAACCGTAGGGCTATATTTTTTATAGGAGTTAATAACATGGCAAAACCCAAATCAGTTAGTGCTACTTCTGCGAAAACGCAGATGCAGAAGCAAATAAAGAAACAGAAAGAAGAAGAAAAGAACTCCGTAAAGCGCGAGCAGGCGCAGAAGGTCCATAACGAAGTTTCGACCGGGACAAGAACTGAATCCATTCCTAAACTTGAACCGCCAAAGCAGACTACTCCAAATAACTTTATTGACCGCTTTGAAAGGCAGAATAAAAACTACTCCTTTGTTGATGAGGGAGAGCATTTTGGTAATACAGATTTTGCTAAACATAAAACAACCGATGGCGGTTATGGTGGTAGAGGAAAGACAGACCTTTCCCAGTTCTCTAATTACGAGAATTACTATAACAAACAGTTACAGAAAGACTACGAAAGCGGTAAGCTCTCAAAGAGTGATTACGACTATTACACAAGTGATAACAAGGTTGCTGAATCATATGTTAATGACCTTATGAAGATGTATGAGCAGACACCTGATTACAATGTAATTGAGAGACTGTTCGATTCTGATAAGAAGAAAGCATATGACACAAAGCAGGCATTTACAAATGACTATGATGCGTTCCTTGCATCAAGAGGATTTGTTCGTTCCGACGGTACTGTTGATAATAACGCAAGGATAAGGGGAAGTGTTGCTAACGAAGCTATTGCTACTCTTGATGATATGGACAAGGCATACAAGAGCGGTGCGTTTGGCAAATATCAGATAAACCCTATTAACAATATCAGTAAGTCAGGTGCGTCTCTTGCATTTAAACCCATTGAATCAATCGAGGGTGTTTTGAATAAAGGCTTTAATTATGTGACTGGTAAACCTTTGCATAATTATCAGAATGTTTCCGATGCATTGCGTTCCGAAGTTTCGGGGGATATTGATAATAAGGTTTTACAGTATTTATACAATGTCGGTATGTCTGCTGGTGATATGGGTGTTGCAATGCTTTCGGGTAATCCCACGGCTGCTGCGGCGATCCTCGCGGGCGAAAAAGCAAACGATGTAATGAATGATGCAATCGATAGAGGATTAACACCTAACAAGATTATGCTTGAAGGTGGCGCAAGCGCATTAACCACATTCATTACAGAAAAGATTCCTCTTGAAATTATTTCTGAATCAGGCAAAGTTGCCAAAGCAACTCTTAAAGATGCCGTTATTAGTACAGCAAAACAGCTTGGCGCATCGGGATTATCAGAAGGTGCGCAGGAAATACTTGAAGATTTAGCAGACAGTATTGCTGATGAGATTATTGCGGGAAAGGATTCTAAGTTGTCTGCATCGATTAAAGCATATGCAGAGCAGGGAATGTCATACAAGGAAGCAAAGGCAAAGGCATATCAGGATTATGCTATTGACACGATGCTTGATGGACTTGGTGGTTTCCTTTCTGGTAGTGCTGTTAGCGGTGTAAATATGTCTGTTAACAAAGCAAGAACCAATGTTAACAACGAGATACCTACTGTTAATGATGTTGCGACCAATGCGGTCAACACAAATCAGAATGTGGTAGAGAACATTCCTAATGTAAATCCGAATACTAATGTTGATGCTAATATTAATGTTAACGAGAATGTAAATGCAATTCCCAATGTTGACACCAATGTCACAGAAAATACTCCTGCTAAAAAGAGTATGTGGGCTGATACTAATCCTTATGGCGGTGATGTTAATAACGCACAGCAGATTGTTGAAGCCACAAGAAAAGCAGAAGCAATTTCTGATAATGGAAATCCCGAAGCATACGCAAAAGCACTTGAAGAACTCAACAAATTCTCCGAAACATTTTCATTTGCTGATAACTTCCTTGCAGATAATATTATGCGACTTGAGGAAAATATTGAATCAAGTATTGCTGATGGTGATTTACAGTCAGCAGGAAACTATCAGGCACAGCTTGATGCTCTTCTCAACGAGCAGAACAATACTGAATTAGCGAATACGGAAACCAATGCTAACAATGTAGAATCATTACCTACTGTTGAAGATGCAACCACTGTGGATGATAGACCAATCCAGTCAACGATATTTGAACAGAATCCTATTACACAGTTAGAACCCGCAAGAACTAACCCCAATGTTATGGCTGAAAGTGTTGGCAATGGAAACACAAATGCTAACACACAGATTGGTGAAGCAATCGAGTTTCCTATTGTTCCTCGTTTGGCACCGATTGATTCTGATGTTAATACCGATATGGGATATAACACAGACGGATATAAATTAAATTCTTTGGATATCACAGATGGCGACCTTGCTGAACCCGACATCCGGGAAAGAGGATACTCCGAAAGTGTAAGAGAAAAAGTTGACATTGATGAGAGCGTTAAAAACGAATTTGCTGATAATCCGTCATTGTATCGTCAGTTGCATAATGCGGATGTACTTGTTAATGCCGATGAGATATTTAACACGCATAGTTTAGATGAGTCATTGTCTATGGCCAACTCTTTGATTGATGCAAAGAACCCCGTCGGTGTTGCACTTGCTAATAAGGTTTCTAATGAGTTAGTAAATCAGGGAAGATTTGATGATGCTGTTACACTTACTCGTACACTTGCGCAGGCAATGACAGAAGCTGGACAGTTCACACAGTCTGCAACACTTAATATGTTGAGCAACAACCCGATTGCTGCACTCACATACATTGAGAGATCCATTGAAGAGATTAACAACGAAGGTAGAGAGAAGTTTGGAAAGAAATGGAAAGACTTTGAACTTACCGCAGAAGAAAGAGCAAAGTTTGAAAGCATTGATAACGGAGATGTGTCAGCTATTAATGAAGCATATGCTGATGTATTTTCAAGGATTGCGAGAGAACATCCAGTTAAACTCTTGGATAAGTTGCTTGAGTATAGAAGAGTGGCATTGCTTTGCAATATGCGCACCATATCTCGTAACCTTGTATCTAACATTGCTATGCTACCTACAAGATGGACAGCGGGAAGAGCGACAGCACTTGCGGAATGGATATATCACCATGTTAATCCTGAATATGTAAGGACCGAAAATGGTATTGGTAAAATATCAAAGGCTTCAAGGGAACTTGCAACACAAGTTTGGGAAAGTCAGAGAGAGCAATTATTCGGTGATGATTCCGTTAAGTGGACTGATAAAAACGATGTATATAGAAATGCTCAAGTATTCAAAGGAACTGTCATTGATAAGGCTATTGATAAAGTAATTTCAAAGGCTGTAAATGCATATACACTTGATGAAATGCGCATTAAGTGGATTAACAATGCAACAAACGGTTCTATCGAGAATATGGGTAAAGCACTTGGTATTGGCAATATTGACAGTGTATGCGATTTATTAAATGGCAAGTTTGCAGGCAAGGAAATTAATCCGTCTGTAATGGAAACAATCAGGAACTTCACATACTATATGTTAGGCGAGTTCGGTGATACTCCTTTCGTTAAAAAGAATTTCATTCAGAAGTTATCATCATTCGTAGAAGCGAACAATATAACAAGTGTTGAAGATATTCCGTCAGATGCAATTTCGTTGGCAGTGCAGGAAGCAAACAAAGCGACATTCCACGATAATTCCAAAGTGGCTCAAGGACTTACTGAAATACGAAAAGGCTTAAACAAATTGACACCTTTACAGTTGGGTGATTTTATTTTGACATTCGCAAAGACCCCCGGTAACATCGGCGCAAGAATGTTAGAGTATTCCCCCGCAGGATTAGGAAAGGCTGTTATTGATACTGTAAAGACAAGCAAGAGCATAAAGTCAATCGAAACCAAAATAGCTGATGCTAATACAGATTTACAGAACGCAGAAAACATAAGTCAAAAACGAGAAGCACAGAACAAGATTAATGAACTTGAATCACAGCGCAAGGATGCATATTACAAAATGCAGCAGAACCTTACACTGTTCGGTCAGGGCTTTACTGGAAGCGCGGGAATTGCTTTAGGTCTTGTACTTCGCTCAATGGGATTTGTTGTTGGTGGCTTATCTGATGACAAGAAAGAAAAGGCTTATCAGAAGAATGTGCAGGGATTGCAGGAAAATTCATTCAGAATCGGTAACACATCCTACAGTTACGATTTCTTGATTCCGTCCGCTTCCCCTATATTATTTGGTACTGTTTTGTATGAAGCATTTGAAGGCGGTAATTCGGCATTTGATTCTCTTACGAAATCAGGAGTTGCTATTGCTGATGCGTGGTTGGATTCAACACCTATGAAGAACTTGTCAGATATGCTTGGCGGTTATGGATCTCCCGCAGAAAATATCTTCAATACAATATTTGATATTCCTTCTTCGTTTGTACCGAGTCAGGTTGGCGCAATCGCAAGGATTAATGATACTACTGTAAGAAATGCATCCGACCCTACATCAAGAGCAAATACAGTCAAAAACAACATTATTGCAAAGATTCCTTGGCTTTCAAATACTTTACCCGCATCATACGATGTATGGGGTAGAGAAATTACAAGGCAAGGTTCTACTGGCGAAGCTGCGGTTGCACAGTTGATTAACCCCGGTACTATGACATCATATCGTCCTACCGAAATTGATGGTGAAGTACAGCGACTTGGAGTTTGGCCGTATCCAGTTGCGAATAGTTATAACAATGTAAAAATTAATAACCAACAGCAATCTGAAATTCAAAAAGAAATGGGTTCGATATCGTTCGAACTTGCTAAAACGTTTATCAATTCTGATATATATAAGGATTTGGACGATGAATCAAAGAAGAAAGGTCTGCAAGAGATGTACGATATGGCAAAGAATATTGCTGTATCAAAGGTGCTTGGAACAGACGAACCCGAATCTGAACTGTATGATTTGTATAAGAGCGGTAACACTAAAGATTTTGTTGACAATGTTGCTGTTAAATCTGCGATATCGAGTAACGACCTTCCAAATAGTGATTTTGTTATGTCTTATTATGAACAAAATGGAATTGATGGTCTAACACAACTTGGACAGCTCAACAAAGAGGCAAGAGATATAGCCGAAGAGTTTGGCAGAAAGAGTGTTAAGAGCGCAGAGTTAGAAACATATGTAACCGATGGCGCAGATGCACTTAAAGACTTGTACAAGTATCAGAACAAAACCGCAGAACTTGAATTGCCACAGAATAAACTTACCCGAGAATTGTATAACGAGGGCGAGGGCAGACTTGAAAAGTACAAGCGCGCGCTTACTATTGCCAATGAATATGGTGCTGATAAGATAACCGAAGATCAGTGGAAAACATACGATAAAATCGGAGAGCATGCGTTCCGCAAGGACATTGAAACCACAAGCGCACTTAAAGAATACGGCATTGATAACACGGAATTTTCACGCGGATATTATGAGAAGTATGGTGACTATGGTTTGAAGATGCTTGATGAAGCGGACGATGTTATTAAGTCCATAGAATCAGGTGTAGACAAGTACGGTGATGCCAAATACTTAAATGTTAAAGAAGCAACCGTGAATGTGTACAAGGAACAAGGTGTGCCGGGACTTGAGAATTTCTCAAAGGTTCTTAACACAGACCAGAACAATGACGGTTCTGTTAAGATGGAAGATAAGATACCAACACTCCGAGGAATTAACGCATCCGATTCCGACAAGGGATTCTTACTTGAGCAGACATTGAGTTCATATGCTCAAGGAGCGGTGCAGGCTAAAGAGGATAAGGGCTATGGTGGATTCTATCAGTATTACCTTATCAAGTATTCAGCAAAGAGCGGCAAGCAGGAAGATATTATTGCATACATTGACAGTCTGAATATATCAAAATCAGAAAAGAAATACTGGTTCAATACATTCTTTCCGAAGTCTCATAGCAAGCCTTTCGGTTGATGAAAAAAAGAGGGTGACATAAGTCACCCTTTTTTTATTGCTGTGGGTAAATTTGCACTCAAAAAAAGACTAAAATTACCCACAAGCCTTTTTTAGAAAGTTCAAAAAGTGCGACGATGAATTTATAAAAAATCTGTGGGTAAACCGTGGGTAATGCGTGGGTAAAAATGGCTACAAACCTTGAAAATACGTTATTATTTTTGCTAACCGCAAGGCGAAAAAATGGACAATAAAAAAACCGAAAACCCTTGATTTTAAAGGATTTTCGGTACTTTCTACGGAGTCGGAGTGACAAGACTTGAACTTTTATGTAATTCAAAAAAACACTGTATTTATGCGGGTTTGCGATATCCTCGTGGGTAATCTGTGGGTAATATTACCCACAATTTAAAATAACGATGACAAAATACTGCGCTTTCCCTCGATTGTTTTTGCCCTCATCGCGTGTGCATATATCTTTTTTAATGTGTCATCGGTAGACCACCCACCGAGTAACATAATATCCTTGATTGGAACACCATCCGACAACAATTTACTCGCAAAATAATGCCTTAATTTATGCACCGAAAATTCTTTAATGCCCAGTTGTTTTTGTGTTCGCAAAAGATAATTTGAAATACTCTGCGGACTTCCTGAATACATTCCATGTTTCCGGATGTAGTCTGCCAACTCTTCGTCAATCGGAATAGTTCGGGTTGATTCAACTGTCTTTGGATGTTTAATAATCCACTCGCCATTTTCATCCTCGACCAATGCCTTGTTAATACTCAATATATTTTCTTCTGACAAATCAGCAAGAGTGAGTGCGCATATTTCTGACCGTCTTAATCCCAGTGTAGCAAGGCGAATCGGTACATAGAACATAGGGCTGTGTTCTTTGGTGTATTCAACTATGCGTTTTACCTCCTGCGCTGTTGGGATATACGGTTCTGTTTTAACTCGCTGTGGCAATGTGGTATGTAACCGCAAGTCGGGATTGTAATACGCAACAACGGCTGAAATAAAACCGTGTAATGATGTCACGGTTTTGGGTGCGAGTCTTTCAGATAATTCATTAACACAGTTTTGGATTTCCACCTGATCTATGTCACCTGCATCGCAATCAGTGAACCAATCAGGCAACCTATTAACATATAATTTGTATTCGCGTATGGTTCTCGGGGACAAAACATTAGATTTAGATTCTATATACTCATAGCACATTTGTGCGAAAGAACCCTTGATGCCAACTTTTTTAGCTTTCAATTCCTTGGCAATAAGGATTGTTGCTTCGGCAACAGAAGGCTTGTGGTCAAGAGTGATTCTATACCTCTGGCCGTTCTGCATTTGTACTATTCTATACTTGCCATTCTTTAACTTCTCGATTGTCATTTTCTTTCCCTAAATAAAATAATTATGGTTATCGAATTGTTGTTGTGGTTAATGTATTGTTGTCTCATATCTCCAAAAATGAAAAATTAATTTGTGCATTTTACATATCGACACATCAGAACAAATGTTCTATTATTTAATGCACAAAGGGGGTGCTTGTATGGATGAATTAAGGCAGCAAATAATTGAAACAATATCCAAAATCGAAGATGAAAATTATCTCGGTTACTTATTAGTAATATCTGAAGCTACTCTTTTTGATTATCAATTAACCCATCAACAAGAGACATAACAATCTTCTTATTAGCAGAAGAAAGTTTATTAAACTTCTTTACTAAATTCATTGCTTCTTTATCATGAAGTAGGTTGACTACCTCTTTGGCATTCCCCGGTGTGTAGAAATCTTCAGAAGTGTAGTTCACTACTTCATCAATAAAGAAATCCCCACCAGAGCATCCGAGTGCCTTGGCAATAGCAATTAACTTATCATAAGGAATATTGCGAATTGCTCCTGATTCATACCTTTGAATAGTTTGTTTCGGCAACCCCACTTTGTTTCCTACTTGTTCAAGGGTTAAACCTTTTGATTTTCTTATCTTGCGGATGTTTTCCCCTACACTCATATCGTTTCCTTTCTTTTATAAGATAATTCATTGTAACATTTCTGTTGAAAAATTCAACAAAAAAATTTCAAAAAGGTACTTGACAAGTTACTTTAATAGGATTACAGTAAAGTCACCGATATGTGACAGATAAAATCGGTAACACAACATATTGTAGAAAGGAGACGGGGAAATGGTAAATGTTGATTTGCTGAAAGATACCATTATCGTAAGTCGACACAAGACAATTCAGGAAGTCTTTGGCGAAATGGGGCTTACTAAAAGGAAATGGCAGATAAGAATTGCCAAGAAAGTCTTTGACTCCGAAGAGATTAAGAAACTTATTCATATTCTTAATTTATCTTTGGAAGAATTGAATGCTATTTTTTTTGCTGATTAAGTCACGGATAAGTGACAATTTAAAAGAAAGGGTTAATGGTTATGCGAAAAAAGAAATTCTATTATGAAAGACTTCAGGCTCAAAAAAATGCTGCGGCATTTATGACCGAAGTCAAAACTCAAATCTTCTTATCAAACAAAATCACACAGAAATCCATATGTGAAGAACTTGGCATTGCGGAAAGCACATTCATCAATCGAGTAAAGAACAATTCATTTAGCTTGGCTGATTGCTTGTTTCTTGCAATGAGAACGGGGGTAGACATTGAGAAGTTCAAATTATAAAAACCTCGCAAGAGCATTTGCAGGGTTCACAGTTGTTGTTTGCACTTGTTTTTATTCGCTCGGATTTGTGACTGGCAAGTTGGTATATGCAAAGGAAGTGTCGAAGATCCCGACGGTTGAATCAATTCCATTATCAGTTGAAGAAAAGGTAAAGGTTGTTGAGCCACCCGAGATTGAATTTGTCGAAGCCTTTGAAGTTCACGATGAATATTCAGATAACGAATTTATTGTTGATGTCACACCTGATGAAGCGGAACTGATGGCAAGGGTTGTAATGAGCGAAGCTTCAATACTTCCACGAATCGGAAAGGTTGCTGTGGCATGTGTACTCGTAAACAGATTAGCAAGCGGTAATTTCGGGGCTACGATGACGGATGTTATTTATGCACCCAATCAGTTTTCCACGGCAGACAATGGAGCTGTTACCGATGAGTGCAGGGATGCGGTTATGGAAGCACTTACAAGTTCAACGATATTCCCGGAGGATATGTTCTACTTCAGGGCTGAAAGTCCTCATCCATTCGGTTGTCAATATGCAAAGATAGGCAACACTTATTTCAACACATTGGCTGATTACGAAACAATCGTGAATGAGGGGGTATCAGAATGACACAGTGCGACAGACTTATCAATTATATGAATGAGTTCGGATGGGTTGACCCGATGACGAGTTGGGCAGAGTTGGGAATCTACAGACTGGCTTCCCGAATCTGCGACATCAAGAAGATGGGTTACAAAATCGAGAAAGGTAAAAAGGATGTGATTAACCGCTTTGGCGAAACAGTCACAGTTTCCAAATACCGAATCGTAGAGAGTGTGGGAAATGAAGTATTGCGTTGATGACTTCTTTAACCACGAAAAGTTTAGAGCGGTTGTAAAGAAGAA
>JAZUGJ010000077.1:0-3009 GCA_045641145.1 Paludibacteraceae bacterium
CCCGTTAATCACCCATTAATCACCCATTAATCACCCGTTAATCACCCGATGCGAAGTCGGGGAGGGATGGGAGGGAGAAAGCCATAAAAAAAGAAAGTCGGATCGTAGCCATGTCGGTCTGTGGGCCAAGGAGTTGGCTAAGACATTTGTCTTCCTAAGACCGCTTGGCCTCCGACTTCCCGTTAATCACCCATTAATCACCCATTAATCACCCGTTAATCACCCGATGCGAAGTCGGGGAGGGATGGGAGGGAGAAAGCCATAAAAAAAGACCGCCTCGGGAGCGGTCTTTTGTACTATAAAGAGCAACCTCTCTATTAGAGGGCGTTGATTTCTTTAAGGATAGCAGTCGTCTTAGCCACAGCGGCTTGGCTGGCAGCAAAGAGGGCTTTCTCGGTGTCGTTGATGGGCAACTCGATAATCTTTTCAATACCGTTGCGACCGATGATACAAGGAACACCAATCGTGATATCGTTGCAACCGTATTCGCCCTCCAGATAAGCAGAGCAGGGAATCATCTTCTTCTGGTCGTTGATGATGCTGTCCACCACGGAAGCCGCACTGGCACCCGGAGCCATCCAAGCACTCGTGCCGAGCAGTCCGGTGAGTGTGGCACCGCCAACCATTGTCGATTTAACCACTTCGTCAATCTCGTCATCAGAGAGGAAATTGGTGGCAGGCATGCCTTTATAAGTGGCAAAACGAGCCACAGGAATCATGGTTGTATCGCCGTGACCGCCGATAACGAAACCAGCCACTTCATTGGCGTTTACGCCCATTTTCTGGCTGAGGAAATATTTGAAACGCGCGCTGTCCAACGCACCACCCATACCGATAACACGGTTCTTGGGCAGGCCGGTGGCTTTCAGCGTCAGATAAGCCATTGTATCCATCGGGTTGGAAACAACAACCAGAATGGCTTTGGGCGAGTATTTAAGCACTTGGGAAGCGACGCTCTTAACGATACCGGCATTGACGCCAATCAACTCCTCACGGGTCATACCCGGTTTGCGAGGCAGACCGGAAGTGATTACCACTACATCGCTGTCGGCTGTCTGGCTGTAATCATTGGTGACACCGCGTACCACGGTATCGAAACCTAACAGCTGAGCCGTTTGCATAATATCCATGGCCTTACCTTCGGCAACGCCTTCTTTGATGTCGATTAACACCACTTCACTGGCTACTTTTTTCACCGCCAGCACATTTGCACAGGTTGCTCCCACATTGCCTGCGCCCACTACAGTTACTTTAGACATAGTATTGATATTTTTAGTTAGTATGCAGAAAAAAACAACGCAAAATTACACTTTTTTTTTGACATCTCAAAATTTTTTTGTACTTTTGCATTGCGAAAATAGAAATCGTCAAGCCCACTTGACAAAATAAAACGAATATGTCACTTAATTCATTTTTTGCTTCTTTATTGCCCAAAGAGGACAAGTTTTTCCCAAAATTCAAACAAATGTCCTCGCTGATGGTGGAAGGTGCCGACTTATTCACCGAATTTGTTGCCACCGAAGACCACGACAAGCGTGTCGCTTTATACACCAAAATCAAAGCCATTGAGACCGAGTGCGACCATATCGTGGTGGATATATACGATGCCGCCGGCGACTCATTCGTTACGCCCTTTGACCGCGAAGATGTACACCAGTTATGCGGCGACATGGATGACGTGATGGACTATATCAACGACGCTTCAAAGCGTATTTTGCTCTATAACCCCAAGAAAATGCCCGCCAAAGCGTTGCACATGGCGGAAGTTATTTTGGAGTGCGTGCGCGCCATTGACATTGTTTGCGGCGAATTGAAAACGATGACCAAAGCCCCTGCCATGGCGATTGAGCAATGTTCCAAACTGCACGACTTGGAGCATGAGGGCGACGATGTGTACGACAACTTTGTCAAAGAGTTGTTTGAATCGGACATTGACGCCAAAGAACTGATTAAGGGCAAGGAGATCATGCAATCCATGGAATCTGCCACCGACATGGCGAACCATGTGGGCAAGACCTTTATGATTATAATCGCCAAATACGCCTGACAATGGGTTACCTGATTGCCATTATCGTTCTTGCAATCTGTTTTGATTTCATCAACGGATTTCACGATTCCGCCAATTCGATAGCCACTGTTGTCTCTACCAAGGTACTTAAGCCGTTTGTGGCAGTGGTGTGGGCGGCGTTCTTTAATTTTGTGGCGTTCTTCGCCGCCGAATACCTGCTCGGTTTTAACATTGCCAACACGGTGCAGAAAGTCGTGGAAGGCGAATGGGTCACATTGCCCATCATTATCGGCGGACTGAGCGCCGCTATCGTGTGGAGTCTGATAACCTGGTGGAAAGGCATCCCGTCTTCGTCCAGCCACACCCTGATTGGCGGCCTGATGGGGGCTGCGATATGCTCCAAAGGTTTGATGGCGATTCATTGGTCCACGGTGGGCATTATATGTGCTTTTATCATTATCGCTCCGCTATTGGGCTTTATTGCCGGCAATATCATCACGGTGGGGTTGTATTGGGCGTTTCGCAAGGTCAAACCCCATAAAATAGACCTTTGGTCGAAGCGGCTGCAACTGGTCAGTTCGGCTTGTCTGAGTACGGCGCACGGACTGAACGACTCGCAAAAGGAGATAGGTGTTATCGCCTGCGCCTTGGCGGCGTACGGGGCACAATACGGTTTGGAAGGGCTGCCTCAATGGTTGCAACCCGACCTAATCACCCATGCTGCCGAAACGGGACATAACTTCACGGGTGCGCCTGCATGGATTCCGGTTGCCTGTATCACGGCGATAGCCATCGGTACGATGTCCGGCGGTTGGAAAATTATCAAGACGATGGGTAATAAAATAACCAAGATAACCCCCTACGAGGGCTTTTGCAGCCAAGCGGCGGGAGCAGTTACGCTGTTTATTACTCAGAACCTCGGTATTCCTGTCTCTACCACGCATGTCATTTCCGGTTCCATCATGGGTGTCGGAGCGGTAAAGCGCCTCAGTGCCGTGCGG
>JAZUGJ010000078.1:0-9302 GCA_045641145.1 Paludibacteraceae bacterium
CACTATTCGTGAGGAGATACGCGAGGTGGAGAACGGCACGGCGGACAAGGTCGATAATGTGCTGCTCAACGCCCCGCATGCCGAATACGAAATAGTGTCCGACGAGTGGCATCACGCCTATAGCCGTGAGAAAGCGGCGTATCCCGCTCCTTGGGTGCGTGACAATAAGTTCTGGATTCCCGTCGGACGGGTCGATAACGGTTGGGGCGACCGCAATCTGGTGGCGAAGTTCTAATTACCAATATACGCGTTATGGAAGCGAATATCATCAATCCTCACTTGGCGTACGACCCGCGTAAACACCGCGTCCAAGTCATCTTGGAGTATCTGGCTATCTTTATTGCCTTGTGTCCTTTTGCGATGATGGTGAACTGGATATTTGTGCCGCACGCCGTTGTCGGGGGCGGTCTGACGGGTATCTGCTCCCTTATCTATTTCGCCACGGACGGTTTTTTCCCGTCCCTCTTCCCGCAATACGGTGGAGCGATACCTATTTGGCTGACAACGCTGGTTATTAACGCGGTCCTGCTCTTTATCGCGGGCTTTACGGTGGGGTGGAAATTCTGTATCCGCACCATCTTTGGCGTCTTGGCGGTAACCTTCTGGTATCGTGTTATTCCTATCCGTCAGGAGGCCATTATTATTGACCCGCTGGTGGGGTGTATCGTCGGGGGTATTTTATTCGGTATGTGTCTGGGCGTCGTGCTGTTGTGTAACGGCAGTTCGGGCGGCACGGACATTATCGCCATGATAGTCAATCACTACAAGGATGTGTCTATCGGCAGGGTGATGATTTTGTGCGATATTATCATTATCCTCAGTGTCTATTTCCTGCCTGTTCCTGCCGGAGTCGATTTGGGCACACAGACCGTTGCGGACTATAAAATCAAGCGTATTCTCTGCGGTCTCAATATGACCATCGGCTATGCCGCCTCGCTGGATTGGTTCATGTCCCGCGTGCGCCAAAGCGTGCAGTTCTTCATTTTCTCCCGTAAGCATGACGAGATAGCCAAAGCCATTTCGACTACGGTCTTTCGTGGGGTAACATTGTTGGATGGAAAAGGGTGGTATAGTGGTCAGCCCATCACGGTCGTCACTGTCCTTGCCCGCAAGCACGAGGCAAATACAATCCTGCATCTTATTCAGCAAATCGACCCGGACGCTTTCGTCAGTTTCTCCAATGTGAGCGGTGTCTTCGGCAGCGGCTTCGACAAAATCCGTGGCAAATAACTACCACCTACTACCTACCACCTACTACCTACCACCTACCACCTACTATCTACCACCTACTACCTACTACCTACTATCTACCTTCTTCCTCATCACCGTCAGCCCGTCTCGGATAGGTAGTATGACTTTCTCTAGCCGCTTGTCTTGTGCCACTTGGTCGTTAAACAACCGCAAACCGACTGTCTGTGCGTCGCGGTCGTAGTTCGGGTCTATCACATGCCCGTCCCATAGCGTGTTGTCCGCCAGTATCCAGCCGCCTTCTCGCACAAGGGGATAGACAAGGTCTAAATATCGGCTGTATTCGCGCTTGTCGGCATCGATAAACACGAGGTCGAAATCGCCGTCCAATGTCCCTGCGATGTCCTTGCAGTCGCCTATTATCAAGTGCAGGCGGTCGTTATACGCCGACTGCCGCCAGTTATTCCTTATCGTCTCTTCCAACTCGTCGTTGTGCTCTATCGAAAACAACTCGCCCCCTTCCCGCAACCCTTCCGCAAGGCATAATGCCGAATAACCCGTGTAGGTACCGAGTTCCAATATACGCCGCGGCTGTATCATTTGGCTCAGTAATGCCAATAGTCGTCCCTGAATATGCCCCGACAGCATGTGTGCATTCAGCACATGTAGATTCGTGTCGCGGTTGATGTGTGCCAATAAATCCGATTCAGGTGACGAATGTTGTTCGATATACTCCTCAATGGTCATCTTTTTTGCCTTTCTACTTACAAAATGTTCGCAAAAGTACAAAAAAATTTGCATATCTCCAAAAAAAACTATAACTTTGCAGCGTGAAACATTGTTTTCGCTGACAAAAATTTACTACTATGGAAAAAATTGACGACTTGGATCGTAAGATTCTCAAAATCATCACTCAGAACGCCCGTATTCCTTTTAAGGATGTGGCTGCTAAGTGCGACGTCAGTCGCGCCGCTATCCACCAGCGGGTGCAGAAGATGTTCGACAATGGCGTTATTGTCGGCTCCGGTTATCAAATCAACTCCAAGATGTTGGGCTATGACTTGTGCGTCTTGGTGGGGGTTCAACTTTCTTCCGGTACGATGTACGATAAAGTGGTGAAAGAACTCGTGAATATACCCGAGATTGTGGATGAATACTATACCCTCGGTGCTTACTCGATGATGCTGAAAATGTACGCCCGCAGTGATAAGGACTTGCTGCGCCTCCTTACTACGTTACAGCAGATTGACGGCATCGCCAAAACGGAAACACTCACTTGCTTGGAGCAGCGTATCGGTCGCTCCCTGCCTATCGAATAATATCTATAATGGAAAAAGTTATTAGCGGCATTCGCCCTACGGGGAACCTGCATCTGGGGAATTACTTCGGCGCGGTCAAGAACTTTGTGCGCATGCAGGACGAGTTTGACTGTATGTTCTTTATCGCCGACTGGCATTCGCTTACTACCCATCCCACACCCGATAACATACGCCAATCTGCACGTACTATCCTCGCCGAATACCTGGCATGCGGTATAGACCCCGATAAGGCACCTATCTATATCCAATCCGATGTCAAAGAGGTCCTCGAACTGTACCTCTATCTCAATATGAACGCCTATCTGGGCGAGTTGGAACGCGTCACCTCTTTCAAGGAGAAAGTGCGCCAGCAACCCGATAATGTCAACGCCGGATTGCTCACCTATCCCTCGCTCATGGCGGCGGATATACTTATGCACAAAGCGGATAAAGTGCCCGTCGGTAAAGACCAGGAACAGAACATGGAGATGGCACGGCTCTTCGCAAGACGGTTCAACCGCATCTATAATGTCGATTTCTTTAAGGAACCACAGTCCTTCTTCTATACCAAACAAGCTGTCAAAATACCCGGTTTGGACGGAAGCGGTAAAATGGGCAAAAGCAACGGCAACTGTATCTACCTCTTCGAGGACGACAAGACCATCACCAAGAAAGTGATGCGAGCCGTCACCGACGCCGGTCCTCAAACGCCTAACTCGCCAAAACCTGAGGTCATTCAGAACCTCTTTACCATCATGGAAGCCGTCTCCGCACCCGATACATTGGCGTATTTCGAGGATAAATGGAATACATGCGAGATTCGCTACGGCGATATGAAAAAGCAACTGGCGGCGGATATATGTGCTACCGTCGCTCCTATCCGAGAGCGTATTTTGCAGTTCTCCTCCGACGAGGATTATCTGCTTAAGGTCGCACAACGCGGCGCCGAACGTGCCCGCGAAAGTGCCGCACCAACCATTCGTGAAGTCCGACAAATCATCGGCTTCCGTGCATAACCCACCGTGCATTGTGCATTGTCAACCGTCAACTGACAACCCCCACCGTGCATTGTGCATTGTCAACCGTCAACTGAGGCATCGCATTTGCTTCGAGACCGGAAAACTCAACAGATTATTATCACCGGGAAGTCTGCCCTTTCAATGGCGTGCCGATACTTCTTGCCGTGACCTCTTCGGAGTAGCGAGAAGGTGGTCGGATTACAAAGATCCGGTAAGGTCCCAAATCCTTTTTTAAGGAGTTTTCTCGACCATAAGCAATGCGATGCCTTTTTTTTCTTAAAAATCGTGCATCGTGCATCGTGCATTGTGCATCGTCAACCTCCCTTTCCCAACTCCCTGTTCCAAACGGAACCTCATCACCGCTTCACCGATTCACCCGTTCAACCCGTTAAACCCGTTCATCCTGATTGTCCTCCTTTTTATCGGGCTGGCACTCGCTTTCTCAATACTCGTTATTCTGATAACCCTTGCCCTGACGGGCATTAAAATATACCGCCGCTTCCACCTGTAAGGTGGGGCGGCTTTTGTATCTTCGGACGCCGCCTTTCGCTGACGCGAAATTCCCCCGAATGGTAGTCCTCGTCTTTATTAAAATGGTGCAAACATCGGGCAAAAAAGGGGCAATTGCTTTCCCCCTTTTTATAGCCCTATTTCCTCCTTTGTTAGTGTGCAAGCACCCCACAAAGTCCAAAATATGGCTATTCAGTAGGTTAAAAACCTACTTTATGCCCGATTTATTTGCACATTCCAAATTTTTGTTGTATATTTGCAGTCGAAATGAGAATTTAATCTAAAAACTTTATAATTATGGCAAAGAAAGATTTTGAAAAAGAAGACGAACAACTCGAAAACATGAACGAAGTGCTCGGTACTACCGGTCAGTGGATTGAAGACCACCAAAACATCCTTATGGGAATTGTTGCCGCTATCGTAGTGGTCGTTCTGGGATTTATCGCTCTCAACAACTACGTCATTAAACCGAAAGCACTCGAGGCAAGCAACGAAAATGCCAAAGCCGTTGCCTACTTTATGCAAGGCGACTGGGAAAAAGCACTCAACGGCGACGATGCCGAATGTATCGGTTTTGAAGCCATCGCTGACGATTACGCGATGTATCAGGAAGGCGAACTCGCACACCTGTACGCAGGTATCTGCTATTACCAGATGGGCGACTTTGAATCGGCTGCCGACCATATCAAACATTTCTCCGCAGACGATGTCATGATTGACCCCGCCGCTCGCCAACTTCTCGGCGACGCTTATGTACAAATGGGCGAACTCGACAAAGCCGTTAAACAATTTGACGCCGTTGCTAAATCGGGTAACGAACTCCTCGCTCCCATGAGTCTCAAAAAAGCAGGACTCGTCTATCTCGAATTGGACAACAAACTTGCTGCCAAGAAATGCTTCGAGCAGATTCGCGACAACTATCCGCAAGCCATGGAGGCACAGGATATCGACAAATATATCATGTTAGCCGACTAAACTATGACGACGGATTTGAGTAAGTATGATCCGTCCCTTCTCGCTAACGCTGATGCCCTTTTGCGTCAGCGTTATGCTATTATTGTTGCGGACTGGAACAAAGACTACACTTTCCCCATGGCGGAAGGTGCTAAACAAACGCTGTTGGACAACGGCGTACCCGAGGACAATATCCTCATTCAACACGTGCCGGGAACAGTCGAACTGACCTATGCCGCAGGACGCCTTATCCCTCAACCCGACATCAATAACCGACGCTCGCGTTTTGATGCCATCATCGTTATTGGATGCGTCATCAAAGGCGAGACACCCCATTTCGACTATGTCTGCCAATCGGTTACCAACGGCGTCGCTATGCTCAACAGCAAAGGCGTTACACCCGTTATCTTCTCCGTCTTGACTGTCCTCAATGAGAAACAGGCAAAGGACCGCTCCGGCGGTAAACTCGGAAACAAAGGCGTGGAAGGTGCCGTCACGGCAATTAGAATGGCTAATCTGGGATGAAAATATATAAATTCGGCGGAGCATCAGTGAAGAATGCGGAGCGCATTCGGCACTTGGCGGATATCATCGGCTCGGAGCAGGATGACCTTATTATCGTCGTCAGTGCCATGGGCAAAACGACCAACCAACTGGAGGAGTTTACCAACGCCCTCTACGCCGATGCACCCTACGAAGATACGGACTATAACCGGCTCTACGACCAGATTGTCTCTACCGGCGAACTCCAGTCTTCCCGTATCGTCAGTGCCTACCTCAACCATGCCGGTATATCCAATCACTGGATAGATATCACCGCCCTGCTTCGCACCGATAGCACATTCCGCGAAGCCAAAGTCGATATGCCTGCCTCGCAGCAACTGTTGAAAGACTATCTTTCGCAGCACCGGGCGCATGTGTATGTCACTCAGGGCTTTATCGGCGGCACGGCTTCAGGACTCCGTACTACTCTCGGGCGCGAGGGCTCCGATTACACGGCAGCGCTGCTCGCCAATATGTTAGACGCCCAATCGGTTACCCTGTGGAAAGATGTGCCGGGTGTCTTCAGTGCCGACCCGCGCAAAGTCAAGGAGGCAACACTCATTCGCGAAATGACCTACGACGATGCCGCACGCCTGGCGGAAGCCGGCGCACAAGTTGTCCACCGTAAGACTTTCAAACCATTACAGGACAAGCATATACCCCTCTATGTCAAACCCTTTATGCACCCTGAGGAGCCGGGTACGCTCATTCATTGATGAAAACCGTTGACTTCAAAAAATTTGGACAAGAGTCCGTTGCTGCTCTCAAAACGGGCAAGTTCTGGAAGGAACTCATTCTGATGACTGTCGGTATGCTGTTCGGCGCAGCGGCAGTGTACTATTTCCTGATGCCCAGTCACCTCATTGTCGGCACGATATCCGGTTTGAGTATAGTTATCAATACCGCCCTCGGCGGCAATGCAGATACATTCTCCTTCTGGGTGATGGGCATTAACGCTTTCCTGCTGATCATGGCGTTCCTGCTGGTAGGCAACGAGTTCGGACTCAAAACGGTCTATACCGCTATGATTGTGGGGCCCCTTACCCAGTTCTGGGATAGGGTATTCCCTTATACCAACCTCACCCACCAAGTGATTGATAACCCCGATATCTTGGCACGCCTGCAAGCGGGCGAAACGGTCCTTGATGCTCACGGCAATCCCTATCTGCTCAGCCGTGCCGGTGAAGTGCTGGAACAGGTTAAGGACTCCGTCATGAGTGCAGGAATAGGACTGGGAGACCTGTGGTTCGACCTTATCTGCTTTGTCCTCTTGCTCAGTGCCTGTCAGGCATTTGAGTTCCGCATGAATGCCTCTACCGGCGGACTGGATATAATCGCCAAAATAATCAATAAATATCTTCACTTCGATATAGGCGCGTCCGTAACTATCGGCGGTGCTATCATTTGCTGCACGGCATTCCTTATCAACGATTTCCGCGTGGTTGTTATCGGCTTAATCGGTACATGGATAAATGGGCTTGTTATCGACTACTTCACCGCGTCGCTCAATAACCGCAAGCGCGTCTGCATCATCTCGCCGGAATATGAGCGCATCCGCAAGTTCATTATCGAGAAAGTCGGTCGAGGTTGCTCGCTGTATGATGTGGTGGGCGGCTACACCAATATGCCGCAGGTCGAGATACAATCTCTCCTGACGAAGGATGAATATGCGGAGTTGCTCAAATATATGCGTGACAACAGCATACAAGCGTTTATCACGGCAGGCAACTGCTCTGAGATATACGGCACATGGCTTATTCACCGCTCACGCTATGAGAATTTTATCGAGGACCTCAGACAACGCAGTGCCGAGTTTGAGAAAAAGCGGCAGGAATATATGGAACGCCGCAAACAATACTGGGAAAATAAACGACATAAAAAATAATAAATAATAAATAATAAATATGAAACCTACATTATTTATCTTGGCTGCCGGAATGGGTAGCCGCTACGGTGGCTTGAAACAGATAGACGGACTCGGTCCTAACGGCGAAACGATAATGGACTACAGCGTTTTTGATGCGCTGCGTGCCGGTTTCGGCAAGGTGGTCTTCGTTATCCGCAAGGATTTTGAAGACGATTTCCGCCGCGTTGTATTGAGCAAATATGAGGATAAAATACCCTGCGAGATTTGTTTCCAGTCTTTGGATAAAGTGCCTGCCGGATATTCCTACAACCCCGAGCGGCAAAAGCCGTGGGGTACGAATCACGCCGTTCTGATGGCAAAGGAAATTATCAATGAACCTTTTGCCGTCATCAATGCCGACGATTTCTATGGTAGGGAGTCTTTCCAAGTGCTTGCTGACTACCTCAAGAGTATTGAAGGAACAAAAGGTAAATACTGCATGATCGGTTATCGCGTGCAGAATACGCTGAGCGAAAACGGTTCGGTCAGTCGCGGAGTTTGTGCTACGGACGCAAACGGCTATTTGACCGATGTGATTGAACGCACCAAGATAGAGGACAAAGGCGGTAGAATTGTTTTCACGGAAGGTGAAACAGATACCGAAATAGCACCCAACACGCCTGTATCAATGAATATGTGGGGCTTCACTCCCGAGTATTTCGACTATGTGGAGGAGGCATTTAAGGAGTTCCTCACCAAGAACGGACAGGAACTGAAAAAGGAGTTCTATATCCCCACTTTGGTCAATGACCTCATTGTTGCCGGTAAAGCGACTTGCAAAGTATTGGATACACCCAGCCAGTGGTTTGGTGTTACCTACGCCGAGGACCGCCCCCAGTTTATCCTCAAGATTAACGAATTGGTCAACAAGGGTGTTTATCCCGCTAAATTATTCTGATTATGGCACGCATTTTAGTTACCGGCGGTACCGGCTACATCGGTTCGCATACTGTCGTCTGCTTGATGGAGCAGGGATACGATGTCGTTATTGTGGATAATTTGAGCAACAGCAACGCCGATGTCCTGGACGGTATAGAGAAAATAACGGGTCGGCGACCGGATTTTGAGAATCTGGATTGTTTGGACTACCCCAATATGAACCGCTTGTTTGACCGCTATTCGGACATTCAGGCCGTTATACACTTCGCTGCCAGCAAGGCGGTGGGCGAGTCTGTGGAGAAACCTTTGCTGTACTACCGCAACAATATCGGCTCTTTGGTGAACTTGATGGAACTGATGTTGGCGCACGGCGTATCTAACCTGGTGTTCTCCAGCTCCTGCACTGTATATGGTCAACCTGACAGCAAGCACTTGCCTGTTGACGAGACGGCGCCTATCCAAAAAGCCCTCTCTCCCTACGGCAATACAAAGCAGATTAACGAGGAGATTATTACCGACACCTGCCACGCTAACCCTGCTATGCACGCTACTATTCTGCGTTATTTCAATCCCATTGGCGCGCACCCTTCGGCTGAGATTGGCGAACTGCCTAACGGCGTACCCCAAAACCTGTTGCCTTTCGTTACACAGACGGCTTCCGGTATCCGCGAGCGGCTGCGTGTATTCGGTAACGACTACAACACTCCTGACGGCTCGTGCATTCGGGACTATATATATGTGGTCGATTTGGCAAAAGCCCATGTCAAGGCGGTGGAGCGCATGCTGTCCGGCAAACCCGAAGAACAAGTGGAGATATTTAACCTCGGCACAGGTCGTGGCTTGAGCGTCTTGGAAATACTGAATACATTTATTTCTGTTACGGGCGCGCGCGTACCTTATGATATAGTCGGTCGTCGCGAAGGAGATATTGAACAGGTCTGGGCAAATCCGCGCAAAGCCAATGAAGTACTGGGTTGGAAAGCCGATACGCCCGTTGAAGATGTG
>JAZUGJ010000079.1:0-3868 GCA_045641145.1 Paludibacteraceae bacterium
GTCACCCTTGCGTTGGGGACCGTCCAGAATCATCTGGTCGCCGGTGTAAGCGTGGATCGGGCTCATGATACCGCTTTGAAGTCGGATCGTAGCCATGTCGTTCTGTGAGCCAAGGAGTTGGCTAAGACATTTGTCTTCCTAAGACCGCTTGGCCTCCGACTTGTCACCCTTGCGTTGGGGACCGTCCAGAATCATCTGGTCGCCGGTGTAAGCGTGGATCGTGCTCATGATACCGCTTTGGATAGCAGCATATTTATTCAAGGCAGCAGCCATAGGAGCCAAGCAGTTAGTGGTGCAAGAAGCAGCGGAGATAACTTTGTCGGCAGGAGTCAGTGTCTTGTGGTTAACGTTGTAAACGATAGTGGGCAGGTCGTGTCCGGCAGGAGCGGAGATAACGACTTTCTTGGCACCGGCTTGGATGTGTGCCTCTGCTTTGGCTTTGCTGGTATAGAAACCGGTGCATTCCAAAACAACATCGATACCGAGTTTACCCCAAGGCAGTTCGGCAGCGTTAGGCATAGCGTAGATAGTAATTTCTTTACCATCAACGATAATAGAACCGGGAACCAGAACGGTCTTGCCGTCCTCGGCGAGTTTGGCATCTTTGTAATCTACCGTGTGTTTGCCTTCACCGAATTTACCGGCGAAACCGCCTTGAGCGGTGTCATACTTAAGAAGGTGAGCCAACATTTTGGGGCTGGTCAAGTCGTTAATAGCAACAACTTCGTAACCAGCGGCCTCAAACATCTGGCGGAAAGCCAGACGACCAATACGGCCGAAACCGTTAATTGCAACTTTTGTCATAATAGTGATTATTTTATGGTTAAACTATTTAGTTAGTTTTTTCGTCAAAAAAACGGTACAAAATTACACTTTTTCGGGGATATACACAAAATTTTTTCAATTTTGGCAAGTGGAGTTTGCAATTTATTATTTGCGCCCGAAATCGGCAGGAATTTCGCCCCAAAGGGTTGTTTCCCACTTTTTGATAGGAGTGGTGTAGGTGTTATCATGCAGCCACTGCTCGGCTTTCCGTACCGTGAAAAAGAGTTCGCGGTTGGTGTCGTTCCATTCGAGTTTGCTCTTGCACTTTTTCTGCCTTACCCATGCAAGTGCCGTTACGCTATCGGTATAGAGCGTCCAAGGGAGATTATATTTCTTCAAGTACGCCAAGCCCAACACTAACGCCAAGAACTCGCCGATATTGTTTGTGCCCTGCATAAAAGGTCCGCGCCGAAAAACCTCAGTGCCGGTATCTGCCACGACACCACGGAACTCCAGCACACCCGGATTCCCGGAGCATGCCGCATCAACCGCCAAAGCGGGAAGTGTGGGCTGAGGAAGTTTAGCGTCTGTAGGCATAAAAATAATAGCGTTTATGTAGTCCCACCGGGAATCGAACCCGGATCTAAGGTTTAGGAAACCCGTATTCTATCCATTGAACTATGGAACCGTTAAAATGGTTTGCAAAATTACACTTTTTTTGTGATATACACAAGCCCTACTGCGATTTTTTCTGTTCGCGACGGCGTTTGGCATCGCCCGGATTGAAATCGTGACGGAAGACAAAACCGATGCCTTCCTGCATGCCGGACTGTTTCAAGGAGTATTTGTCCACCGAGTGGGTAAAGACTTTAGCCCGAAATTTGCCGTCGGGTGTCAGTTCATATTCGATATCGGCATCGCCGAAGAGCGGTTTATTGGTAATATCGTTGTAGCGGTAACCTAAGTTGCCGTTGATGGTGAGTCGGGGAATGGGCTGAATCTGCACCTGTGCCTCGTATTCATACGATTGGTTGCCCGCCTCGCCGTCGGAGCGCATGTTAAAGCCCACATTGACCATCGAAGTCAGTTTGCTGAGCCATGAATTGATTTGTCCGGTCACAGTAGAGGACAAAAGCGAATATGCCTCATTGGCACCGAAAGCCGTATTTGTTGTGCGCATATATTCGGGCGTATAGAAACGGTTCAGCACGAGCAGATAAACGACCTGACGCATCAGCATCGATTCGGAGTTGATGACCGAATAGATCTGTGCCGCCACACTCTCTTCCGTTTGGGGGAATTCGACCCCGAACTGCATCGTCATATCGCTGAGCGGACCGGTGATGTGTGCCACACAATCGACAGGAATGGACGAGCGGGAAGTGATATTGGTGACATCGGCACCGAACAAATCGCGCAGCGAAGCCGTGCAACGGTATTTGGCAATAATATCCAACAGCGGTTCGGTGGGGTCGCCCGACCAAGTGACGGTGGAGCCCTCAGCAATGGTGAAATTGCGGTGTACCAAATTGCCCACCGTATAGGAGAAGGTGCCTGACAACAGCGAGTAGGTGCCTAACAGTTTGACATCTCCCGTGGTGGCGTCCATACTTAATACCAGATTACCTTCGCCCCTACCGACAATGCCGTCTCCGTTATGGGCATCCAAAATCAAATGTACGCGCGAAGTCGAAACGGCTTCGATTGCCAGATTGAGCCAAATGTGGGAGTTCGGTTCCGCAACTGCCGATGGCTCTTCCGCCGGTTGGGACAGACCCGTAGGCGAAGGCGGTTGACGGAATGTGAGGAAGTCTGCCGTGGTGGCATCGGACGCAGTGGCTATACTGAGATAGAAATCCGTGTTCCCCGCCGTGGCAGCATTGACATTGATGTCCGTGCGATGCTCGTCACCCTCTATATCCACTCTGCCGGTGGCGTATGCCCGCCCGTAATACATGCGTTGCGGGTCCGCCGGCAAATCAATAGCCATCAGGTCGGTACAGTTCATGACGATACTATATTTCAAGTCCTCAAACTGCCGGTGGGTCAGCAAGCCGGAAACCGTTCCTTTATGCCCTTCCGCATCGCGTATATGCACTTCGGGGAAAGATATATAGGTGGTATCCAGAATAACCGAGTCGGAGAAGAAATAGCGGCACCCGGTGTAGGGAATAGTCAGCGTGCCGTCCTTGGCATAGGCGCGGGCAGTGACCCATGTGTGCATATTGGTGCCGAACACATGTATGTTGCCGTATCCCCGTCCGTCTATGCCGTCTATAATGCCCTCTGTCCAGAAATTGATAAAACTCAACGGGGCACCGTTGGCATCGATATACAACTCCCAATAAACGGGTTTAGATGTTACGACCCGTCCTGACACAGAGGCAATATGTACGCTATCCAGTACCGCCTCGCCGTCGATGAGCATATTGCCCGTCTCTTCGTCCAACCGTGCTTCGGCAGTAATGCGTCCGAGGTCGGTGCCGTTTATTACACCGTGCGGTATAGATACATTGGCTTCAAACTTGGGCGTGGAGAAAGCCCCGTATAGTGTTGCCCAACCGGTTATCCGTCCCTGGATATCTACCGCCTCAATAATTTCGGTGGCGGACAGGATATAGCCCAAGTCAATGTCCTGCAACTCAATATGTGCCGTATCTGACATATTGGTGGATAATGTTCCGTCCGCCAATAGTCCCTGGTCTTCGGTGAAGACATGAAAACGGTTGATTTGCAGTAGGGTGTCTGCTGCCGTATAGTCGATACTCGATTCCTCGACAAACCAATCCCGTCCTCCCAGTCGGAAAGAAGACGGCAGGATTTGCATCGTGATTTTGGGTTGTTGCTTATAGCGGGAGAAAGTGGTTCGGGTCATCACATCATATACGGTGTCCCGTTGGGCGGTCAGTGTTCCGAACTGAACCGTTGATGTCAGCACATCGTTATTGGCAGTCATGTGTACCGTGGCGGATAAATCTCCGACGCGCAAGCGGGTAGAATCGAGTGAAACCGTATGTTCCACCGCTGTCGCCAACAGGTCTAAAGAACGGTCCGGCGTTTCGTTATTGAGCGAGAGGGTCAGATTGCGATAGGCGTCATTGCC
>JAZUGJ010000080.1:0-3334 GCA_045641145.1 Paludibacteraceae bacterium
CCTCTCGCTTCAAGCACTTCACCCTCGCCATCCGCGAGGGTGCTTTGACACTCGCATATCTTAACTTTACGCTTCACCATCATCAATAGATACCTATGATGTAAAATTAAGAGACGAAAGCTTAATACCCTTGAAACGGGCTTAAGCGAAATTTCCGTTTTCATTTAAGATTGCTCCATGCCTACGGAGGATGCCTGATTTCCTATGAAATCAAGGAATTTTCATCTGCTGCATGAAAACCTCTTGCGTAAAAAACAGACTTGGGTTATAATTGGGTACATGAGAAAAAGAAAAAACAACATGAGAGGTGCAGACACCCTTTGCTGTCTCTGCAACAACCCAATCACAAATATGGAATGCGCGTATAACGCTGTCCCCATCACCAATGGCCCGTGCTGTGCAGACTGCTACCGCCAACTTGTTGTCCCCATGCGCCGCGCCTATGAGGATGCGCTCAAAGACTATGAGAAAGAACACAGTGAAAACGAATACTATATGGCTCACAACACAGAGCCGACAGACCTTTGGTTGACGGAGGTTGCATAAATGATGACGAACGAAGAATTAGAGCGCCTGACTAAAGCCTACACTTGGGTCAGAAATTCTTTTAGCCACGCGCAGGTAGCATCCTTGGCTACAATGCTCTTTCGCCTTGACCAAGATTTAGCAACCCGCGAAATCGAAAAACGCGAGAAAATCAAACTCGATTCTTACCACGAACGAACGGATTGGATTGCAAAAAAGCAACCAGAGAAAGTACAGCGTTGATGCCGCGCTGGACGCTGACTTTGAATAATCAAGAGGAACCCACATTTATAGATAAGAATACCCACCACTCTAAGGATGCCTACATACATGAATCAGATTGATACCTCCCAACGAAAAAGGATAAGGTCATACCTCATGGATATTTCCAAAACAAGATATAAGGACTATGGCAACTCATTTCAGAATGCAGAACAATTCTATACCGCTTTAGAATCGTGTTATTCTCTCATCGCATTCAGAACTTGTCGCGAATGGTGCAATCGCTTCAATGCCACGCTGAATTTCTCGGCATCCGATTTCACGCATAACAGATGGTACTACGCCGACCTCCTGCCGTTCACACCCATCCATTCAGATTTGTTCGATAGTCTTTTCTCGTCCTTCCGTTGCGACGGACGAAAGAGAAAGGTTCCCTATTCCTTCGCCCTTAATGCGCTTGAAGACGAAGGCATCATAGAGGTCAACAAAAGCTACTCAACTGGTTGCTTCTCAAAGTCATACCGTCTTCATCGTGACTTCATGCTGTCCGTCATCACGGATTACCTCAAACGCAAGAACTTGACAGATGACAACCCGAATATCTACGACTGCTTTTGCGCGTACTGCCCAAGCCGTATCCTCAAACAGAGGCTAAAGGAAGCGGAAACGCTCTACCATGACTTGCAACCGCACGAAGGTCTGTCTGTCCGTTTGCCGAGGGGGTGGCGCAAGCAACTGTCGGCGTTTGGATTTTTAACCTTTGACACGGACGGCCTTGACATCTTCAATCTCATAGACGGTCTTCGATTCTTCGACAAGCATCAAGATTACGGCTTTACGGCCGGACGGCATTACGATTGGTTCGTTTCGTGTTCGTCGGCGTTCCGAAAATACATCTACCTTGACGGCAAGCCCTATCACGAACTTATTGACTGCCATTCGGGGTTCTTTTGGATGTTTGCCATCTATGGTTATCAGCAAGGGCGCATCAGCATTGACGAATGCGAACGGATGATTGAGCATTGCCTTGGAGGCCATTTCTACGCCGACATAGCGGAACAGCCCAAGTCAGTCGAAGTCAAGCTGACCTTTCAGAAGGTTCTTAACACGACTGTGCGCCAAATGAAATTCATTGAGGAAAACTGCCATGATAAATTGTTCATTCGCATCAGAAAGAACCTTGCCATTGCCTATCCCCTATGGTCATCGTTCCTTGAAGACCTCCGCGCAAAACCATCATTGCGCCGCAGAAAGAAAATCGGTCAATTCAATCACTACGCGCTAACCAAAATCGAACGGAAAATCATGGAATCGCTCCAAGCCAAATTGGAGGACATGGGACTGCGCGGCGTTCGCAGAGTGCATGACGCTCTATGGGGCGTGGATGACATCAAAGAGGGCGCGGTAAACGCCATCCTCAAAAAAACGATAGCTGACTACTTGAAATCAACAACGAAATAAGACAAAGGACAAAAACATGAACAACTCAAAAATCAAACTCGCAAGCACCCTTGACGCAAACCTCCTTGACATCGCCATTCCCTGCGAACCCTGCGACTGCGATGACGAATCATCCGAGCTGCACTTTGACTGTGTTGATGTAGCCGAACAGCGTGGCGAATTGTACGACGACTACCTTGACCCCCTTGAATTTCTTGGCTACGACCCCCGAGACTTTCTTGACCCCAAGGAATACATGACCGACGAGGAATACAAGGAATACTTGAAACGCACACAAGACGAACAGCCACAAGACACCGCCCGCACCTCCTCGGATGATGATTGGAAAGATATGCCGTTCTAAAAGAAAAAGCAAACCATACTAAACATGAAAACACCAATCACAGCCCCCCAAAAAACGAGACGCCTTTCTCCCTCGCTTAAGAAGCAAATTATAGATTTTGAATCAAGATACGACCTTTCGGATATGAGTGAATACAACTTCGTCAAAAAAACGACCGATGCGGCAAGGGTCAATAGGTATACAATGTTTGAAACCTTGCATTCCATTACAACACGATATTGCAAGATTGACCCTGCGCTTCGTGACGGAGAAGAACCTTGGAGCTATTCGACAGTTTACGAAATCTTGGGGGATTTTGTCCCCAAGTTCTTGAATTGGTCGCTTGGAAGAATTGACTATCCTATAGACTGGTGCCAGTATGGAAACAATGACGCATTTTGGTACTACGACCAAATCTTTACGGCCATCGAAAAAATGATTGCGGACTTTGACCGTAATGACACACAGCTCTTTCTCCCCAACGAGGTAGACGAGGCAGAAATTGCGTTTTCCATCGCATGGAAAACATTAGACCACTTGGAACGCCACCAGCCGCGCCACAAGGCACACCGGAAGCGTCCCGCCGTCAAGGGCGAATAAGATTACCCCTCGAAACCGGAGCTCACCAGCGCAATCCTGGTGCATCCGGTGAGATTCGGCTCTAAAATCCGCCCAAAAGGGAAAGCGGCGGCGGCTGGATCGCCGCCCACCGCTTTTTGTCATTCTGCTATTCTAATCACAGTTCTTTCAACAGGGTACGGACAAAGAACGAATCCGTGCTTTCATTCTTTGGCGTAATCTTCA
>JAZUGJ010000081.1:0-21402 GCA_045641145.1 Paludibacteraceae bacterium
CAATACCGTTTTTATGATGAAGAAAAGTTGGATCGTATATGTTTTGCTGTCGGTGCTGCTGCCTGTTCGGGCTGCGGAAACAGTACATATTGCGAATCCCGCTACGTGGCAAGCATCTGCGCTGAGTGAATATGTCGGTAAAACGGTGGTGTTTGATGTCCCGTTTTGCATCATGACTAATTATCGTGGTTCCTATTCCGTCTCTCCGCATCGTAACAATGTGGGGGGCATAGTGTCTATCAGTGGGGTAGGCACCAGTACAGACCCTTATGGCAATCGTTATCGTCACCGATTGGGAGAGAAAATAGTGAATCTGACCGTGCGGGTGAATAGCAGTTCGTCGGTGTCGTACCAGTCTGGCAAGTTTGCCGGTAACAGTCGTGCAGACTTGCTGAAAGGTCCCGATATGGCACAGATTGACTATAACGGGCACCACACTCTTTTGGTATGTGCCGCCAATCTGGAATATTATTTGACTGAGAATTTAAACGAATATCACGATAGGGGCCCTCAAGATGAAACCGAACATCGGCGGCAGCGCTATAAGGTTAGTAAGGCGATGGCGTTGATAGGCGCCGATATATACGGATTAGTGGAAATTCAAAAAGGGACAGAGACATTGAAAGAGATATGCAATGATTTGAATACTCATATTCCGGGCAGTCATTTTCTTTTTGTCAGCGACCCGGATTGCTCCAGACCACAAGGAACTTTTACAATGTCTGCGTATGTTTACAATGCCAATAAGGTGGAACCAGTTGGGGAGATAAAAGAGGTGGTGGCTGTGGTGGCTGACCGTAAATATATGCAATGTTTTCGTGAAAAGGCATCTGGAGAAAAATTTATTTTTGCTATCAACCACTTCAAGTCTAAGGTCAGTGGTGCGGATCAAGAGCGTGTTGCGGAAGCTAATGCCGTTAATGCTAAGTATCGGGAGATGGTTGCTTATTGTCACGAATCAGATATGTTGATTATGGGGGACTTGAATGCTTATCCTGATGAAACACCTATTACAACGCTATTGCGGGAAGATAACACAGATTTGCATCGTTATTTTCATGCCGATAGCAGTTATAGTTATGTGTTCGATAGCAATGCTGATTATTTGGACCATGCGATAGCCAATGCCTCTATGTTGCCACAGGTAACCGGTATGCAGGCATTCCACCTCAACAGCGATGAATCGGACGAGTACACCTACGATAAGTCCTCGGATACTACGATGTTCCGCTATTCGGACCACGACCCTATTTTAGTTGGTTTGCGTTTGACAGGACCTGCTGCAACGGATTTGCGAGTACTGAACTATGGGGATAATGTACATGTGCTGAACGGAGAAGGGGGGTATATTCGCGTGTATGATATGAACGGCTTGCTCCTATATCAGCATCCGCTGGACAACAACGAATATGATATATATCCTGAAGTAGAAATTCCTTCTATGCATTCGGGCTTATACTTGGTGCATGTGTATCATAACGGGACGCTGCATATTACCAAATTCGTGAAACCGTGACAGACCTTTTTGCAGACATAAATCAACAGGAGCGGGACGAGATTATCGCCTTGCGCCGCGAATTGGAAGAAGCCAACCGCCTCTACTACGTAGAGAATGCGCCTACTATGTCCGACCGTGACTTTGATTTTAAGATGCACCGTCTGCAAGATTTGGAAAAAGCTCATCCCGAAATGGATGACCCGCATTCGCCCACCAAGCATGTCGGTTCCGATTTATCTGCTTCGGGTGTAAATAATAATGGCACTGCCTTCCAACAGGTACATCATCGTTATCCGATGCTCTCGCTTGGAAATACTTATAGTAAAGAGGAAATAGAGGACTGGGTGCGTAAACTGCCGTCCGATGTGGAGATTGTGTGCGAACTTAAATACGACGGGCTGAGTATATCGTTATGGTATGAATACGGTCGTTTGACACGTGCCTTGACACGAGGGGACGGAGTGCAGGGTGATGATGTGCTGCGCAATGTGCTGACCATTCCTGCGTTAGCCACTTTGCAGACGGTACAGGAATTGGCATCCGTGCCTTTTTATGAGATTCGCGGTGAGGTCTTGCTGTCGTGGAGCAGTTTTGAGCGGTTGAACAAAGAACGTGAGGAAGCAGAGGAACCGCTATTCGCCAATCCGCGTAATGCGGCTTCAGGTACACTTAAACTGCTGGATGCGGAAGAGGTAAGGCGGCGCGGGCTGACTTGTTTCCTATATCATGTGCTGGGGGATAATCTCGTTGGTAAAACTCATGATGAGCGTTTGAGAGTGGCGCGTGATTGGGGTTTCCCTGTGTCGGATGCTATCCGTGTTTGCCGTAATGTAGACGAAGTAATGGATTTCATTGCTTATTGGGATACGGAACGCAAGAATTTGCCGGTGGCAACGGATGGTATCGTACTGAAAGTGAACAGTATTGCTCAACAACAAGCCCTTGGCTATACTGCCAAAACACCTCGTTGGGCAATTGCATATAAATTTCCCGCTGAGAAACAATTAACAATTCTCCGCAAGATAACTTACCAAGTTGGTCGCACGGGTGTCGTGACACCGGTCGCTAATTTGGACCCCGTCCAATTGAGTGGTACATTGGTGCAGCGGGCAACCTTACATAATGAGGATTTTATCCGTCAATTGGCTATCCGTGAGGGCGACCGTGTCTGGGTGGAGAAAGGCGGTGAGATAATACCGAAAATAGTTGGGAGTGGGGAGAATCGTGCAATGAGTGAAGATTTTGAATTCTCCTTCCCGACGCTATGTCCCGAATGTGGCACACCGCTGGTGCGCATCGAGGGAGAAGCCGCTTGGCGATGCCCAAATATGTTCTGTCCGCCGCAATTGAAAGGCCGGTTGGAACATTTTGTTTCCCGCAAAGCGATGAATATTGACGGATTGGGAGCGGAGACGATTGATCTGTTTTTTGAAAAGGGTTTGTTGCACGATATTGCCGATATTTATACCCTCCGCAAGGAAGATATTGCTCTGCTGGACGGCTTTGGCGATAAATCGGCAGACAATATATTGGCAGGTATTGAGCAGTCCAAACAAGTGGCTTGGCACCGTGTGTTGTTTGCACTGGGTATTCGCATGGTAGGTGAGACGACCGCTAAGAAAATAGCCCGTCGCTTTCCGTCCATTGATGCTCTGCAATGGGCAACATTGGAGGAGTTGACTGCCATAGAAGATGTGGGCGAACAGATAGCCCGCAATGTGATGGCTTATTTCCTGGACGAGCATAACTTGGATATTCTGTTGCGCTTGAAAGAAGCAGGGGTGCAGTTGGCTGCTGCCGAATCGGAGGTGAACAACTCGGCGGATGCTAAATTGGTGGGTAAGACTATTGTTATTTCCGGCACATTTGCTCGCCATTCGCGTGATGAATATAAGGATTTAATTGAAGCTAACGGTGGGCGCAATGCAGGTTCGATCAGTAAAAACACCTCTTTCGTTTTGGTGGGGGAGAATATGGGGCCTGAGAAAAGGCGTAAAGCCGAGTTGTTAGGAATACCGTTGGTTTCGGAAGATGATTTTTTGAATATGCTATGAATATAAAACAATCCATATTTGACCGCAGATGTGCCAAGGTGACACCGCGTTTGTCGGCATATCCGTCTTATGACCATGTTAGGTCTGTCTTCGTGCTTTTTGAGTCCGAATGGCAGGAGCGTAATGCGGATATTAAGAAGTTGGTTGCCCGCTTGCAAAATGACGGGAAAAAGGTTGTTGCTTGGGGATATTGCCCCAAAAAGGATATTTTGTCGCCAATCTTGCCAGAACATCGCATTTTGGGCACTTCGTCCGTCAATTTGTTTGGAGGGGTAAAAAAGATAGTGTTGCAGGATTTGTCCCGCATGCAGTTTGACCTTTTGTTGGACTTGACTTTGAATCCCGTTTTGCCACTTCAGTATGTGGCATTATATGCTCGTGCAGACTTTAAGATTGGCTGTCGGTTGAATGAGCGGCTGTATAATATGACAGTGCCTGCTTCACCGAATACGACACCCGAATATATGTTCGGGCAGATGATACATTATTTGCAAACCATTAAAAGTGCAGATTGACATGTTGGAACATAAAACGATTCAAGTTATTTTACTATTGTTGCTTCTCGGTGTTGTCGGTTATGTTCTTTTTATGTTGACTGCCTATACAGACGAGTCACTATTCTCCTTTTTGCATAAGGAAACCCCGTCAAAAATGGTGCAAGATACCGCTATTGAGCGACGTAATCTCTATCGTGAGCAGCAGGAAATTGTTACCATTGATTTGGAAGAACATGAGGAACCTGTCTATGTCACAACGGAAGATTTGAGGACATGGCATCGTATGGTAAAGAATGAAATAGATGAACATAAACAACAAAAAGCAGAAAAAGATGGTGATTGAACGCTTGACTGCGCTGCGAGCGCAGATGAAAGAGCATCATATTGATGCCTATATTGTGCCGGGTACGGACCCTCATGCCAGTGAGTATATGGCACCTCATTGGGCTGAGATGTCATGGATAACAGGTTTTTCGGGTGAGAGTGGTACAGCAGTCATTACGAAGGATCAGGCCCTTTTGTGGACAGATAGTCGCTACTATTTGCAAGCAGAAAAGGAGTTGCAGGGTACAACGGTTATGCTTATGCGCGAGTCAGATGTTGACTGCCCGTCTATTCCGGTGTGGCTTAATGAGTATTTGGGAGCGTCAACTGTGGTCGGTGTCAATCCCGAGATGTACAGCATAAATGCCTTTTGTGCGTTGCAAAATGATTTGCATGATGGCGGCCTGCGGTTGCAATCGGTCGATTTGATTCGCCCTATCTGGACGCATGACCGTCCTGAAATACCGATGAATCCGCTATATAATTATCCCGACAAGTTTGCAGGCGAGTCGGTGGCGGCTAAAGTTGTGCGTGTGCGCGAAGCCATCCGCCAGCACCATTGCGAGGCATTGGTTATTGCCGAGTTGGACGAGATAGGTTGGCTGCTCAATGTGCGCGGCACCGATGTGGATTACACACCCTGTGTCATCGGTTATTGTGTGGTTGAGTTAGATCGTTGCACGCTCTTTGTTGACCCGCGCAAAGTATCTGCCGACCAAGCTGAATTGCTGCACGCCAAAGGTGTCGAACTGCGTAATTACGAAGAGGTCTTTGATTATTTGAAACATATACCCGCCAAGCAGGTCTTGATGGATGGTAACCGCGTGAACGAAGCCCTGTATGAATGCGTGGCAACAAATGCCGCGTGCAAGGTGGTATCACCCAGTCCCGTGCAAGTCATGATGTCGGTTAAGAACGAGGTCGAGTTGGAGGGGGAACGTCGTGCAATGCGGCGCGATGCAGTGGCGTTGGTGCGTTTCTTCCGCTGGCTTGACAATGAGGCGTTACGCATGCCTCAAACGGAAGTTTCTCTTGCCGCCCAATTGCATGCTTTCCGTGCTATGGGGGAGCACTTCACCGATGAGAGTTTTGGCACGATTGCCGCTTGGAATGCCAATGGTGCCATTGTTCATTATGCGCCTAAAGCCGATTCGTGTGCCAAGATAGAAGGTAATGGGGTGTTGCTGCTCGATAGTGGCGGTCAGTACTTGGACGGCACAACGGATATCACTCGTACTGTTTGGGTGGGTGACGAGAATGCCATTCCGGCTGACCTCAAACATGATTTCACATTGGTGCTTAAAGGACATATTGCCCTTGCTCAAGCGCGTTTCCCGAAGGGTACACGCGGCAACCAGTTAGATGTCTTGGCGCATCAGTTTATGTGGGCGGAAGGTATCTCGTACGGGCACGGCACGGGTCATGGAGTAGGGCATTTTATGGGCTGTCATGAGGGACCTGCCAATATCCGTACAGACAATAATACGAATCCTATCCGCTTGGGTAATGTTTTCTCCGATGAACCGGGTATTTATCGTGCGGGTGAATATGGTATTCGTATTGAAAACCTTTTTGCCGCACGTAGGGCGCAAGTGGGCGCACGCACAACGGGCGAAGAATACTATGAGTTTGAAACGCTGACGCTTTGTTTTTATGACACGCGCCTTATCGAGCGTTCTATGCTGACAGCGGACGAGACGGCTTGGCTGAATAATTATCATGCTTGGGTACTAAAAGAAATCTCGCCCCTCTTGTCGAAGGACGAGACCGCTTATTTGGCATCCAAGTGTGCTGCCATTTAATCCGTTTTACATTCTTTCCGGTACTTCTATTCCGAGCAGTTCCATACTGCGACGGATAACTTTGCCGACGCACTCGCTCAGCATGAGGCGGAAAGTACGCACGGCGACATCCGGCTCGTTGAGGATACTATAATCGTGGTAGAACGAATTGAACTCCTGTGCCAATGCGTAACCGTAATTGCAGATAACCGCGGGCGAGAAATCATCACCGGCTTGTTTTACTATGGTGGGAAACTCGCCCAAACGCTGGATGAGCCCCAACTCTTTTTCATTCATAGCGTATTTCCCGCCACTCGCCGTTTGCCAATCGTCACTTGCTTTTCTCAGCACGCTCTGTATGCGCGCGTAGGTGTATTGGATAAAAGGTCCCGTATTACCGTTGAAATCGATGGATTCGGCGGGATTGAATAGCATATTCTTGCGCGGGTCAACCTTCAAGATGAAGTATTTGAGAGCACCCAAACCCACTTTGCGGGCGATGTCATTGGCTTCTTCTGTGGTAATGTCGGGCAGGGTATTTACTTTATCTTTACTGATTTCACGGGCATCGTTTATCATGGCAGCCATCAAATCGTCAGCATCTACCACGGTACCTTCGCGGCTTTTCATCTTGCCGTTGGGCAGCTCAACCATGCCGTAACTGAAGTGTACCAACTCCTTACCAAAGGGGAAACCCAAGCGGTCGAGCAATATACTCAGAACTTTGAAGTGGTACTCCTGCTCGTTGCCGACTACATAGACCATTTTATCAATAGGGTAGTCTTGGAAACGCAATTTGGCGGTACCTATGTCCTGAGTCATATAAACTGATGTGCCGTCTTGGCGCAGTAGCAGTTTCTCGTCCAGCCCGTCTTTGGTCAGGTCTGCCCAGACGCTATTATCTTCACGGCGATAGAAAGCACCGCTTTCGAGCCCTTTTTCCACTTCGCCTTTGCCTTCCAAATAGGTGTTGCTTTCATAGTAGATTTTGTCGAATGACACACCCATCATGCGATATGTCTCGTCAAAGCCGGCATAGACCCAACCATTCATTTTCGCCCATAGGTCGCGCACTTCTTTGTCGCCCTGTTCCCATTTGAGTAGCATGGCTTGTGCCTCTTTCATTAGAGGGGCTTCTTTCTTGGCGGTATCCTCGTCCATGCCACCAGCCATTAGGTCGGCGATTTCTTTCTTGTATTCTTTGTCGAAACGCACATAGTAGTCACCTATCAGATGGTCGCCTTTCTTACCGCTGTTTTCAGGTGTCTCGCCGTTGCCAAAACGCTGCCATGCTAACATTGATTTGCAGATATGTATGCCACGGTCATTCACGATATTCGTTTTGATCACTTTCCAACCATTGGCTTCCTGTATTTTCGCGATGGAGTAGCCCAGTAAGTTATTGCGTACATGTCCTAAATGCAAGGGCTTGTTTGTATTGGGCGAACTGTATTCAACCATCATCAGTTTGCCGTTTGGGGGCAATTGACCATATTGGCTGTTGTTGTGAATGTCTTTGAGCAGATTAACCCATATCTGTTGTGACAGAGTGAGATTCAAGAAACCTTGTACAGCGTTGTATTTTTCAACAATATTCTTGTCGCTTTCCGTCAGTCGTCTGCCTATTTCCTCCGCCACCATTACCGGCGCTTTGCGGGCGGCTTTGACGAAGGGGAACACCACAAGGGTTATATTTCCCTCAAACTCTGCGCGTGTTTTCTGCAGCTGAATCATCTGTTCGGTTGCCTCTATTCCGTACAAGTCCTTCACGGCTTGCCTAATTTGTTCTTTCAGTATATCCTCCGGTTTCATATTTTTACGACTTTAAAACTCATGTCTAAACTCTTGACGCTGTGCGTTAGGGCACCAACGCTGACGAAATCCACGCCGCATAGAGCATAATCGCGTAAGGTTTCCTTGGTTATGCCTCCGCTGCTTTCTATCTCGATGTACTTGTCACTTTTCCATTTTCGAATGATTTGTACTGCTTCTTTGGTGCGCTCCGGGGTGAAATTATCCAGCATGATACGGTCGGGTATGCCTGTTTCGAGGGCTTGGCATATCTCGTTTGTGTTGCGTGTTTCTATCTCGATACGCAGGTCTTTCCCTTTCTGCTTACAATACTCCTGTGCGCGGGTCAGGGCGGCTGCTATGCCTCCTGCGTAATCCACATGGTTGTCTTTGAGCAGAATCATATCAAACAGTCCGATACGGTGGTTCATTCCGCCGCCTATCTTGACGGCTTCTTTCTCCAAATAGCGTAATCCGGGAGTTGTCTTACGAGTGTCTAATACATGGCATTGCGTATCGGCTATCAGACTCTGGTAGGCGTGGGTAGTGGTGGCGATACCTGACATGCGCTGCATGATGTTCAGCATGGTGCGTTCCACCTGTAACAGACTGATTTCTTTGCCCGTTACGCGAAAAGCGATGTCGCCCGGGTGCACTTCTGCCCCGTCCTCTATAAAACCCTCGAATTGCAGTTCGGAATCAAAATAGCGGATAACCTCTTTGGCTACTTCTACGCCGGCCAATATGCCGTGTTCTTTGATAATCAGTTGTTGGCAACCTGTTTGCGTGGCAGGGATACAACTGAGCGAGGTATGGTCGCCGTCGCGTATGTCTTCTTCAAACCATATTACAATCAGTTTCCGTAATTCCTGTGTGTCCATAATTATTTGTGTTTCGTTTTATCTAATTTGTGTGGCAAAATTACAAAATATTTTGCATATATGCAAATTTTTCCGTATCTTTGCACTTGAAATCAACAGCCATCCGATATGAAATCCATTCGTTTTGTTTTTCTTGTCGTTCTGCTCGGTATAGAGGCATTATCCGTTTGGGCGATTCCTTTTGACCCTTCCGTGCGTTATTCGCAACGGATTATTGAATCGTGTGTTCCGAACTACCGCTGCAATAAGAAACCGGCTAAGGATGTGGGCTTTGATTATGTATCCGGATTGGTCAATAAGGCCGTTATTGAAGCCGCGTGGCAGTATCATGACTCGGCTTTTGCACAGGATTGGTACGAGCAGGTGCGCGATTTCGGTAACCGCTATTATGATGCGGGTTTTTCCGCCACCCAGTCTGATTTGGATAAACTGAATGCCGTCAAACTCTATTTTGGCTTGTCAGATGCCGCTTTGTCGGGTTATTTTGTTAGGGATAGTGTTACGGCGATGCACTGTGATTTCGCTTGTCGTAAAGCGGTGGTGGCATTGGAGCATTATAACCATACTTTTGTCATCTCAGATTCCGTGTCACAAGCATTTTGCGGAACGCCTTTCTTTTCCGGCGGTTGGTGGCATAAAGCCATTTATGAGAACGAAATGTGGTGCGACGGACAGTATATGGGTCCTGCATTGTTGGCGCAACTCCTTGCGCGCAGGTATAAGATACAAGGTATGGATACTTTGTCCTGTTGGCATTTGGTAACGCGCCAGTTTGATATGACTTGGCATCAACTATGGAATCCGCAGGACGAAATGTTATATCACGCTTTTTCTGCTTCGCCTGAAAAAGATCCGTTGTGGGCGGATAGTGTAAGCGGTGTGAGCGGTGAGTATTGGGGGCGTGCTGTAGGTTGGTATATGGTTGCGTTGGTGGATGTGTTGGAGGCCATGTCGTATGCCCGCCCCGATTTACACCCGTCTTTGCGGGCAGATTTTTTCCGTTTGCGCGCTTACTTGGAGCAATTGGCTGCAGGTGTCTTGGCGCGGCAGGACAGCGAAACTGGCTTGTGGTGTCAATTGATGCGCTACCCCAACGGTTATATACCGGAAGGGTGTGACCGTCCGAATTATATCGAATCATCCTGCTCGGCGTTGTTCATTGCCGCCTATTTGAAAGCAGCCCGTTTGGGCTTTATTCATCGGGAAATGTATGTGGCTGTGGCAAGTCGTGCGTATCGCTCTTTTGTGGAGCGTTTTGTGGTGGAGAATGCAGGTGACGGCAATCCGTTGGCGATTATTGACTGTTGCGCCTCGGCAGGTTTGAGCGACAAGCGTAAAGGCGATGCCGCCTATTACCTCTGTGGCTCGGATGTTACGCGTATCACAACCTATACGGAAGGCAAAGCATTAGGGGCGTTTATTCTTGCTGCTTTGGAGTATGAGCGTTTAGAATGAAATAAAACGGTAAAGCAATGTATATTTCAGAAATCAAACATGTATTGGCGGGTGTAGCGACTGTAGAAACGGTCGGCGATGAGGATCGGGATATCCGCTATTTGTTGACCGACTCGCGACAATTGGGCAGTGACCCCGAACATACCTTGTTTTTTGCGTTGAAAACGGATAAAAACGATGGTGCCAATTATATACCCGAACTGAAAAAACGCGGTGTAGGTGCTTTTGTTACCGCCAACGGTTTGTTGGGTTTGCAAACCCTCGCAGCACATGTAAGGAATCAATATGAGGGCATTGTAATCGGTATAACAGGCAGTAACGGAAAGACCGTGGTTAAAGAGTGGTTGTACCAATTGCTGAAAGAAGACTACGATATTATCCGCTCGCCCAAGAGTTACAATAGTCAGATAGGCGTGCCCCTCTCCGTTTGGCAACTCACCAATTTCCCCGTCGAAGGGGAAGCAGGAAAGGGTCCTGTAAGGCAGAAAAAGGTCCTTCCCCAATTAGCCATTTTTGAGGCGGGTATATCCGAGCCCGGCGAAATGGAACGGTTAGAACCGATTATTCGTCCTACAATAGGTGTTTTGACTTATATAGGTCCGGAACATGGAGAAAACTTCCAATCCATCGGGAAAAAGCGCGAGGAGAAAATGAAACTTTTCGCCCATTCGGAAACGGTGATAGAGGACCCGACCCATCAAAACGCTCGCACTTGTGCCGCTGTAATGCGTTATCTCGGTTACGATGAAGAGACCATTGCTGCCCGCATTTTGCAGCAGACTCATGAAACGGTGCTGCAAATCAATCTAACCGGCTTGGTAAATAATGTACGCTATTTCCGTTCTCTGCTTAAACCGGAAACCAAACTGACTTGTATGGTCAAAGCGTTCGCTTATGGTGCAGGTAGCGTGGAGGTCAGCCGTGCTTTGCAGCAGTCCGGCATGGTTGATTATTTGGCGGTAGCAGTGGCGGACGAGGGTGTTGAACTGCGTAAGGCAGGTATTACATTGCCCATCATTATCATGGATCCTGAGGTGGCGGCGATGGACCTTATTCTGGAAAACAATCTGGAACCTAATGTCTATTCGTTCCAATCGTTGGAAAATGTGATGAATGCGGCAAAAAATAAAGGATTGGAACATTATCCTATTCATGTTAAAATAGATAGCGGCATGCACCGTTTAGGGTTCTATAAAGAGCAGATTGACGAACTCGTGGAACGGTTGACAACGGATAGTTCGCATGCTGTTCGGGTAAAGAGCGTGTTCAGCCATTTGGCAGGATCAGATGAGGCGCAGTTTGATGCATTTACGCTCGATCAAATCGGCTATTTTGATGCTTGTGCTCAAGCACTGAAAGCTGGCTTGCAGTATCCGATAATCAAGCATATATGCAACTCGGCGGGTATAGAACGCTTTGCCCCGTATCAGTTTGATATGTGCCGCCTTGGTATCGGCTTATATGGTTTCTCGTTTGCGGGAGCCCAATTGAGTAATGTATGCACTTTAAAAACGACCGTTTTATCGGTCAAAACGGTGGCGAAAGGTGAGACAATCGGCTATGGCAGACACACCACTTTGACCGAAGATAGGCAGATAGCCGTTATCCCTATCGGCTATGCAGATGGTTTTGACCGCCGTTTCTCCAACTATGGTGGCGAGGTGCTTATTCGTGGCAAGCGTTGTCCGGTGGTAGGTAATGTATGTATGGACCAAGCCATGATAGATGTTACCGGTACGGATGCCCAACCGGGCGATTATGTGGAGATATTCGGTGACCACTTGCCGTTGCAGGAATTGGCGGATAAACTGGGCACCATTACCTACGAGATATTAACTTCTGTTTCCAGACGCGTTACCCGTGAATATTTCTACGAATAATTTGACCATCGGCTATGGTCCCCGTGCGGTATTGGCTAATCTGACTTTCTCGATGAAATCAGGCGAAATGGTGGCATTGCTCGGACCTAATGGGGCGGGTAAGACAACTTTATTGCGTACAATGGCCGGGCTGCAACCCGCTTTATCGGGTACCATATCACCCTTGCTTAATGAAACTAATATGGCGTTGGTGCTGACCGAGCGTGTCAGTCTGGAAAATACCACCGCACATGATGTGGTAGCGATGGGGCGGTATCCCTATACATCCATGTTAGGCGCACTCACTCCGGAAGACGAGGCGGTCATTCTTCGTTCTATGCAAGCCGTCGGCTGCGAGGAATATGGCTATTTTAATGCGCTGAGTGACGGGGAAAAGCAACGGGTGCTGATAGCCAAGGCGTTGGCGCAGGAAACGGACTTGATTTTGTTGGACGAACCTACTGCCCACCTTGATTTACCCAATCGCATCCGTATTTTTCGTTTGTTGCGTGACTTAGCACACGAGCAGGGAAAGACGGTCTTGATTTCAACGCATGAGTTAGAATTGGCGGTGCAATTATGTGACCGTATATTGTTGATAAGTAAAGACGGTGCCGAGTTGGACACGGCGGACAATTTGAAACAGCGTAAAGCGTTTGATCGGGCGTTCTTAATGGATGTTTTTAACTATAAGCCGTAAATTTTTGCATTTTTTGGCGGAAAAATTTGGCAGATTGGAAAATTTGTTGTACCTTTGCAACCGCAATTCGGGGTACTAGCTCATCTGGTAGAGCGCAACAATGGCATTGTTGAGGTGAGGAGTTCGAGTCTCCTGTGCTCCACAAAAAGGGTTTCCAAGGCGGGAAACCTTTTTTTGTCAGTTTTTATTTGCTATTTTCAAAATTTTGTTGTACCTTTGCAGTTGCTTAAAGTTACGATGAAAACTAATTGTATTTATTGATATGAAAAAAACATTCTTCTTTCTTCTGTTGGTTTCGTCTGCCTTGTGTGCGCAGGAAACCGCTTTTTACAACGATTTGCATTTCAATTTGGACCCCATTCATAAGACGGCTGAGGTGGGTGCCAATCCGAACTTTGCGGGTGAACTGCTGGTACCTGAATCTATTCCTGTCGGGCAGGATACTTATATTGTGACCGGTATAGGCGACCGTGCTTTCAAGGGTGCCAAAAAGATGACTCATATTGTTATTCCTTCCACGGTTACTTGTGTGTACCGTTCTGCCTTTGACGGTACGGGTATTATGGCGAATAAAGACCTCTGGCAAGACGGTACGTTGGTGATAGACAGTATTTTGATTGCCACCAACAAAGCCATCAAACCCCGTTATACCATTCCTGCCAATATACGCCTGATTGCCTGTGGCGCATTTGAGAATAACCGCACCGTTACTCGTGTGGAAATTCCCGCAACTATCGACAAAATAGACAACTACACTTTTGCCGATTGCAAGAACTTGGAACGTCTTATTATCCCTGCATCTGTTAAGCATATCGGACAGGATGCTTTGACGGGAAGTGGTATTTATAATAACGAAAAGAAATGGCGTAAGGGCGGTCTGATTATAGACGGTTGCCTGATTGCCGTCAAAAAGGATTGTTCCGCCAAATACGATTTTAAGAGCAAAGTGCCGGTACGCTTGATTGCTGCCGGTGCCTTTGTGGGTAATAAGACTATCAGTAAACTGACCATCCCCAACGGTATTCCCGAAATAGCTGATGCTACATTCTTCGGCTGTGAGAACTTACAGGAGGTTATTATTCCTGCTTCCGTAACCAAAGTGGGACGCCTGGCATTCCAAGATTGTGTCAAACTGAAAAAAGCCGACCTGCCGGAAACCGTTACTGAAATAGGCGCCCGCTGCTTTTATGGTTGTGTCAATTTGCAGAATCAACACTTGAATGATAATATTACGGTCATTCCTACCGGTGCTTTTTACACTTGCCGCAATCTCAAACAGATGACTTTGCCCAAGAACTTGGAGGCCATCTATGAAGGTGCTTTTGCCGGTTGCAGTGATTTGGAGGAGGTGGTATTCCCCGAAACGCTCAACTTTATCGGCGACCAGGCGTATGCCGGTTGTGCCAAATTCATTAAAGTGGACTTGCCCTCTCAAATAAACGAACTGCGCAAGGGTGTGTTCCGCGACTGCCGCCAGTTGTATAAAGTTACGCTGCCCGAAGGGTTGTATGCTATTGGTGACGAGGCGTTTATGAATTGCCTTAGTCTGGAGAAAATCAATGTACCTCTTACGACTTTCCGTATCGGACAGCAGGCATTCATGAGTTGCCAACATTTGGAAAAGATATCTTTGGTAGATCATATTCATACTATTGAGCCGGGTGCGTTCCGCGATTGCAAAGTGCTGTTGGAAATTTCCTTGCCTGACCAATTGGAAACGATGGGTGAAGATGCTTTCCGCCATTGCCTGAATCTGCGTAAAGTGGAGTTTAATGGTCTGTTGGAGAAGATTCCCGCGCGTGCTTTTATGGAGTGTAAGGCGTTGGAGGAAGTAACCATTGAGTCGCCCATTGAGGCACTTGAAGACGAAGCGTTTATGGACTGCGTCCGCTTAAAGACGGTTGTTTTCAATACTGAGATTGAATACATGGGCAAGAATGTATTCAAAAACACCAAAGTGGACTTGCATTCACTTTAAGCGCATGCTGCTTTATCCCAACTGCAAGATTAACATTGGTTTGCGTGTCGTGCGCAAGCGGGAGGACGGTTACCATGATTTGGAAACCGTCTTCTATCCTGTGTTGGGCTTGCATGACGAGTTGGAAGTGGCGGCACAAGGCGGACAACAAGGGTGCTTGTTGGAAACGGACGGGATAAAGATTGATTGTGAGTCAGGGGACAACCTGATTGTCAAATGCTATCGGCGCATGGCTGCCCGTTATCCGCAAATTGGAGCCGTATCTGTCCGGCTCAAAAAGAATATACCCTTTGGTGCCGGCTTAGGCGGGGGCAGTAGCGATGCTGCCCACATGGCAATCGCGCTGAATGAATTATTCGACTTACAATTGACTAAGGAGCAGTTGGTACAAGAGGTGCGCCCGTTAGGTGCCGACTGTCCGTTTTTTATTTATAACTCACCCTGTTTTGCAGAAGGAATAGGCGATGTGTTGACTCCTGTCGATTGGTCGCTGAAAGGGTTCCGGCTTGTTATGCTCAAACCCGATATAGCCGTTTCCACGCGTGAAGCGTATGCCGGTATTTGCCCGTGTGCCAATAGTCTGCTTTTTTATGATCATGGTTGGTTATTTGGCAATTGTATCAACGACTTTGAAAAGACCGTTTTTGCCGCCTATCCCCGGTTGGCACAAATAAAACAGCACCTGCTAGATGCGGGTGCCGTTTATGCGTCTATGTCGGGCAGTGGCTCAACGCTCTTTGGGCTCTTCCATGATAATGCGGAAAGTGGTGCCGGCACCTATCTGGGACGAGAGAACGAAGATTTTGCCGCTATGGTAATCTTCAATGATACGCTTGCTTAGACTCAACCCCAAGCCCCACCCGCGTTTTTTGCTGGTGTAGCCGGGTTGAAAAATAGCGTGGAAACAACGGCGGTCTATGCCGCGTCCGGTATCTTTGATGTCCAGATATATGTGATTATCTTCTTTGTCGAGCGTGACGGTGATTACTCCCACGCCGTTCATGGCATCAAGGGCGTTTTTTATCAGGTTCTCCAATACCCAACTGAAAAGTGACTTGTTCAGCATGACATATACGGGCTGCTCTGTGTTGTTCCATATTAGTTGTACCTTGTTGGATATACGGGTACGCATATAATCCACCGTTTGCTGCACGGTCTTTACCAAGTCGGTTTGTGTCAGTTCGGGCTCGCTGCCTATCTTGGAAAAACGCTCTGCAATTGTTCCGAGCCGTTGGATATCCTGCCGCATTTCGGGTATCAGTTCGTCATTCGGATAACGGTTCTGTAGCAGTTCCTGCCATGCGTTTAGCGATGAAATGGGCGTTCCTAACTGGTGTGCTGTCTCTTTGCTCAGACCCACCCACACGCGGTTTTGCTCGCTGTGTTGGGCGGTAAAAAGGGTAATCACCGCTATCAGCACAAACAGAAAAATAATGCCGAACTCTATATAGGGAAAGATTTTCAGTCGGGTCAATAGGGTAGATTCGTCGTAGTAGATATATTGTACAATATCGTCCGATATACGCAATTCGATGGGACCGTTCAAATTGCGTGGGTCTTTCACCGGTTGTACAACATTACGGGAGTCTAAGATTGTCCCTTCCGAATCAACGATATAGACAGGTATGGTGGTGTTGGCTTCGATGATGGACAGGTAAAAACTTAAATCTTCCGAGTCGTCGGCAAGGATGAGCCGTTCGGTGGCGTCTGCCCATATTTGCACTCGTTGTTGTTCCTCCACTTGCAGCCGTCGTGCCAAATTATTGGTGTATAAAACGGAGGCAATGACGATGAATAGGGTGATGACTAATATCAGTGACCCGATATTGAAAGGAGATAAACGACTTTTCATGTTGATGATGAATTGTGCTACAAAGGTACAAAGAATTTTTGGGATACGCAATACTGAGGGGTAATAAGTTGCACTTTTTTTAAGATTTTGCTTTTTAGGCAAAAAATTTCACCGTTCGTTCACCCTTCGTTCATCGTTCGAATATTGTCCGTTCACCGCTAAGGGCAAAAAGTTACATTTTATTAAGATTTTTACAAAAAAAAATGGACTTGCATTTGCAAATCCACTTTCTTTATTTTTGGCTTTATCTTACCTCTCCGCCAAGAGCGTTAAAGATTTTGCCGTTGTGCAGGATATGCAATCGGTTATCTTTGATAATCTTGGTAAATCGGTGAATCGGTAAATCGGTGAATCGGTTGAGACCGGATGCACCGCCCTGAATAAAGAACTCTTTCCAATAAATATGATTTTCGTAAAGTTCTACTGATTCTGAAGGCACTATAACAGGAATGTTTCTGTCAACATCTTCAAAGGTTTTTGCATCAATTTCCGGCGGATTAACAGCGTAAGAGACGATTCGTCTTAATTTCTTGCATTGGGCAAAACCATTATCTCCGACACGTTTCATAGAGGAAGGAAGGGTCAGTTCGTCCAAATAAACACAGTTGAAGAATGCTGCTTGACCAATCTCCTGCACGCCTTCAGGAATAGTTATATTCTGCAATTCATGGCAGTTATAGAAAGCCCAATCGCCTATGGAGGTTAGATTTGTTCCTGCAAAAGTGACTGATTGCATACTACGACAATCCTCAAAAGCAGATTCCTCTATCTCAACAACCGAAGCAGGAATGGTTATATTCTGCAAATGACGACAATCTTTGAAAGCAAGATAGTCAATATTGATTAGTCCATCGGGTAAAGAAATGGTTTTGATATTCGGAAGCCAATAATATCTAGAATCCTCCTCATAATTATAGTTTCGCCATGTTCCACTTTCTTCTTCCCAATGGCTAATCATCTCACCTTCGCCGGTGATAGTAAGTGCAGAGGGTGTTACGTCATAACTCCAGTATAGATTATCACCGCATTTGCCACCAAATTCTCCTTTAGCAAATAGTGCTTGAATAGTAGTGTCACTATACACATCTATTTCTCTCCATCCGCGTGTTTCGCCATCACTCCAACCTACGAAATGGTAGCCCTCATCGGCAGTTACCTCAAAATTGAATGAAGATGCGCAAGAAGACACTTCTCCAACTACTTCCTGATTAAGTCGACCATGTTCACCTGCGGTAATACTGACGTGATAGGTCTCTATACCCGAATAAACGGCAGAAATAGTTGTGTCACTGGTTACTCTAATTCCACGGTCGCCAGTAGTAACTCCGTCACTCCAACCCTCAAACCTACCGCAATCACTAATGGCATAAAAATACACGTATGTTCCTTCTGCAACTGTTTGGCAAATAGAAGATTGATAGGAATAACCATATCCTTCAATCTCTGCATATCCTATACCTAATAAATTAATAGTATATTGTTTACTCGATTTCTTGAATAGAGGAGTTAGAACCGTATCTTTAGTAAGAGAGATGGTTCGAGGGTTGTCCGTATTACCATCGCTCCATTTGTCAAATAACAAACCAGCAGAAGGAGTCGCTTCAACAATGGCAATATTCACCGAACATACCGATTGAGTCAATTTGGCAGAACCATTTTCTGATACGCCCAAAGAGAGCTTGTAATCCATCTCGCCAAAGACATTGAGGAACTGCCAATATTGTACGGCTAAATAGTCACTTACTTTGCTGCAAGGTACATACACCACTGCATCTGCATCTATGGAATTGCTATTGATAGTTGGAGGAGTTGTTGCTAAACAATAGATTTCTTTAATCCCACGCAGAGCATCACTACCTATATTGGTAATTGTACTCGGAAGCGTAATGGAAAGTAGATTCTGACAACCCGCAAAAACATAATCTCCTATTTCTTGAACACCTTCCGGAATATTGATTGTCCGCAAATTCCAGCAATTCGTAAATGCCCCATAGGGGATAGTAGTAACAGATGCAGGAATGTCTATAGATGTTAATGCACGACAACTACTAAATACAGACTGTCCCATTTTTGTAACTGATTGCGGAATTTGTATTTCTGTAATTTTTTCGCAATAATCAAAAGCATGAGCACCAATAGAAGTAAGTCCATTGGGTAGCGAGATAGAAGTTATTTCAGTTGACACCGTTCCCCAAGGAATATCATCTTGCCAATAGTCCCACATATCACCATAACCGGTAATGCTCAATGTTTTTGTTTGCGTGTCATACGACCAGTTAAGATTACTACCGCATTGTCCGGTAATTACATTTGCCCGTAGGGCGGTAGTAGCGAGGAGTGCCACAAAAAGAGATGAAAGTTTGTGTTTCATAAAATTATTGTTTTAATTTTGCCTCCACAATCGGCAGAAGGCAGTTGCCGTTTTAGATAGTTTATAGTTGATAATTGAAATATACACAACAAAAAAGCGTGGGCTTTCGCTCGCTTCATTTGACGTTTTGAGGTCTTCGACTACCTTAGATATTCAAATAAATGCACGGAAAACTCACGCGGATAACGTGAGCGTCCGTAAACCGTGCTTGAATATCTAATGACTTTTTTGAAAGTGTCGAAGTTTCAAAACGTCAAGTTGGGCTTACAACGCTATTTTTTACTATGTCTTTGCAGGGTCATGCCCTGCGGGAGGGGTTAATTTTCTTTTTCCTTAATAATTTATATTTGTTTCAATATCTCGTTAGCCGGCATTTCCATTTTGGAGAAGGCAAAGAGTTTCTTACCTAAGTCCTTAATAGATGCCCCTACATGATACACCACATCGTCAATAATCAAAAAGCGGTCGTGAAAAGTCTTGGAAACCTGCACATCCACTTTGGCATATTGGGCATTATGCTTGTCTATATCCAAACGGAGTTGTTTATCTATCGTTTGCGTATAGATGGTTGCCGTCACACCTTTATTTCTCTTATCCAATAGCGTCAAAACACTCTCGTCCACATAGTTATCTATCAGCACAATACGTTTCTTTGCTACCTTAATAAGATCTGCCACAAACACATACGCCTCAAATATCTGCCCATTATAGAACACTCCTTCCACCGGTGGCAACGAGGTACGAACAAAAAAGTCTATCTTCTTATCGTGCTCTGCCAAGATTTGTTCGTGCCGCGTCAAACGATGATCTATGCGCTCCTCCATAGCCATCAATCGCTGATTAATGGCATACCCACGGAGTGTATAATCTTTCAACACTTTATTTGCCCATTGACGGAACTGAATACCACGGGCGGTGTTTACGCGAAAACCGACAGAGATTATCACATCCAAATTATAAAAACCTACTTCACGTTTTACCTTGCGATTACCTTCTCGTTGAACTAGTTCCAAAATGGAACATGTTGCCTCTTGCTGCAGTTCCTGTGAATCATAAATATTCTTTAGATGTTTGGTTATTGCCTGACGATTCACATCAAACAGCTCAGCCATTTGCGCTTGCGTCAGCCACACTGTTTCATTCGCTACACGAACCTCTAATTTTGTCAGTTCATTGGGTTGATAGAGTACTATTTCATTTTGTTCATTCATATTCCGCGATATGTCACACCAATAGGGAATAAACACTTTTCCGCTGCAAAGGTACAAAGAAAATTTGAAATGCGCAAATAATTTGGGTACTAAATAGATTTCTAATCTATCAAGTAGGTGTTTTTTGTATAGTCATGGTGGACCTATACACAAAAGACATGAAAAAAACAAAGATTTTATTTGCAAATATGCAAAATTTTTACTAACTTTGCACCCAAATTGCGCATTTCAAATTAATGTTTAACTTTTAAATACAAAAAACAATGAAACCTACTCATATCGAGCATTTAGGAATTGCAGTAACGAGTTTGGAAGAGGCAATGCCTTTCTTCGAGTTTTTAACCGGTGAAAAATGCTACTCCATCGAGGAAGTGGCTGACCAAAAAGTGCGTACCGCCTTCTTTAAAGTCGGTCAAACTAAAATCGAATTGCTGGAACCCACTTGCCCCGAAAGCACGATTGCTAAATTCATTGAGAAAAACGGCGGTCGCGGCGGCGTACATCATGTGGCGTTCAATGTGGACAGCGTAGAAGAAGCCCTGAAAGAGGCAGAAGCCGCCGGCTTGCAACTGATTGACAAAGCCCCCCGTAAAGGTGCCGAGAACCTGATGATTGCTTTCCTGCACCCGAAAAGTACGAAGGGCGTGCTGACCGAGATTTGCGAACAACCCAAGTGAGTGTAGAGTTTAAAGTTTAGTAATATGGATAGCGAAAAACTGCAAAAACTCGTGGATAACCGCGAGAAAGCACTCGCCGGAGGTGGCGAAGCCGCTGTGGAGAAACACCACGCTAAAGGTTGCTACACCTGCCGCGAGCGCATCAATATGCTTCTGGACGAGGGCTCGTTTGAAGAAGTGAATATGTTCCTTACCCATCGTTGCCACGATTTCGGAATGGAGAAAAAAGTATTCCTCGGCGACGGCGTGGCTGTCGGTTCGGGTACTATTGACGGCCGTCTGGTATTTGTGTTCGCCCAAGACGCCACCGTTATAGGCGGCTCGTTGAGTGAGACGATGGCACTTAAGATTTGCAATGTGATGGACCAAGCTATGAAATTGGGTGCGCCTATCATCGGTCTGAACGACTCAGGCGGTGCGCGTATTCAGGAAGGTGCCTGCGCCCAAGTCGGAGGCCAAGCGGTCTTAGGAAG
>JAZUGJ010000082.1:0-17801 GCA_045641145.1 Paludibacteraceae bacterium
GTATTTGCGTATTCCAAAAATTCTTAGTACCTTTGTACCACGATAAAAAGGTAACGATATGAAAAAACTATTTTTTGCCGTCATGGCACTCGCCGCCATCACATTGGTGGGCTGCAAAGACAAAAACAATGATCCCCAGTCTCAAGAAGACCCCCTAAAGGGTAGAGATTTAGTCGTTTATGGCAAAATCTTTACCGCTGAGAACAATACTATTGCTGACGCTTTTGTGGTTAAGGATGGCAAGTTTGTATATGTAGGGGACTCTATCGGAGCAAAGAAGTACATCCAAAGCGGTGTACAAATTATTGACTATAGGGACAAAGGACTTGTTATTCCCGGTTGCACGGAGGGACACGGTCACTTCGTCGGAATTGACGGTATAGCACGCATGCTGCCCGGATTTAGGGCTCCGTATCGCGAATTGGTCCGCACGATTATTCCTCAAAAAATGCAAACCAATCCAGGCACTTTCCTTTCATTTGGATGGGCTACGCAAGATGTGAAGAAATTCAGTACAAACGACTATGCAATGGAAATCGAAGCCGTTTCTCAAGGTTATCCGGCCATTATGATGGATGGTGGCGGACACAGTGCCGTTTGTAACAGGACTGCACTCAAAAAAGCAGGACTGATTAACGACAAGGGTGAGAAGATAAAAGATATTCGCGGGGGAGAAGTTATCACCATTTTGGACGACAAAGGCAATCCTACCAACATCGCCAGCGGATTTCTCACTGACGAAGCAGTGATGTATGTTCTTGAGAAAAGCATTAAAGTCCCCTTAGACGAAGCAGGGTACCTTCTGGCATGCCAAAACTCCGTTGCCGAACTTAATAAACGCGGCTTTACCTCCTATTTGGATGCTTTCATCAACTCGTTTGACGATGCAGAGATGTATAAGTACCTTGCCAAAATGGATGAAGCCGGTACGCTCACTGCCAATGTGATAGGATATTACACCATCCGCAGTTATGACTGGGGCTTCCCTAAGAGTGGGAACATTCCGCAACGGGTATTGGATAAGTTGGAGCGCATCAACATGTTGTCTGCTCAATACACAAAAGGACATGTCCAAGCCAATGGCGTCAAACTTTTTGCGGATGGTGTGGTTGAAACCTATACCGGTTGGATAAGCAAGGAATATACGGTAAAAGGATTGCCCGAAGACAAGAAACACGGCAACATCATTTGGGAACAAGACGAACTAAACGCTATTGTAGCCGCTGCTAACGACAAGGGCTTGCCTGTTCATGTTCATACTTTCGGAGACCTCGCATGCAACGCCGTTATTAATGCTTATTGTGCTTCGCCTTCTGCTTCCTCGCTCAAGATTCGCAATTCCCTGGCACATGTGCGCAATATATCCGACGCAGATATTGCTCGTTGCGGTCAAAACAATATCGGCATTGCCTCCAACCTCATTTGGCATGCCGGTGACCCGGATTCGATTCGCCAATACCTCTATTCGGTTATGCCTAAAGAGGTTTACGAAGACGGTTATCCGATGAAGAAACTGCTGGATGCCGATATTATGGTTTCGTCCTCCACCGATGCTCCTTGTGGGGAGTCAATTTTAGGCACGGTTCCTAATATCATTGGCGTTACGGTAACTGGGTTGGCTCCCGATTGTTTAGATGCCGCTCCGTTGGGTCCTAACGACTTGCTGACGGTTAGCGAGGCGCTGCAATGCCTGACTCTCAACGGTGCTTCTTCGCTTGGATTGGAAAACGAGCGCGGTTCTATCAAGGTAGGCAAATATGCTGACTTTGTACTATTGGACAAGGATATTCTTGAATTGGAAAAAACAAATCCCAAGGATATTTTCAATACCAGTGTCGTTAGTACATACTTTGAGGGTAAAGAAGTGTATAAGCAATAATCGTTCGAGCGAAGCGAGATAAGAACCCAGACTGGGTGAGAGCATCCCTGGTCAACAAAAAAGAGACCGCCAAGGTCTCTTTTGTTGCCTAACCAGGACTCGAACCCAGACAGACAGAACCAGAATCTGTAGTGCTACCATTACACCATTAGGCAGGGGACTCTCTTGCGAAAGCGGGGACAAAGGTACTGCTTTTTTATGAATTGTGCAAATTTTTAACGGGAAAAATTACTTTTTCTGCATCTTTTTGCGCAATTCGGGCAAATAAACTTCTTTCAAATACTTAAAAGTCGGGTGCACGCGCAAGGTCTTTTCCGCTTGGGCAAGCGCTTTGTCCGTTTCGCCCATCTTTTCATAACACTGGGCAATGGTCAATTGGATGGCAGGAAAATTCCAGATATACCGGTACGCACTATCTGCCGTCATAATACGCTCTGCCTCCAGAAATATCTGTACCGCTTTCTCCTTATTGCCGCCGAACATCTTAGGCGCATAAAAATCAACATTGCCTTTCAGCGTCATGGCAATCGGATCCTTCGGGTCGGCAGCCAATGCCTGTTTGGCGTACTTGAACGATTGCATACCATCTGTGAAAATCTTACCCTTATCCAACAGGTATTCATAAGCGTGGGCAGCCGACAGATAGGTCAGATACTCGGACGGACGCAATGCCGTCTGTTCTTCCGCCAAATGGCGTTCATACACCACCAAACGGCGTGCGGCTTCATCCGTGCGGCCTTGGTCCACCATAAAAGGTATATAACCGTACTCGTAGTTAATCAGGCGTTTGCGTTCGGCATGGCACAATGTGTTCCAGTCCTGTGCATCGATATATTGCCCCCATAGGGTCAAATCAGATGCCATGTAACCCTGATATAATTGTTCGTCGCTCAACCGGCAATACGCCAGTTGAGCAATGAACAGCAGTGTGATAATCAATGTCTTACGCATTCTCCAAAAGTAATGTGCGGGTGGGCTGGTCGCAAACCTCGGTCGGTCCGTAATACTGGATAGGTCCCGGGTAGATATAATCCATGTCGGCATCTGCCCAATCGGCACGGTGTGCTTCCAAGTATTGGAAGGGTTTGCCGTTGAGGTCCACAAGGGCTTTTTGGATAACGGGTTTCATCTTGCCGTTGCGTTTCTCCATGTTCATCATCATGGTGATAGGTACACCGCCGGCAATCCACTCGGCTGCGGGTTGGGTCAGGTTGCGTACAACCGCCATATAGCCCGTTTTGCCGTTAATAATGAGTTGGGTGGCTGTCTGTCCCAAACTGTAGCAATAGTCTGCGTCAAAATTACTTGGAATAGCGCAACGGCCTTCGTAACCAAAGAAGTGGTGCTGCGTGGCAAACTTACCTACATAAGTGCCGGACGCTTTCATCTGCGCCAGTTTCTTGCCTACCATCTCGATAAGCAGTTTCTCGGTCTCAATAAGTGAAACTTGTACATTTCCGTGGGGGTCGCGGTCCATCGTCAGTTGTTTGGCAATGGCTTTGGGCAGCGAACGGTACAACTCACAACTGATAGGCGTGAGCATAGATTTGATATATTCGCGTTTGGCATCGTCACCTTCCATGGCAACAAACTCCTCGTTGTTGGCGAGCAGGTCATTCAATTCCTGAATCAGATGGCGCATTGCAGGAATAAACTCAATCAGCCCTTCGGGGATAAGTACGGTACCGAAGTTCTGTCCCGCTTTGGCGCGCTCTGCCACGACGGAGGCAATTTGGTCCACGATATCTTGCAATGTCATGTTCTTGGCTTCCACTTCTTCACTGATAATGCAGATATTAGGTTGGCTCTGCAGCGCGCATTCAAGGGCAATATGGCTGGCGCTACGCCCCATAAGACGGATAAAGTGCCAGTATTTCTTTGCAGAATTGGCATCACGTTGTATATTACCGATTAACTCGCTATACACTTTACATGCCGTATCAAAACCGAAAGAGGTCTCAATCATCTCATTTTTCAAGTCGCCGTCAATAGTTTTCGGACAACCGATAACTTGAATACCGCACTGTTTTTTGAGATAATACTCTGCAAGGACACAGGCATTGGTATTGGAGTCGTCACCTCCAATAATAACAATGGCTTTGATATTCAGTTTGTTGCAAACTTCAATGCCGTTGTCAAATTGCCACTCTTCCTCTAATTTGGTACGCCCCGAACCAATAATATCAAAACCGCCGGTGTTACGGTAGTCGTCAATAATGTCGGCTGTCAGTTCCAAATATTTACCGTCAATAAGTCCGCTCGGACCACCTAAGAAACCGTATAGTTTATTATCGGGGTTCATTTTTTTCAGACCATCGAACAAACCGCAGATAACATTGTGTCCGCCGGGGGCTTGACCACCGCTTAAAATAACACCCACATTGATAGCACCGCTTTGGTGACTGCAACCGGTAGCCGAATCCAAAGTGATGATGGGCATACCATAGGTATTGGGGAATAACGCTTTAATTTCGTCTTGGTCTGCAACGGATGTGGTCGCTGCACCTTCACGAAGAACAACTTGCCCGTTTAATGCCTTCGGCATCTTGGGCTGATAAGATTGGCGTGCAATCTGTAAAGGACTTTTTAGCATAAAGTTATATTTTTAATTTGTGATATGTTGACTAATTTGTAATTCGGTCATTGGTTATTAGTTGGAGGAGTTGCTGCACCGCCTCTTCCTGAGGAATGTTTTTCAGCACACATTCTTTGCCTTTATACAGCGAAATGCGGTCGCGTCCGGCACCCACATAACCATAGTCTGCGTCCGCCATCTCACCCGGACCGTTTACAATACAGCCCATGACGGCAATCTTAGGAAAGTGGATGGTTGACGATGCACAATGTACGGTTGAGAAAGCGGCTTTGATTTGTTGAACCGTTTTTTGGAGGTCGAACATGGTGCGCCCACACCCCGGACAACTGACAAACTCGGTCTTGTAGCGCACAATACCCGCTGCTTGCAGAATATCGCGCTCCAATTGACGCAGCTGATTCTCTGTAAAATGGGGGTTCAGCAATTCCAAACGCTTGGTGCCGAATTGCCACATCAGCCGTCCTGTCTCGGCAGCGGCTTGCAGTTGGAACAATGCCCAATCGGGCTGATCGGTATAGTAGAAAACAGATTGTTTGACTTCGTCATAAGATACAATCGTACTTTCCTTATAGCGCATACTGTCCTTATCTGCAAAATATGCCACCAAATCGCGTGCAACGGGTATCTCCGCCTCTGGTGCCTCGCTCAGACTGACGCGCACCGTATCGCCTATTCCGTCCGCCAATAGGGCACCTATGCCCACTGCCGACTTGATACGCCCGTCCTCTCCTTCGCCAGCTTCGGTAACGCCGAGGTGCAATGGAAATGCCATATTTTCCTTCTCCATGGTTGCCACCAACAGTCGTACCGTATCTACCATGATGCGTGTATTAGACGCCTTGATACTGAGGACGATATCGTTATAATGCTGTTCCACGGCAATGCGCAGAAACTCCATACATGAAGCCACCATACCTTCGGGTGTATCGCCGTATTGGTCCATGATGCGACGGGAAAGGGAACCGTGGTTAACCCCTATACGCATAGCAGTATGGTGCTGCTTGCATATATCAATGAGGTGGGTGAAACGCTCACGGATAGTAGCCGGATCATTGGCGTAATTACCCGGATTGATACGCACTTTTTCTACCACCTCAGCAGCGGCATCTGCTACATCGGAACGGAAGTGAATATCAGCCACGAGAGGTAAGCTACATATGCCTATCGTTGGCTTAACATTTAATTCGACCGTCGGTCGACCGTCGGCAAATACCCTGTTATGGATGAGGCGCAAAGATTCGACTTGCTTGATACCTTGTGTGGTAAATCGGAATAAGTCGGCACCCGCCTGTTGACAGCGTATGGCTTGTGCCACTGAGGATTCTATATCATCGGTAGATGTATTCGCCATTGTTTGGATGCGGATAGGATAGTCCGACCCTATAGCAAGGTTACCAACCTTTGTTGTGGAGGTCTTTCGACGGTCATATTTGAGCGAGATATTCATTTTTTTTGCGCTAAAAAAGCATTTTTTTGGCAAAATATTTGGTCAAGTCAAAAATTTATTGTACCTTTGCAGCCGCTTTTGAGAAAAAAGCGTTGAATCAGTAGCTCAGCAGGTAGAGCACATCCCTTTTAAGGATGGGGTCCTGGGTTCGAGCCCCAGCTGGTTCACAAGGGGGGAGGTAAGTCCCCCCTTTTTTGTTACAGTACGATATTTACAATCCTTCCCGGTACGACAATCACTTTTTTGGGTGTGGTACCGTTCAGGTATTTGGCAGTCTCGTCATTCGTCATGACGGCACTCTCTACTTCGTCTTTTCCTGCTGATTTGGGCAATTCAAGGGTAAAGCGCACTTTACCATTGAACTGAACAGGGTATTTGACATTATCTTCAGTGAGATATTGCTCGTCCCACTCTGGCCATTGGGCATCAATAACAAAACCCTGTTCGCCACAACGGTGCCACATGGCTTCGGCAATATGGGGTGCGTAGGGCGCTAACAACACGGCGAAGGCCTTGAGGATAGCGGCTTTGTTGCAGTGCAAAGTTGCCAACTCGCTTTGGGCTATCATAAAGGCGGGAATAGACGTGTTGAAGGAGAATTTGTCAATATCCCAGGTTATTTTCTTAATCAGTTTATGCAGACTCTTCAACTCCTCCTTGGTAGGTTCGTCGTTGGTAATGGTCTCGTACATATTCCATAGCTTTTTGAGGAAGCGGTGTACGCCGTCTATACCGTTCGTGTCCCACGGTTTGGACATCTCTAATGGGCCGAGGAACATCTCATACAGACGCAATGTATCGGCGCCGTATTGCTCTACAACGTCATCCGGGTTGACCACATTGAACATAGACTTGGACATTTTTTCCACTGCCCAACCGCAGATGTATTGCTTTTCAGCCGGCGCACCGATATAGGGGTTGTCGCTGTCTGTCGTTCCGTCTGAATAGACGAACTCGGCGTTTTTATACTCAGGCATCCAATTGCGGAACGCCATCACATCCAAAATGTCGTTCTTGACGATATTGACATCTACGTGGATGGGCTGCACTTTGCCCTTGTATTCGGGATTGTCAATCAAGTTATAACTGATATAAAGGTTACCTGTCGCTCCTTCGCCGATATAGCGATAAACGAAGTTGCTGCGCCCTTGAATCATACCTTGGTTAATCAGTTTTTGGAAGGGCTCGTCTTCGCATACATAACCAAGATCGTATAGGAACTTATTCCAGAAACGGCTATAAATGAGGTGGCCTGTGGCATGTTCGGTGCCGCCGATATACAGATTGACTTGCCGCCAGTAGGCGTTGACCTTTTTATCCACAAGGGCGTTATCGTTGTGGTTGTCCATATAGCGCAGGTAATACGCGCTGGACCCGGCAAAGCCCGGCATGGTGTTCAGTTCAAGCGGATAACCCTCATAGGTCCAGTTCTTGGCATTGCCAAGTGGCGGACGACCGTCCTTGGTGGGTTTAAACTCTTCCACTTCGGGCAACATGAGTGGCAAACGCTTCTCGTCAATCATATAGGGCATTCCGTCTTTGTAATAAACGGGGAATGGCTCTCCCCAGTAACGCTGACGGGAGAATATGGCATCACGCAGACGGTAATTGACTTTGACGCGCCCGATACCCGTATTGGTGATATGCTCCTTCATGCAACGGATAGCATCTTTGACTTCCAATCCGTTTAAGAATCCGGAGTTAATCATTTTGCCTTCCTTGGCATCGAAACTGCTTTCGCTGACATCGGCACCCTCAATTAGAGGAATGATAGGCAAGTTAAAGTGTTTGGCAAAGGCATAGTCCCGACTGTCGTGTGCCGGCACCGCCATAATGGCTCCTGTGCCGTAACCGCTTAGCACATAATCACTGATGTAAATAGGTATTTCGGCGTTGGTCAGCGGATTGATGGCATAACTGCCTGTAAATACGCCTGTTACTTTACGGTCGGCAATACGCTCACGCTCGGTGCGGTGTTTGCAGCGGTCAAGATACGCCGCCACTTCGTTTTTATGTTCCTCCGTTACAACACGGGATACATATTCCGATTCGGGTGCCAATACCATGAACGTAACACCGAAGACCGTATCCGCACGGGTGGTGAAGATGGTAAATGGGTCGTTTTGTCCTTTAATCTTAAATTGCATCTCCGCCCCTTCGCTGCGTCCAATCCAGTTGCGTTGGGTCTCTTTCAGCGACTCGGTCCAGTCAATTCGGTCCAACCCTTCCAAAAGCCGCCCCGCGTAGGCACTCACACGGAGTGACCATTGACGCATGACGCGCTGCTCAACGGGATAGCCGCCGCGTACAGACAAACCTTCGCTAACCTCGTCGTTGGCGAGAACGGTGCCTAATTGGGGACACCAATTGACTTTTGTATCGCTGAGGTAAGCAATGCGGTAGTTCATCAACTTTTCCTGCTGCTGCTTCTCTGTCATGGTGTTCCATGTGGGGTCAGTCAGTTCGAAATGGCGTACCAGTTCGGCAATAGGACGGGCTTTCTGTGTAGCAGGGTCGAAATAGGAGTTGAACATCTGAATGAATGCCCATTGGGTCCATTTATAGAACTTGGGGTCACAAGTGCGTACCTCGCGGTCCCAGTCATAACAAAAACCGATTTTTTTTAATTGCTCAATATAGCGGGCGATGTTTTTGTTGGTTGTTACTTCCGGATGCGTGCCGGTTTGTATGGCGTATTGCTCGGCAGGCAGACCATAGGAGTCAAACCCCATGGGGTGTAGCACATTGAACCCCTGCAAGCGCTTGTAGCGGGCGTATATATCGCTGGCAATGTAGCCGAGAGGGTGTCCCACATGCAATCCCGCTCCGCTGGGGTAGGGGAACATGTCCAAAACATAAAAAGGTTTCTTGTCCGAATGATTGCTGACTTGATAGGCGTGGGCTTTCTCCCATTCCGCTTGCCAGTGCTGTTCAATCTCTCTAAAATTATATTCCATATCTCATGTATTTATTTACCGATTCACCGATTCCCCAATTCCCCGATTCACCAATCTTTTAACCTGCTTATATACATTCTCTGCTGTGAATCCCAATTTGTCATCTAACACTTTATACGGTGCAGAGAAACCGAAACTGTTCAGTCCCCACACGGTGCCGTTTTCGCCTACCAGTCCTTCCATTGTGCAAGGCAGACCGGCGGTCAAACCGAAGCGGCGTATGCCGCGGGGTAATACAGACTCCTGATATTCTTTGTTCTGCTGACGGAACAATCCTTCACTTGGTACGCTGACTATTTGTAGCCGGATACCGTCTTTACGCAGTAGCTCGGCTCCTGCCACCAGGGTAGATACTTCGCTACCGCTGGCTAATAGTACCACTTGCGGGTTCTCGTCTTTGGATACGATATACGCACCCTTTCGGAATGCCTCCTGTTCATCGTGCATTGTGCATTGTGCATTGTGAATCGAAGGAATATCCTGACGGCTGAGAATGAGAGCGGTAGGCGTGGCGGTGTTCTCAATGGCTACGCGCCAAGCCATAGTTGTTTCTTCTGCATCGGCGGGGCGTAGGACGAGCATACTCGGACGCCCGCTGTGATTGTTCATCTTCTCCAGCAAGCGTATTTGCGCCTCTTGTTCCACGGGTTCGTGGGTAGGACCGTCTTCGCCTACGCGGAACGCATCATGACTCCAAATAAAAATAACGGGTATCTCCATGAGTGCTGCCATGCGGACTGCGGGCTTCATATAATCTGAGAATACGAAAAAAGTACCGCAAGCGGGGATAATACCGCCGTGTAATCCTATGCCAATCATGATACAGGTCATAGTCATTTCGCTTACACCGGCTTGCAGGAATTGTCCATTGAAGTTATCTCGTTGGATAGCCGTCGTTTTCTTTAAGAACCCGTCTGTCTTGTCTGAATTGGACAAGTCTGCCGAACTGACAATCATATTGCCCACATGTTCCGCTAAATAGGATAGTACGGCACCGCTGGCGTTGCGAGTGGCGATATCGCTTTTCTGTCGTATCTCCGACCAGTCAATGCAGGGTACCGCGCCACTCATGTAGGTTTCGTATTCATTAGCGGCAAGGGGATGGGCTGCTGCCCACTCATGATATGCCGCATAGCGACTATTGGCTATCTCGCGCAGTTCGGCTGCACGCTCTGCGTATAACTGCTCCACTTCGGGGAAAATACGGAACGGGTCGTCGGAATTTCCGCCTAAGTGGGCTATTGTTTTGGATATATCTGCTCCCGCTTTGGACAGTGGCTGACCATGTGTTGAGCATTGGTTTTCAAACGATTGCCCGTCTGCGGTTAAGCATCCTTTACCCATTACTGTATGACCAATAATCAGACTGGGACGGTGCCTTTCCGCTTTGGCATTGGTAAGGGCCTGACGGATAGCATCCGGGTCATTGCCGTCAATAGTCTGGACATACCAGTTCCACGCTTCATATTTCTTGGCAACATCTTCAGATGTTACTACATTGCAGTTGGTGGAGAGTTGAATACTATTGCTGTCGTAAAACATGATGAGGTTATCCAACCCGAGGTGCCCTGCCAAACGACCTGCCCCTTGTGAAATTTCTTCCTGTATGCCGCCGTCTGAAATAAAAGTATAGATAGTGGGATTATGAATTGCTCCGAAATGTGCATTGAACCATTTTGCAGCGATGGCGGCGCCGACGGCGTAGGTGTGCCCTTGACCAAGCGGACCGCTGGTATTCTCAATGCCGCGTGTTATATTGCGTTCGGGGTGTCCGGGTACTGCACTCTGCCATTGACGCAGCGTTTGCAGTTCGTCTAAACTATATTTACCGGCAAGGCATAATTGACCATACAGCATAGGTGCCATATGTCCCGGGTCCAAGAAGAAACGGTCGCGTGCTTCCCATGCGGGATTTTCGGGGTCGTACTCCAAGAATTCGGAGTAGAGAACTTGGATAAAGTCTGCCCCACCCATAGCACCGCCGGGGTGTCCGCTTTGGGCTTTTTCTACCATCGCTGCTGCCAAAATACGGATATTGTCGGCTGCCCGATTCATTAGTTGTGTGGTATGTTTCATAGATTTTTTCCTATTGTTCAATCTGTCTTGCTACGTTTCTAATTCCTGCCTTCCCGATTCATCAATTCCCCGATTCCACTCTTTTAGAATTTCCAACCTATATAGTAACTAAGCCCCCATTGCGTATCGTCTCTGTATCCGAATCCGGGTACATAATAGGGATAAGGTTCGTTTTCAGGTGTCTTACGGGTAAAAAGCAGTTTGATTCGCAGGTACCAACCCATGATTAGCCCGCTATACACCTGCACTTGGCAGCCACCCACGACTTCACCCCAACAGTCGGTGCGGAAGAGATTGCGGAAATCGGTCTGCACGCGGTCCTGCCAGTACGAGTCTGCGACGCGCACGCCCGTGAGGTCATATTGCTGCACGGCCGTACCGACACGAATACCGACCAATAAAGCATTTAGACTATTGGTGTTCTTTTTCAGTCCGTTAATATCCAAACCTACCGATGCCCAACCGCCCTTGCCGTCCCAGTAAGACTCTTCCAATCCCAGTTTGCCTTGCGCGTAACCCAATTCAAGAGTGGGGTAGAAACGCTGTTTGAGCCGCACATTGAGTGCTATCTCATAGGTTTGCATCTGTGCCTGACTTTTGCAGAGGTAGTAAATGGTGTTGAATAGGTCCAGTTTAAGGTTGACACCTTGGAAAATGGCGGAGTCGTTGTATATCTTTAGGTTATCCACATATAGCCCGTCGCGGTGCATGATACTATCTGGTATATGCACTTTGGCGTTTGCCGTACCGGCTGCCAATAGAACGAACCCTATTAACCACCATTTTCTCATTCGCCGTTTATTTGTCGCTGTGGGTTACAAAATAGATATTGGTACCGCTGTTTCGATTGATTTCTTTATTCTCGATAATCAGACTGTCAAGCCAATGGCGAGTGTGTCGAATATGCCGCATCTGATAAGTACATACACAACCGCATTCCAAACTGACAAAACTTTGGGTGTTGTCGTGGTATGTGAGTAATGTGTCGGTTTGGCCGTGATAGGTGAGCGCATAGCAGGTGCTGTCCGTGTTTTGGCGCATAGGCAGCATAATCTTACTGACAGATTTGCTGTTGTTGTATAGTATGCTGTCTGTTCCAATGCCTTTCACCGTCAAACTATCCCATACGATACGCGTTTGGGGCTGATTGTTCTGGTCTGTGTATAACTCGCGGAACTCACATGTCAACCTTACCGTCATGGTTTCGTGGCATACGGTGTCGGGGCGGCAGGCGATGAAAGTGAGGGCAATCGTCACTACGACTAATATTCTGTTATAGGAGCGTCCGAACTTCATCTTTCAGGTATTGCAATGCCGTTTCGTGAGGCGTATCGCCGTTCAAATGGTATGCTTGAATAAGTGTTTTCATATAGTCCATGCTTGTGCTGCCGGGCTTGATTTGGATAGCCATCTGGTTGATGAACGCCGCCATTTCGTCGCGTGCCAGCAGGATTCGCCGCCATAACTCGTCCGACACATATATCTGTTGACTCATATTGTGGTCAAATTCTATGCGTACGCGTTGCAGTAACTCGCGCTGAATATCCGCTACACTCATGGTCGTCCAGGTGCTGTTGGCAGTCAATTCTTTAATCATGGCTTCCGGTTCGGTGCGCTCTAACAGTAGCGAAAGGCGCTCATAGGCGCGCATACGGATAGGCGAGATAGTTTTTTGACTCTCGCGTTTGAGTTCGTATTGGCGTTTTTTCTCCTCGCGACGGTATTGGGTGTATTGGATAAACCATACACCCAGTACCACCACCAACGCCGGTATGATATATTTCAGTATGTCAACCATTTCTCTACTACCTACTATCTACTACCTACTACCTACCTAATCATCTCTGCCCCGAAGAACGGTTGCAACGCTTTCGGAATGCGTATTCCTTCCTCACATTGGTTGTTTTCCAATAACGCAGCCACGATACGGGGCAATGCCAATGCCGATCCGTTTAGTGTGTGTGCAATCTGCACTTTCTTGTCGTCCGCACGGCGGTAGCGGCATTTGAGACGGTTGGCTTGATAAGTGTCGAAATTACTGGTCGAACTTACCTCCAACCAGCGGTGTTGGGCTTCGCTATAGACCTCAAAGTCGTAGCAGATGGCGGCAGTGAAACTCATGTCGCCGCCGCACAAACGCAGAATACGGTAGGGCAGTTCGAGTTTCTTGAGCAGCCCTTCCACATGTGCCAACATCTCTTTATGACTGGCATCGGAGTGGTCGGGTGTGTCAATGCGTACTATCTCTATCTTGCTGAATTCGTGCAGACGGTTCAGTCCGCGTACATCCTTTCCGTAACTGCCGGCTTCGCGGCGGAAACACTCCGTATAAGCGCAGTTCTTAATAGGCAGTTGGTCTTCGTCTATTATCTCGTCGCGGTACAGGTTTGTTACAGGTACTTCGGCGGTAGGAATGAGGTATAGGTCATCTACCTCGCAGTGGTACATCTGACCCTCTTTGTCGGGCAGTTGACCCGTGCCGTAGCCGGAGGCGGCATTCACTACTGTGGGAGGCATGATTTCCGTGTAACCCGCTTTGGTGGCTTCGTCCAGGAAGAAATCAATCAGTGCGCGCTGCAAGCGTGCGCCCTGACCAATATAGACGGGGAATCCGGCGCCGGATATTTTAACGCCGAGGTCAAAGTCTATCAGGTTATATTTCTTTGCCAATTCCCAGTGAGGCAGTTTGGCGTATGCGGGTTGCGGGTTCCAAGTATCGTCCCAGTCTTTGAGGGCTATAGCCGCTCCGTCTTTGTCGAAAGCGTGCTTATTATCTACCAACTCACCGATTGACCGATTCCCCGATTCACCGTTGGTGGCTTCCCAGCCGCCTACTTTGACGGCGAGGTTATCCTCTGCGCTGCGGCCTTCTGGAACAAGCGAGTAGGGTACATTAGGAATGGTAAGTAGCAGCAGACGCTGTTTCTCTTCGGCTTCTGCCATTTCCTGTTCGTACTGTTTGATATTCTCTTTCAGCACGCCGGTTTGGGCTTTGGCTTTTTCTGCCTCGTCTTTTTGCCCTTTCGCCATGTACATGCCGATTGATTTACTTATCTGGTTCATTTCAGCCGAAGCGGCATCTTTTTTCTGCTGTGCGGCTTTACGCTCTTGGTCGAGGGCGATTACTTGGTCGATGGCTTGTTCTGCATCGGCGAAATGCTTTTTGTTGAGACCGGCAACGATGGCTGCCTTGTCGTCATAGATTTGTTTGAGTGTTAACATAATATTTTTTGTTTTACGTATGCGTCACGTATGCGTACGCGCGTGCGTCACACACAACATTCCCCCGCCTTGCGGCGGAGGAACAGATTGTGTATATAAGGAATTACTTACGCTTCAGCAATGGGCTGAATGCTGACGTAACTCTTGTTATTGCGTTTGCGGGTAAAGGTTACCACGCCGTCTTTGAGGGCATACAGCGTATGGTCGCTACCCATGCCCATATTTTCACCGGGGTTATGTACTGTTCCGCGCTGACGAACGATAATGTTGCCTGCTTTGGCGAACTGTCCGCCCCAAATTTTCACACCAAGACGCTTGCTTTCTGATTCACGGCCGTTCTTTGAACTACCGACACCTTTCTTATGTGCCATAATCTACTAGTCTTTAAACTTTAAACTTTAAACTTCAAACCGAAATCGTTAAGCAAGAACGATTTCCTTTACAATTACATCGGTCAAATCCTGACGGTGACCGTTCAGTTTTCTGTAACCTTTGCGGCGTTTCTTGTGGAATACCAAGATTTTCTCTCCGCGGCATTCGTTGTCCAGAATTTCGCAAATTACTTTAGCGCCTTTTACATAGGGTGCGCCTACTTTGAACTTACCCTCGTTCTCTACGAACAATACTTTGTCGAACTCCAACGAGCCACCTTTTTCGCCCTCGGTTCGGTTGATGAACAGCTTTTTGCCTACTTCGGCTTTGAATTGCTGTCCCATCATGTCTACAATTGCATACATGTGTATTTGTTGTTTTATTGAGTTGGTTCCGGTTTCCCGATTCTCCGGTTCACCGATTCACCAATCTGTTACGGCGGTGAGGCGTCTTGGGTCTATGCGCTGCTGTTAAAAACTCATGCGCTGCCGAAGCACTTATAATGCCTATTCCGCAAAAAGCTTGCAAAGGTACAAAGAATTTTTGGAATACGCAAATAATTAGAGCAAAAAATTAGATTTACATCTTATTATTGTCTGTTTTGTGGTAGGATATGGGAGTTTACTCACAATAGACTACTGCAAAATTGACAATGTTAGGCGTCAGCCATTTTTGCTCTGATTTTGCGTATTTTAATAAAAATATGTGTACCTTTCGGGGGAATGCGATGGGAGGTGCTTGGCAGGGGCGTAGCAGGCAGCTTGCCGAAATCCAAAATAGCGAGTAGACAGCCACGCGCTAAACCTCGATATGCGCAATGTGGCTGTAACTCGATATGCGGAAGCAATGCAACGCATCAGGCGGCGTCCCAAGATACAATAAAATTGCCCTCGAAATCCAAAATAGCGAGTAGACAGCCACGCGCTAAACCTCGATATGCGCAATGTGGCTGTAACTCGATATGCGGAAGCAATCCAACAAAAAAAAAAATTAGAGGCAATCGCTCGCCTCTAATTTTGTTAATGATTGTATTGCTTATGCCCTTATATGGCATATTGAATGCCCAGCCCTTGTCCGTTGGATTGAATACCAAAATCGCTATTTATAATGTGATTACTTGCTCCCACCATAACGTTGAGAGGGGCTATATTCTGAATGACTATTTGTGGTTGAATATATGTTTTCATAATCGTTCTTCTTTAAATTTAATGCCTATTTCAACTTATAGTTGGATACCCTGTATGTTGAACATCTTGCCATTGCGGTTAATTATCAACCTACCGTTGTGAATCATCTTGCTGCAATGTGCATTCTGTTTTGTACTATTACCCAATCGGGTTGCGGTATTCTCTCTGTTAATCGTCATACGCACGGGTGCTCCCTGCATAGGACTACTCTCAGGAGTGCCTTCGAACTTCACTTTGAAGTAGCATCGTAGTCCTTTGAGTGTTCCTGCCTCTGTTGGCCAAAATAGTTCGTTGTTCAGCCCCATAAATAGTATTTCTTTACTATGTGGTAGTTCGGTAGGATTAACAATGCCTATAAAGTCAACAAGTTCGGTCTCTATACTATCGGACGCAATGTTTTGTATGTTGCAGCCATTGAAAGTGAACGAAATATCTTGGTTCTTTGGATTTATCAAGTATGGTTTCCCTGCTTTCATGTGGTCACATTCCTCAAATGTTAGAGAGATAACGCCATCATTGTATGTAGAAGATGCAAGGGTAATAATCTCACAACCTGCGAATTTGGTTCCTATCAAGCCTTCGCTAATATCGAAAGGCACACAGAATGTGTTGAACATATTTTTCTGGAAGGCAGCACGATTAAGTGTCACGTTGACATTTTTTGCTTCTTCTGCGAGCGTCTCACTATTATCGGCATCTTCGTCAATAGTAATGACTGTTACCACAGGTCCGCTGTAATCAAAGGCAAACGCTTTGAAAGTGCCCGTACCTGTTTTTTTGACTTTTAGGTTGGAAACTTTGCCCAATGCGACGTATGTGCCGGGTACGGCAGAATAATCGATGGTGCAAGCATATGAACCTGACCCAATGACAAATGTATTGGTGCTGTTATCAACTGATTTAATCTCGGTAGGACCTGCCAAACTGGAATAACTTCCGTCTGAGGTATTTGCTAATTGTTGAACAGATATTTTTGTTTCAAATGTTGCTTGGATGCCAGATAGTGTAATTTTCTTTTCAATATCATTGCCGGAAATGGTCACTTTTGACCCACTTACGAAGTCAGCGGTGGTAGTTACTGTTACTGTTGCGCCTCCCTGTGCCATAACGGCTTCTTTGGTAAGTGAGGTCGGCGTAACCGAAAGACCTGTGCCAGCAGAGATTGTGACATCCTCGGTTAGGTTCTCGCCCGTTACGGTGATGGTGGCAGTTTGTGTTTCGTATTCTTTTGCAAATGTGCCAAAATCGGTAATGTCACTGGTGGCGGTTAAGGATGGGGTGGGAGTGGGCTCTGGGTCGTCGCCAGCAAAGTACAATTTAATAAGGGGCATAGTAGTCCCCCTACTACCTTGTACATCATATGCTTTTGAAGCGGCAATGTTGGACAAATCGACACTCGTTCCATTTTTATAACATCCTCTCTTCGCTGTAGCGGTATATGTGTAGTGGTAAGTACCACCTGGAAGTTTTGTGGCAGTTTTATCAAAGATTGTGACAACTAGATTATATGTTTTGGGTGAAGTACTTGTTGTTTGTTTGGTCCAAGTGAAAGCAGTATTACCATCAACATTAAAGTGAATATCATACCATCCTCCTCCTGTGGGAAGTGTAATCTGTCCATCAAACACTTTCGTTCCTGCATTTTTTGAAGAACTATTTCCTAAAAAATAGTCACTACTCATTGATGTAGAAGTTGATAACATTAGCCAAACTTCCACGTTGCGTGTAATATTAGACGTGCTTCCCTTGAAATAGAAACTAACACCTGTAATATCACGTGAAGCATCATCAGATATGTTGGCTTCGGATGCTAAATACAACATTTGGCATAAAGAACCATAAGAGTTGGATTCCATTACCATTGGAAAGTTTATGCTATAATTGTTGGAATTATAAGTGCCGATTTGAATTGGCGTCCCCCACGCACCAACACACAGCGTGGCAGCAATAATAAATGTAAAAATCTTTTTCATATCCTTTATTATTTGATAGTTATTAATATCTCATTCCCAGCACATTATGCCACTTGCCATCTTTCAGGATGACTAGTTTGCCTTTTATCAGC
>JAZUGJ010000083.1:0-8315 GCA_045641145.1 Paludibacteraceae bacterium
ACATTAACGTGTTCACTTCCGCATACAGGACACTTCATTTTACTTTTCCTCCTTTAGAATGTTTAAGAGTTGGTATCTTACCCACGTTGCAATTGTCATGCCGTCAGCCTTTGCCGCTTCTCTGACAGCTTCTTTTTGCTCCGCTGTCATCGGTACGGTTACGGAGTTCTTGCGGTTTTCTTCTCTGTTAGTCATTCGTTATCTCCTTTCACTAAAGTCACCATTGATGGCTCGATTTTACGCTCTTGAACATTAATCTCTTTTGTAATCCACGCTGCGCACTTGGGACACACAAAGTAATTTTCGCTAAGGTCTGTTATTGAAAGCACATTCATTGGTTTAACGGAAAGAATTGTAAAGTGGTCACCTTTTGATAGTTCAACTCCGCATCTATCGCAAAAAAGTTTCAGCATTCAACTACCTCCCTTTCGTTCTCCACAAGCACAGAAAAAATCAGTTTTCACGTCCACCATATCGCTTGCTTTGCAATTCCCGAACGTGTCACCGTCGTCGCTTTTCCATGTAAGTTCGTAGTGCTTGCATTGTCCACATCTCACAACTTCAACGGCATCGACAGTTAACGCTCTATCCACGCTGATTAAAGCATCTTCTACGCTAAAATCTTCCTTCAAAATGACGTCTGATAGAGCATCTGCATCAACCAGTCTCACGGTAACACTTCCTTTCTGACAGCCACTCTGCGTAGTTGTAAACACCGCATTCGCCATCGTCTTTCAAGATAAATTCTTTGATGCAATCCAAAAAGTCAAATCTGCCACAAATGAGGTCATCTGCTTTCATTCGCAGGAAGTTCTCCTCAATAGCATTCAAAAACTTTTCGCTGGGGTTAAAGTCTGCCGGAACATCGCACTCGTAGAATTTGCCGACCATGAAGTCTATCAGGTATCCATTTTCCTTGATGTACTCCAAAGCCTTGTCGTAGGTAATGCTATCAGAGAGGCAGTCAAAGCAGTACCCCTCGTAAAGTTCATCTTCGACAAACTGACTATCGCACTCTTTGCAATAATACGCTTCATCATAAGCTCCACCGCAACAAGGGCATCCGCTTAGTTCCTCACCGTAGTCCTCACGCCATGTGCGTTCCTCGCCTTCCTCAAAGATATTGCCGCACTCTAAACACTTGTAATATGCCATGTTTGATGGCCTCCTTTCTTGTTGTGGCTTCATTGTACACTAAGTTTTAATAACTGTCAACACTTTTTTTGAAATATTTTTATAAAAAATCAAAAAAATAAAAGACAGACAACCGAAGCTGTCTGCCTTCTATTAAAAAGGAGAGGTGTGTTGAGTGCCTAAAGCACTTATAATATAACACCGATATGTACAGATGTCAAGAATTAATTTTGCGCATTACGCTTTTGTATAATTTGGGGTTTACAACACTAATAGCATCCATTAGCTCATCCATAAGCTTCCACATCTCCGTGGCATTTCTGCCGTCAATAGCCGTGAAAAATTCACTATTGCCGTCAACAGAGATTGTTTTTTCAATGTTTTCTCCACCTGCCATTGACGTTGACTGAGGAACTGATTGCTCAATCGGATATTGGCAATTTAGTATTGTATAGAATGCGGCAAGCCGTACGCACTCATTGGGTGTTAAGTCTGCCTTTGCGTTGTACTTGTCGATTTCGGAAAGCAAATCATGCTCTGATAGCATAGGGGTTTACCCCCTTTTAGGCTTTTTCAAGCTGGCGCATTGCGTTCTCAAGAATACCGCGCTGTTTTTCGTCTGCCATCGGCATCATTTCACCGAGCTTTGACATCATTTCCTCTTTAGCATCGGCACGAGAATAACGACCTCGGCTATCTCTACGGCGTGCATAAGACGAGCCGCCACGATAAGCCATGCTCTGACCGCCCATGCCGTTCATGCCGTCAGCACGAGAATAGTGACCTCTGACATAGTGCATACCACGTCTTGCAGAGCTGTAACCGCCTTGACCGCCGCGCTCGTAGCTCATGCCATCATTGTAACTGCCTTCAGCAGTCCAGTAACCGCCGTCATCGTAAGCATAGCTATCGCCCATCTCGTTTTCGTACTTCTCGATTTTCAGCAGATTTTTCTTGATGTTTACCAGCTTGTCTGTGCTATCAAGGTTTCCGGCTTTAAGTCCGTCTTTTTCGACATCTTCAAGCTCTTCGCAAACATAATCGTAAAGAATATCGTTCATGCTTTTACTCCTTTCTTCAAGCTACTCGTTCAATGACGAGGTTTGCGTTTGCAACATCAATGGGAATTGCCGTGCCGTCATCGGTGATACTGACATTTTCGACTGCAATAGTCACGCAACAGCCGCAAGGTACATCAATAAACGTGGTGTTGGAAACACTGAAGAAGTCGCCAGTATCAGCCGGAGTAACAATCATGGTAGTCGAGGGCAAAGGCTCGCCGTCAATGGCAATTGCGACACTGATAGCTTCAACGGTACCGCCGTCAGCAATGGCAATGTTGCCGCCAAAGCTGACCTGATAACGTGCCCTACACTGACAGCTAATGCCGCGCAGAGTTACAATGCCTGCGCCCTCTCTGTGAACTACATAACCTTTGTTACACCTGACAGGTGTTTCGGTAAAAAGCACATTCTGCCCATACTGTACAGTCTGAGGCAAAACAGCAGTAAGTTCAACAGCCATAATTACCTCCTATCAGCCGTTACAGCCACAACCGCCGCCAAAGTTAGCATAGGTTACACCGCCGCAACAGTTAGTGGGGAATGTGACATTCTGAGGGGGCTGTACGACATACGCAGGCTTGGGGCACTGATAGCCGAGCTGGTCAATGAGGTATGCGTTCTGCTTTGCCTGAGAAGCGGACAGACGAAGTGCCTGATTTTCATCACGCAGGCTCTGCATTTTCTCTGCTGCAAGGTAGTCGATAACACGGTCGCCGACTTTATCAATCGCTTGCAGAGTTGCGCAGTTCTGAGTTGCCATGTTGTAGTTAGTGTCAGCAAATCCGCGCTCAATCTGTCTTTCAACATTGCAGCAACAGTCAGAAATCTGTCTGCTAATGCCGTTTGCCTGAGTGGACAGGTTGTAGTTGACTCCGCTAATACCTTCACGGATGTCGCAGCAGCAAGATGCAAGCTGTTGTGCAATGGTGTTAGTGCCCTGAATGACATTAAGGTTAGTGCCATTAATAAGGCTCTGCTGAGTGTAGCCGAGGTCGCAAATGCCGTTCGTGATGCCGTCAGTTCTGCGCTCAAGTGCATTGAAGCCGTCAGAGAGCTGACGAGAAATCATAGAGAAGTCGGAAGCAAGTACATAGTTGTCAGCTGCACCCATAGAGCCGCCGCCACCAAATGCACCGCCGCCATTGTTGCCCCAACCACCGAAAGCGGCAAAGATTAGGAACAGGATTATCCATGCAGACCAATCGCCGCCCCAGCCCATGCCGTTGCCGTTGCCGTTACCGCCGCAAGTGCAAGCAGCGATGTCAGCAGGTGTGAGTTCAGAAGCAGTAATAGACATAATTTATCTATCCTTTCAAAATAATAATATATTTATACTATCACTATTGCGCGCAAATAGTGTAAGTATACTAATAGTTTTTGCTAACAATTAGTTAAAACCGAACATTGAACGGAAGCCGTTAAAAGCTCCGCTCATTTCTTTGGCTTTTTGTTGTGCAACATTTAGTTGTGCTTGGTTTACCTTGCCGCTTGACACAAGTTCGTTAAGTACGGCATTAGGGTCTTTGCCTTTCATTGACTGCATAAACTGCATAAAACTTTGCAGAGGGTTGTTATTTGCCGGAGTAGGTCTATAAAACGGATTAGCCATTATCAACATCTTCCTTTACTTTAGTTTTAACCTTTTTTGCCGTCAGAGCATCAACCTTTTGCGCAAGCTCATCAAACTCAGCCCTTGAAACATACTCAACACCCTCCGTAGGCTCTTGTATTGCGTTCTGAGACGGTTTTCGCTCTACAAGGTCAAATATCTGCATTGTGGGTTTGCCTGCCGCATCTGCCGTTTTAAGATACACACACGGAGAATTTTTATCCCAAAGTTGCACCGCATTATTCGGTGCTACCATGTAGGCATTAGCCTCGTCAATGTTGTTTACCCACACAAAGCCGTTATTTGCGTTCTGAGGCGGTTGCTGTGGCTGTGCGTTAAATTGCATAGGCTGATTAAACTGCGCTTGTGGCGCATTGTACGGGCTTGCGTAGGGATTAACATAGGGATTGTAGGAATAATTGTTGCCAAATGCCATTATTTATCGTCCTTTCTTCGCCAATAATAAATTGGATGTTCGTTGCCGGAATACCAACTATCGAAAAACTGTCCGTCTACCACGCACACAACATGACCGCTGATAGCGAGAATATATGTACCTTGCGGATAGTCGTCGCAGAAGTCCTCGACTGTGTAGCAATCAGGGCAGTTGTTCGGGATTATTTCTCTCTGATAGCCTTTGCGCCGAAGATATGCGCCCCATACTGCGTTAGCTGACGGCAAGTCACCCATCAACAATCCCTCGACAGACAAATCAATATATGTTTCTTCCCATGTCTGTCCGAGAGCCTTTGACAGCGCACGGATTACACAATCTCCAACACGGATGCCGTCAGGGTTAGGGTTATAGCTTACATATTTGCCCATAACGTTGACAGCCTCGGAGAACATTTATCAATCGGCTTTACCTTGTAAGTAGTACGCCTCGTGTAACCGCTATTATCGGTCTGTACGACATAAATCAAGTCCGCTACATCGTCTATTGCTATCGCCTTGCCACCTTTAGGGGCTGAGAGTGCGTCAGGCGCATTTCTTTTGTCAAGTAGTGTAACTTTAACCTTGCCACAATTACAGGCGTGTGGCTCATTCTGTGCGTTCATACGCAAACCGCCTTTCTTTGATATGTAATTTAATTAATTTAGTTGCCTATATTATAGTAAAAAAAGAAGCCGCTCACAATCAAGTGAACGACTTCAAAAAGTCTGTATTTAGTTGTGTATGTGTCTTATCAGCTTATCCGTGGCCTTGTACACGATGTTTTTGGTGTGTTGTACTGATAGCCCAAATTCTTCAGCTAACGGCTCATATCGAACACCATCAAGCATCCTGCGTTTAAGTATGGCTCTATCTCTTTCGTTGAATATCCATTCGTCAATCAAGTATGATAGTTCTGTTCGGGATATATTGGGAAACTCCCTCAAAGGTATTCAACCTCCATACCGACTAAATTTGCAAAGTCAAGCTCGCGCTGTACCCCCTCGGATATTTCGGAAGCCACAATTAGTTTATCACTCACTGACAGCAAATCGATGCACAGCTCCATTTCATCGCCGTATCCCATTTCACCGTACTGCAAGTGAGAAAATGCTATCAGAGGACAGATATAGCAGTTTTCAGGGTCTTTAACTTGCAAATCGTGCGTTATCTGCTTTGCTCGTTCCATATTGTCGGGATTACCACCGAATTTGTGAGAAACATATACAATCATATCAAAGCCCTCATTTGCTTTACATGGCCGTCAAGGTGAATTATTGGGTTAATAGTGCTCGCTGGTTTATAGCCTTGTCTATCCCCATAACCGCCATATTTCAGCCATGCCGCTGTGTTTACGAATAAATGTTCGCATTGGGTTATGTCGCTGTTGCGTGGGTCTGCTCTGAAGAAAGTATTGCGGAATACCGCTGGTAAATGTGTGTGTCCGCTAACGTAAATATCGGCATCAACAATCGTTGCGAGGTCTGCAAGTCGATTTATCTTGCCGCCCTCTTTTCTGCCGCCGCCACCGCCGTGTGTCATGTACATTGTATAACACATTTTACGGCTGTGCCTGCTATCGTTGCCGAAACGGATATACACAAGTGCAGTTGTCGGTGAGTAGCGGTCAGCAATGCCGAGCTGACTACACATTAACTGTGTTGTGTCTATGCCGTTGGTTTTGTAATGTCGATTTTCGTGATTGCCACTTGTTACCGCAAGTATCTTGTCCTTGATAGGCTCAAAGAGTTTCACACACTCTTGCAACTGCTCCATGGGACTGTGAGTGCTTGAGTATGTGTCGCCGATGCTTGAAGCTATTGCGGTGTCCATTAAATCTCCGTCAAGCACGCAATAACAATTCGGAGTATTTTTGATGTATTCCAGCTCGCTTAATATCGCCTTGTAGTCGCACGACATATCACCGATGTGCAAATCTGCAAGGGGGTGTATCTCGATGCTGTCAAGGTCTTTGGGCAAATCAGCTTTTATTGCTTTCAACTGCTCACCTCATTTTTTGTTCTTTATGCGGCCTGTACCTCTGCACATATTGCATTTTCGGTATCCACTGTTGCCGCCAGTTTTGCGCCTACGGTACTTAATCGTTTGTTTCGCCATTTAATATATCTCCATCGTTACCAACGAAATTATTATATCCGTCTGCGTTTTCTTGAGTGACTACAACTTCTTCGTGTTGCTTGTCATAGTAAATCCACATTGCATTACTACCGACAAAAAGTGCTATCAGCAGTATAATAATCACCCACAGCCGTTTAACTGTTCTTTCTGCAAAAGCTGTTGTTACATCGTGAGCATATCTCAGTTCTTCTTCTGTTGTTAAGGGTTCATGTTTATGCTCGCAAGCTTTGCAATCAGGCATATATATCCCTCCTATAAAAAGTGGGCGACATGGAAGTTATGCCGCCCTCGTTTAATTTAACACAATGTAATCACCGTGTCAAGATATTTTTTTACACTCCAAAGAGCAATTTTATAGCTATTGCCAAAATTGGCGCAGCAACTGCCGCAAGCAACTTGTTTGTGGTGCTCACTTTTGCCGCCAAAACAGCAAGGGAAGTGTCAATCTTTGCAGAGTGCTCTTCCACTGACTGCATATCGTTGTGACAGTCCGATATTTTTACATAGCGGTCGTCTAAATATTCCTTATCGTCTTTGTCGAGTGTCATTTGTCCGTCCCGTTCCTCTCTGCTTGTGTTCCGAAGTAGAAAGCAATAACCATGCTGATAATAACCATTACATTATCGGGAGTTATCACTCCGAGTAGTGAGAGCCGAGCAAACACAAAAATGCAAACAAGCGATATTATAGTTTTCACTTTGAACAGAGCCGCTATGTTATGTAAAAGTTCTTTCATTATTTGCCCTCCTTTTCTTTCTGCGCCATGCGGTAAAGGATGACTGCAAACTGTCCGCGTGTGAGATTATCGTTTTCGCCGAAGTTTTTGGCATCGTAGCCCTTCATAATGCCCTCGGCTTTTACATATTCAATGGCTTTCTGCATTTCGGGGTCTATCATTGGCTTTGCCTCCTGTTTCTTTGCGAGCTTGTAATATGCCGCAACGCCGTCTGCGATGTTCTGCGCAACGGCTTGCTTGTTTTTTAAATAGATTGCCATATCGTCCGCGTCGTCGATGAAGCAGACCTCAAGCAGATTAGCTTTCTTTCCATAGCCTGCGGCAGTATTGATTACAGCGAACGTGCCGCTCTTGCTCTGACGCTGGGCGTAGCCAGTAAACAGGCGGGATGTAATGGGCGTTTCAAGTCCTGTGGCTTTTCCGCGCGACGGCCAATAGCATTCATCGCCTGCAACTTTGCCGTCGCCCCTCAAATCATTTCGACCTGCATTGAAATGTATTTCCAGTATGTAGTCGAAGCTGGCGAACTGCGCATTCGCATTGAGCTTGCCGGAATTGAAGTCCTGGAACGGGTCATGGCTTGTGGGATATACGCGTACGCTTGCGCCGTAGGCTTCAAGGCAGGGCTTGAGGTTGGCTACAACCTCACGTGTGAGGTCGGCTTCTTTGTATACAACGCCGTTAATCTTAGCAGTTGCACCGGGATCTCCCGCTCCGTGGCCCGCTATCAAAAGAATTCTCATATTACTTCCTCCTTAATCGTCGGTCAGTAGACCGCTATAAGTCTTATCGTCATCGTCCATGTTCACTTATTGGCGCAGAGAAATGCGCAAAGGATAAATCCGCCGATAAATGCGGCAGGGATAATCCATAACAGGTTAATTGCGTTAATCATTTCAGTTCCTCCTGCTTATTCAAAATAAGCACGACCATGTTAGCTTTGTTCTTGTTCGGTGATATTCCGAGTTCAGCGCACACAGCTTCAAGCTCTGCAACAGTCATGCCGTTGAGCTGTTCGGCTGTGTAGGATGTTTCGGTAACTTCCTCAACCTCATATTCGACATACGTTACGTTGCCTTTGCCGTCAACATTTTTGCATCGTGTAGTTGCCATTTAAGCCACCTCCGAAGTTAGCATGGTTTCACCTGCTGAGTAGGAAACCCCATTGTAGGTTGTGTCCTCAGATGCTTTAAAAACAATC
>JAZUGJ010000084.1:0-3718 GCA_045641145.1 Paludibacteraceae bacterium
GAGACACCAGCGAGGATGCCGCTACCATCCACCGCGTACCGCTGACGGATGCCCAAATCGCCAAGGTCAAAGAGTGCGCACGGAATGACGAGCTTCTTTATCCGCTCCTCATCTGCGGGCTGAATACTGGCGCACGGCTGAAAGACATTTGCCTTATGCGAAAGGACAGCATTGACCTTAGAGACGGATTCGTATCTTTCGTTGCCGCGAAAACAAACACGCGGTGCGAGATTCCTCTTTTTGACGAGTTCCGCAATCTCTGCGAAGGTATCATTACTTCATCAGACCCGAAAGAACCTTTGCTGTTCCCCGATGCGGCAACAATGTATATCCATAATCGTAGTGGTATCATCCGCAGGGGGAAAATCCTTTTTGCCAAGGCGTTGTTTGCCGACATCCTCAAAGATGCCGAGCCGACCCTTATTGAAAATGGAGAACCGATACCGCCTAAAACGGCAGACGAGGTTCTTGCGCTCATTGACCGCCAACACTACACGGCACAGAAAACCGAACGAATGAAAATGGTCTATCAGCTCTATGCAGTTGAAAAGAAGTCCTATCGTGTCATCGAAGCCGAGACAAAGCTTTCAAGGGGGAGCATCTATGGATACATGATGGAGATTGAAGCTATGACCAAAGACCGCATCGTTCGGTTTGAACAAGGCAAGTCTCGTACTCGCCAACTTCTCGCCCATACGCGCATCATCAGAAAGTCCACGAATCGCGCCGTCTCTACCTATGGGTGGGCAAGCCTCCGCGCTACCTTCTGCCGTCTCGCAATCGAAAATGGCGTGGATACGAAGCAGATAATGAAAGCGGTGGGGCATAAGCAGTTTACCACCACCATGACCTACTACAATAACCCAACGAGGGAGCATCAGAAACAGCTGTGGTTGAAAGCCTCTGCGCGTAAATCCTCCACATCGTCCAAAGGAAGCGCAGAACTACAAAACGCCCTGCGGCTCATTCAGAAGCTTTCTCCGTCACAGTTGCAAGACCTCACATTGGGACTACAGCAGATGACCGCGCCGCAAGCAACGGCTATCGTAGCCTAATTCAATCCAACATCAGACCCTGCCTTTGCGCAGGGTCTCTTATTTTTACACGGGAGCGACAACTTTGGACAATCTTATTTAAGTTCTTTACATGACTGTCTAATCTACAGACGGCGGGGGTGTCAAATGCTCCGTCCGTAGCTTGACCCCCATGCGCGAGACGGGCTTACGCGAGTTCTTTGAGCGGTCTTCCTTCATGCCATGCGTCCCTCAATTTTTACCCGAAACGCATGGAGCGAATAAAAATTTTTCAGAACTCATATGAGTTCTGAAAACGAAAACAACCTAACTTTCAAGATGTAAGATAGCACACCCAGTTTCGCACAGTTATGACCCTGCGCAATCTTATATGAGTTCTCACATTTTGCTGGACGCCATGTCGGTCAGAGTGTATCATCCTTCCATCGTTCCTGAATAACAAAGCGGGAACAGAAAACAACAAAAGAAAGAAAGGTAAAAAAAAATGAATGCTGTAGCCGTTGAAAAAGAACAGGGCGCATGGGTGATTAACATTGAAGGAACAGAAGTCCTCTCGACTTCGGGCAAGCCTTTTGCAAGCAAGGAGTATGCCGAATCATTCATGCGGTATGCCAAGTACAAGATTCACGACCCGCGCTTCAACGGTGTCGCCGTGCCGAATAAGCAGAATAAGAACTAAGCAAAACAAGAAAGGATAACATGAACGCAGTAGCCATCCAAAAAGGACCCGAGCAATGGGTAATTGACATTGGGGGGACGGAAGTCCTCTCATCTTCGGGAAGTGTTTTTTCAAGCAAGGAAAGCGCAGAAGGTTTTATGCGCTGGGCCAAATACAGGTTTCACGACCCGCGATTTGAAAATGTCGAAGTGCCCGATGCCCCCAAAACCAAAAGAAGAGCCAAAGCGCCCGCAAGCGCACCTTTCGCCAATGTGCAAGGCTTCGCCGCCAATTCCAACGCGCAAGGCTTTACCCCTGCCCCCAAGACGAATTGCACAGCCGTGTTGGACATGATTGGCCGCTCCCCTAATGAGACATTCAAACCCAAGGCCATGTCAGTCGAAGACTTCATGCGAGTCCACTCTGCCTATGAAAAAATTGTTGCGAACTTCACGCAGGACCAGTTGAACTGTTTGAGCGGTCTGCTCTATCGGTACGACCAAGCTTGGACGCTCTGCAATCAGATTGAGAAGGTCAAGATTCAGAACGCTGGACATGACTATCGAACAGCATGGAAGAGAGAGAAAACGCCAACCGTCGTCACTGATTCCATCGAAGCCGACTTTGAGTAGTGGGTCGAATCATGCACACAGCGCAACAGACATCCGTCACGGAAACGCTCAATTGCAGTCTTTGCGGACAGGCAATCCACGGCGATGCCAATGACGCAACCCCTGTCGCAGATGGCCCGTGTTGCTCAAACTGCCATGAGAATACCGTCAACCCCACGCGGCGAGATTATGAGAACGCGCTTGACGATTACGAACGCGACCGCGAGTATTTCGCCTACTGCGAAGCAATGTACATAGAGAAGATGCAGCTTGAAGAAGACATAAGGAATGGGAAATGAAACGAAAACAGAAAGCCACCGCACCGGATTCAACCGCAGAGGCCAACCATCGCCCACCCTAAATCAAGGAAGGTGGAACCCACATAATAGAATAGAAAATACACGGATTATGCTTACATGAATGGAATCAAGAAGGATGACATGAAACTTGTAGATACCAAACAAAGGTCAGAAATACGACGGATTCTCTCAGATGTCTCTGAGAGACAATACCCGAAGTATGGACTTTCGTTCCAAACTCCATCCCAATTTCAAGAAGCTTTAGAAAATTGTTATTCTCTAATTGCTTCGCGAACCGCTCTCGCGTGGAAACAAAACATTGGAATGTCCTTGGATTTTTCGTCCGCGATTTTTCAAAATGTAAACTGGTACTATGCAGACCTTGTCCCATTCGTATCCATCCACTCTGATTCATTCCAAGAACTTTTCAAGACCTACCGACGGAATGGCCATAAAAAGAAAATCTCATATTCGTTCGCCCTTAAAGCCCTTGAATCAGAACGAATAATTGAAGTCGATAACGGCTACTCGAACGGAATTGACAAGGGGCGGCACTACGCCAAATCTTACCGACTTCACCGTGATTTCCTTCTTCCCCTCATGGATTCGTTCCTTATTCGTAAGCGCACCACAGAAAATAAAATCCCATCTATCTACGATTGCCTCTGCGCGTACTTCCATGGCCGCCTTTTGGAACGCAAGCTGAATGAAGCGAAAATAATCTACGAGCGTCTGCAACCGCATGAAGGTCTATCGGTTTCCTTCCCACGGAATTGGAAAAAGCAAGTGTGCGCATTCGGGTTCTTCTCTTTCGACAATGACCTTGACCTCCTCAATCTTGTAAGCGACCTCCGTTATTTTGAAAAACACGCCGACTACGGGTACACGGTAGGGCGGCATTACGATTGGTTCGTGTCTTGCTCATCGTCTTTCAGAAAGTACATCCACTTGGGCGGCAAGTCATATCACGAACTAATAGATTGCCATTCTGGTTTCTTTTGGATGTTCGCACTCTACGGCTATGCGAAGGGTAAGATTGGTGCTGACGAGTGCAAAGGAATGATTGACGAATGTTTTGACGGAAAGTTTTACGAGAACATATCCCAACAGCCAAAG
>JAZUGJ010000085.1:0-3657 GCA_045641145.1 Paludibacteraceae bacterium
CAAATTTGCCATCTCGTTATCATCTATTGAAATGAACACTACTCCATCCTCCCTCAGCAGTGTCTTGGAAGATCTCAGACGTTTCTCCATAAACGAAAGCCATGCGCTATGACGGAGTGGATGGTTCTTGTCGATCTTCTCGCCGTTCGGATATTGTTCGAGGAAACGCTTGTCCTTATAGGTAAAGCCATCCGAGCCGGTGTTGTACGGCGGATCAATGTAGATGACATCTATTCTGCCGCGATGGGTGAAATTGAGGCACTGAAGTGCGTGGTAGTTGTCACCCTCAATAAGGATGTGCGTCGGCTTGCCATCGTTCTTGGCAATCGCTTTTTCAGGGACTTCCGTCAGCACGGGAATCTTGTTCTCGCAATCCGCGTCGAAAGCTTCAGGACAATCAACCCAGTTCAGTCCGTAGCGAACGCTCTTCATCCCGACCGTCGCCTGATGAAGCTTCTTCTCCAGCTCATGAATCTGTTTCTGCAATTCCACGACATTGCTCACGGCATTGCACGCATTGTCGTCATCAACCTGTCTCTGTTTCGGCATATCGGCTCTTCCTCCAAGGGCGACCCCGACAAGCGCACAGAGACATATTGCAATATGTCTCCTACGATCTGCCCTCATTCGGTCCGTCCCTTCTTGCGCCACCCCAAGTAAATCGGCAACGCAGTTTCGGCGGCATAAAAAAGCGTGCCTCGTTCGAGATATCTCAAGCAAGGCACCGCTAAGAGCCCGTTACGGAATATCAAGAACGGGCACGCAAGCTGGGCACACGCGGAGACAATACGTCTCTGTGCACTCGCCTGCGCAGCCACATTCTTGCTCCGTAACAGAAATTAGCGGTTCTTCCCATTTCTTCTTCCTCTCATTCGTTTCACCCCTATTTTTATTGGCTTGGACGAAGGATTGCAGAAAACCGAAAAACCAAAAGAGTATGGTAGGTGGTCTATGCGCGAATAATAACCCGTTTTCAGATAAGATTAAAAGCCCCCACCGACCGAAGTCGGAGGGGGCGGCATGGGAAATGGATTCAATCCTTTTCAAGACACCTTCCGATAAACCGATTCCACATCAATCGGACATGACACTTTGGCGCATTCCGTCTCATTCGCCTTGAACTCGGACAAGATTCGCTTCAAGCCCTCGTCCATATTCTCATTGTCCGTCAAGCATGAGCGAATCATTCCCAACGTTTCTGATTCCAAAGTCAGAACCTCACGCTCCTTGGCATTGTCGAACAAAGACGGAATCGCATTGACGCATTGCGCGAGACTTGTCTTATTCTCATGGTAATAATGTTCGGTCATGCGCGGCGAACCATGTCCGACAATCATCTGCACAATCGGAAGCGGAATACCCGCATTGATGGCATAAGTCACGAATCCACTTCTGAGCGAATGAAATCCGACTACGCACGTCTTGCGCTTCTTCGTTCCATCTTTCTCGGTCGCAATTCCGTTTTTCTCGAAAATCTGCTTCAACTTGTAGTTGATGGCGTTGCCGTCATACAGTTTCGCACAGTTTGGCATGATGTACCCATGACGCTTTTCGATAGGCGTTTTCAGAATCTGATTGTAGAGGTCTGAGGCCAAGGGAATGACAATCGGCCCACGCCTTTTCCGCTTCGTCTTTTGCGGCACAACGGATATGACGTGCTTGTCAAAATCCACGTTCTCAAACTTGGCATGGGCGCAGTCAACAAGGCGCAGACCCGTAAAGTAGCCCAACATGAACAAGGTTCGCCATTCGCCGTCAAGCGAGGATATTACACGCTTGATTTCGTCCATGTTTAGATTACGCCGCGATTCGGTGTCAAGAACTTGCTTCTTGAACCCTTCCCACGGATTGCTCGTCAACCGTGCCTCATTCCGAAGCGTTCGCCACAGCAGCTTGAAGAAATTGAGATAGCGGTTATAGGTTGCGCTCCGAACCTCATCCTTCAACTCGGTCAAAAACGCTTTCGCCATTTCTGCCGTGAACTCCCTCATTTCGACTACCTTGTGCCGACGATACCCCTTGACGAACTTTTCGAGCCGATGGAACATGTCAAGGTAAACGCGCTCCGTCCCTGCCGACACCTTGCTCACGTTGACCTCGCGAAAGTATGCGTCGAACGCATCCGTCAATTTGAGGGAGGGTTTTGCGTCCTCTTCTGCTTCAATCTCGCCGCGCTTGACGCGAATCTGCGTCACCAGATTTTCAAGCCGTTCGACCTCGCCTTTCTGCTGAAACGGACGGACGAACTCGGCAAGCATTTTCTCTGCTTCGGACCTGACGGTCTTCCCCGTCGAACGCGAATACTTGTGGCCGTCCACAATCCACCGCGCAATGTAGATTCCGCTCTTCTTTAACTCCAGCGTCCCCATCCCATTGAGCCGCCGCCGTCCCTTTCTGTGTCTTCCCATGCTTTTGATTTCCTTTCGTTTTGTCTTGATTCTTTGTTTTCAGTAATCCGCGCCCTCGCGCTTACATCGTGACCCGATTATGCTCCCCAAACGACATTCTGTAAAGAGGTTTTCTTCAAATATTTCGCGTTCAGAAAACTTCATCGTCCTCCCTCATTTTCTTCTTGACTTCAAAGGAGAATGGAGTAATAACTTTACAGATTTTCGTCGTGTTTTTATAGGCCCGATGCCACTTTAGACACGTTAGCCGTCAACAATTATCAAGTGGGCTGTAAATCATCCACCATGCCGCTAAACACCTCTGCATCAGCCGTCCGACCGAACGCTAAAATCAAGCCAAGAATCTCTAAATAAAGACATCAAACACGAAGGACAAATCATGCTGCCACACCCCATCCCAAGAACCTTTCTTGAATAGTTTGAGGCCAAGTTCAATCTCTATCCGTTTGACAAGTCAGCCGCAGATGGAAGTGCCGCCATCGCCTCGACCGCAAGATTAAACCGCTTCAAGTTATGGTTTCAACTCTCGGACATCGAAACGACCTATGCGGCCTCGGACTATCACAATCCGACCGTCCTCTCACTCTACACCGACTTCTACCACAAGGTCTTAAATTACATTTACAATGTCTATCCGCTCGGTGTTCATTTTTGGATGGAACTTGGACGCGCTGACGCGCTATCGGATAGCGGTCTGATGGATACCATCGTCGAAAGCATTGTCCGCGACATTATCCCAAGTGGGTATCTCGGAGACGAAGAACGCGAACTCGGTTTGATGGCCTTGGAGGTCGCCAAAACCTACGCGGTCGAAATCCACCCTCGGCTTGTAGGCGAAGTGACCGACCCCTTGGAAATCTAACCTCATCAACCTATCAAAGTTTAGCAGAGGGCTTGAACTGATTTTTCGGATTCAAGCCCCCTTTGTCATGGATTACGAATGGGGAATATTTGGGCTTGTGAATCAAAATGAAATGAAGAGCAACGCAATCCTTTCGTCATTAGAATCTGCGTGAGCGGAATGAGCGAAGCGAATGAAGCGAATGCCACAAGGTATGTTTTCAGATGGAAGAATTACTAATGATGAAGTGCGTGTTCCCTTCCCCCACCCAACCAACTGCAACGGAAATCACAAGCACCTTTACAAGCCCTCGCCCAATTCAACACCCCATGACATATGGACTTAGACGAATCTCATTGACCGCACCCTTTGAGGATGGTTCATTCGGTCTGCGTTCCTCGACCTCTG